>JBNLCM010000122.1:0-19584 GCA_050303815.1 Rhodocyclaceae bacterium
CAGTTCGTCACCGCCGACACCACTTGCACGGTGCCCGCCAGCGTCAACCAGTCGTTCGTGACCTCGCGTCTGTCCACCGACGAGCAGGTTGCCGGCATCGGCACCCGCGAAGGCTACATCGAGATCTTCAACATGGGCGACATCCCGCCCCTGGAGGCTGATCTGGGTCTGGGCGCGGTTACCGATGCCGACGTCAACAACGACGGCGACTGGGCTGACTCGAACGCTCTCTATACCGCCATCAAGCACGTGGACGGTGTCGCGCCTTGCGGCCTGACCACCGATGCGCGCCTGGCTGCCCTGCTGTCGACCAACACTGTTGCCGCCGATTCGGCAACGGGTGGTCAGCAGCCCGGCACCCTGACGGCTTCCCTGTACGTCAAGGGCATGAACAACCCGACCGGCTCGCTGGTGGGTGGCTGGTACATCATCAACGTCGATGAGGCCCTGTCCTACTCGGGCAACGCTGCCACCATCGTCGCTGCCAATGCCGGCGCTACCGCGATCGGTAACGGCGTGTTCTGGCCGCAGCGTGACTTCACCATCGGTGGTGACATCAACCTGTTCTCGGCTGACCCGCTGCTGAAGCTGGGTGGCAATGCTCAGGGCGTGGCCCTGGGTGGTGTCGAGCCGCGCGCCTACGACCTGCCGGACATGTCCACGCCTTACACCACGGCTGGCCTCGGCACGCCTTGGACCCAGGCTGACCTGCTGACCCGTGCCCTGGCTGTCAGCACGATCGTGAACGAGTTCGCGACCGACGCCGTGATCTCCGCCGCGTCCGACTGGACCTTCACGATGCCGTCCCGTCGTTACAGCACCGCGGTTCGCTACCTGGATGGCACCAGCGGCTCGGGTGCTCCGTCGCCGGTCTACACCGACCTGTTCGATGGCGACTTCCACGACCTGAACGGTGCTCTGGCTGACGGTTACACGACCGCCAACCTGGGTGCTCCGTACGTGGAGACCTGGGTCGAGGGTGTTGAGTACCTGGACGCAGATAACTTCTTCACGCCGACCAACACCGCGCTCGTGGGCACGCAGCTGTGCGTTACAACGACGGCGCTAGCGGAACGGGCGCGCCGGCCGCCATCTACACCGACCTGCAGGATGGTCAGTTCTCCGATATCACGTCCGCCGACGCAACTCCGGCGTACATCGCCGCGGAAGCCGGTGATGCGTTCTATCAGCTGAATTGGACCCTGGTGCCGGGCTCGCTTGCTGATGTCGACGATGAGTACGACGACGCGAACAACTACTTCACGCCCAGCAATACCGAACTCGTTGGGACGCAACTCTGCGTATCCAACATCGGTATCGCCTACACGGACCGTGAAGAAGGTGAGATCGCCAGCCCGGCAGTCGAGTTCGTGATCTCCCCGTCGACCCCGGCTGCCACGCCGGAAGTGCTGTTCTGCGGCGAGGCTTCGGTCCTGAAGTTCAACGTCGCCAACACCGCCGCTTCGGTCCTGGGCGCTGGCCTGGCCACGCAGGGCATCGAGATGGTGTTCGACGAGTCGGGCAGCACCTACAGCAACGGTTGGGCCACCCTGACCACCCCGGGCCTCGCCGGCAACGGTCTGCCGATCCTGGGTTCGTACTTCCTGAAGGCTGTCAATCCGGCTACCGCCGCTGGCACCGCAGCGAACTACGGCCTGATCTTCGGCCACCGCGTGACCCGTCCTGGCGGTGCTCTGTAAGAGTTTGAGCGCATAGCACGTAGTGCTGAGGGGGCAGGGCAACCTGCCCCCTTTTTTCGTTGACCGTCACCGAAGCCCTTCTCGTGTGAAGGCGCCTTCTTCCCTTTTCGCTGCCCCGGTACGCGAACAAGTTCCCATCCCGTGCGCGTGAATTCGCCCCGGTGGCGCGTGCCCCAAGGCGCTCGTTTGCCGCTCCGGCCGCCATTGGGCTCGCTTTGCGGCGACCGGCCGAAGCTCGTAGGGCACCCTTCTGCGTGGCGCAGGAACGATCTGGCGGAACGGATCTCCCCGTGGATCCGGATGACGTGTCCGCATCCTGCGATGCTGTGACGCCAGGCCGGCCCGCACCAGTTTGCGCCGCCGCGGACAAACCCTCAGAATTGCGCCCTGGCGTCAAGCACGTCCGAGTTTTCTGGAGTGATCATGAGTGTGAAGAAGCATTTTTCCTGCATGGCAGTCGGCCTGGTTTTCGGTCTCGCCCTGCCCGCCACAGCCGCCGACAACGACGTCCTCGTTGAGGGACCGACGGCCAGCGTGTCCCAGCGCGAGCTGCTGGTCGAGACCGCCAAGGCGCCGGATGAGGCGCGCAAGCGCCTGTTTGCAGAGCCCAACGCCTTGGCGAGTGCGGCGACCAACCTCTATGTGCGACGTGTACTGGCGCAGCGTGCCCGAGACGAGGGCCTGCAGGACCAGGAGCTGATCGCCATCAACTTGCGCCTGCTGGAGGAACGGGTTCTCTCCGATGCCTACATGGCCAAGGTGGCTCGGGCGGCGGTGCCCGACGATGCGACGTTGGAGAAACTCGCCGCGACCGAGTACAAGGCCTTCCCCGAGCGCTTCGAGCGGCCGGAACAGGTTCATGTGCGCCATATCCTGATCGTGCCCGCGAACGATCCGTCGGCGCGTCAGAATGCCGAGAGCCTGCTGGCGGAATTGAAGGCGGGGGGCGATTTTGCAAAGCTCGCGCTGAAGTATTCGGCCGATGCCCCCAGCGCAGGCAAAGGGGGCGATCTTGGCTACATCGTCCGCGGCAAGACCGTGGCGCCCTTCGAGGCGGCGGCCTTTGCCCTGAAAGAGAAAGGTCAGCTGAGCGACATTGTCGAAACCCAGTATGGCTACCATATCATTCGGCTGGAAGACCGCCTCGACAAGGCACCCCAGTCGTTCGATGACGTCAAGGGCCAGCTCAAGGCCAAGCTGGCGAACGATTTCGGTCGTCAGGCGCTTGCCGAACTGACCCAGAAAGCCAGTGCCGAGGCCAGGCCGAACGAGGAAGCCATCCAGGCGCTGACCCGGAAGGCGGAGTGAGTCCGGCGGGGCCGGGCAGCCATCGGCGATGACGCGCGTTCTGGCGGAAGAGGTCCGCGCGGCCTATCGCCTGAGGCGCCTGCTGACGGTGATGGTCGGGCGCGACCTGGCGGCTCGCCACGCCGGCGCGGTGTTCGGCCGCGCCTGGGTGGTGGGGCAGCCGCTCCTGATGCTGGGCGCCTATTTTCTGCTCTTCGACGTGGTTCTGGGGGCGCGACTGGGCGACGTGGCGCCGCAGCGCGGCATGGGTGTCTTCCTGATCGCTGGCATGTTGCCGTGGATGGCCTTCACCGATGCGGTTTCGCGCGCGATGACGAGCCTGGTCGAGGCGGGCCCCCTGCTGCAGAAGAATCCCCTGCCGCCGGTCCTGTTTCCCTTGCGGAGCACGCTCGCGTCGCTGGTTTCCTACGGTCCGCTGATGCTCCTGCTGTGGCTCGCCTACGCGCCCTATCATGGCTTTGCGTGGCCGGTGCTGGCGGTCCCCGTTCTGATCCTTGCCCAGTTCGCGATGATCTTCGTGCTGGGCTATCTGTTGGCCGTCCTGGTGGCGGCGATGCGGGATGTGCAACAGCTGGTGGGCTTTCTTCTGGCCGCCGGCTTGTTCCTGACACCGATCCTGTTCTCCTTTGAGATGTTCCCCGAGAGCTTCCGCTGGGTCCTGTGGCTGAACCCGATGACGCCGATCGTCCTCGCCTTCCAGTCATTGCTGCTCCAGGGCAGCTGGCCCGTGACCGAGGCCTTCATGGTTCTGGCGGCCTGGTTTGCCGTGCTCGCCCTGATGCTCGCCGTGGCGGTCGAACGCAGCCACGACCATCTGGTGGACTGGCTCTGAGCTCATGCCCGCGCTCAAGGTCCAGCAACTCGGCAAGTGCTACCAGGTGTTCGGGTCGCCCCGTGCGAGGCTGCGCGCGCTGCTGACCGGCCGCGCGGCGGCGCAGACCCACTGGGCCCTGACGGACGTGTCGTTCGAACTGGGCAAGGGGCAATGCCTGGGCGTGATCGGCTCGAACGGGGCCGGCAAGAGCACGCTCCTCAAACTGATCACCGGCACGCTGCGGCCAAGCACGGGGTCTGTCGAGCGCAAGGGGCGGTTGTCCGCGATCCTGGAACTGGGGGCCGGTTTCCACCCCCAGTTCACCGGGCGTGACAACCTGTACTTTGCCGGAGCCCTGATCGGCATCGAGCGCGATCAGATGACGGCCCTGCTGCCGTCGATCCTGGCCTTCGCCGAACTCGGCGAAGCGATCGACCGCCCGGTCAAGACCTATTCGTCCGGGATGACGGTGCGGCTCGCCTTTTCGCTGGTGACCGCGGTCGAGCCCGAAGTGTTGATCATCGACGAGGCGCTGGCGGTCGGCGACCAGCGCTTCCAAAAGAAATGTACCGAGCGGATCGAAGCCTTCCGCGAGGCCGGCTGCACGATCCTGTTCTGCTCCCATAGCCAGTATCACATCCGGCGTCTGTGCGACGTGGCCCTGTGGCTCGACCACGGCCGGGTGCGGTCCTTCGGCGGCACCGAACAGGTCCTCTCGGCCTACGAAACCCACGTCCGGGTGATGGAGGCGGAGGCCACCGCGGCCAAATCAGACAGGACCGCCGCGCCGCCCGCCCCCGCCCAGGCCAGGCCCGCGCGGATCCGCGCCCTCGAGGTCGGATCCCTCGGCGAGGGGGAGCCCCCCTTGCTCGATGCCAAGGACCTGGTGGTCACCGTTCGCGCACAGGTGCCCGGTGGCGAGCGACCGAATTTCGCCGTGATGCTCGAGCAGGCGCGCGGTGTCGGCATCGCCTCCGTCACCACCCACTACGACGGGGCCGAGCCGCGGCAGGTCGGAGACGAGCTGTGGGAGGCCACCGTGACCTTCGAGGACCTCCCCGTGCATAGCGGCGACTACGTGGTGAGCGCCTACCTCTTCGATTCGGAAGGCATCGTCGTCTACGACGAGTGGTACCAGCACACCGTGTTTCGCTGGGTGTATCCGGCGCGCTCGGCCGGCCTGGTCACCTTGCCCCACCGCTGGTCATGAGCGGACCTGTCCAGCGCCTGCGCCATGAGGCGCGCGATCTGATCGAACTGGTTCTGTTGCCCGGGCTCGCCGCGGTGCTGCCCTGGCCCGTGTGCTTCCGGGTATTTCGGCGAATCAGTCGGTGGCGCTGGCTGTATCGACAGGATTGCGATCCGGCGCTCGCCGAAGCGCGCCGGCGGGGCTGGGTCCCGGACGAGGAAGCCTGGAGGCGGATGCGCCGGCTCGTGACGCTGGTGGACCACGCCGATCTCTACCTGACCCACACCCGCTCAGACCGATGGTTACGGAAGCATCTCGACGTCTCAGGCGAGTGGTGCCCGCCGAAGCAAGGCACGATCCTGTGCACCTTCCACTGGGGGGCCGGCATGTGGGGCCTGCGGCATGCCAGATCGATGGGGCTCAACGTCCACGTGCTGGTGGCGCGGGTGCCCGAAGAAGAACTCCGGCAACGTCGTGTGCGTCTGGCCTATATCCGCGCCCGCTACCGCGCGGTGCTGCATTCGACCGGCCGTTCGACCCTGGATGTCTCCGCCAGCCTGCGCCATGCCCTCGCGGCCCTGCGGGGGGGCGAGCAGGTCATGGCGGCAATCGATGTGCCGCCGGAACTCGTCAAGGGCAGCCAGGCGGTGCCTTTCCTGGGGCAACAGGCGCTGATGCCGAAGGGCTTGCTTCGCATGGCGGCGGACCAGCAGATGCCCGTGCTGACCTACCTCACCGGTATCGACATCGCCACCGGGCGCCGCTACCTGCAGATTCGCCAGTTGCCCGCGTCCGGCACGCTCGACCGCCTGATGGCGGGTGTCTTCGGTCACCTCGACGAGGCGATCCGGCGCGACCCGGCCTCGTGGCATTTCTGGGGCGCGGCGGGCAGTTTCCTGCGGCCCCTGCCACCGCCACCCGCGCGCGTGCCTGCGCCCGTACCCTCGGGACGGGCCTGGGACCCGGCGAAGATCACGGACGCCTGGTTCGGCGCCCACTTCCACCACGCGGCCAATACCGTGGTGGAATGGCTGTCCCCCCACGTGGACTGGCAGGCCCTGCGTCTGCTCGACTTCGGATGCGGCGACGGGATCACCGACCTGGCGCTGGCCCTGAAGAAGGCGCCCGTGAAGATGCTGGGTGTGGACATCAACACGGGTTTCGACAGCCTCCCGCCCACCGCCCGGGCGCAGTTGGGGCTGGCCAACTTGCCCCAGCGACTGCAGTTCGTGCAGATCGATGCCGGCGATCGCCTGGCCGGTCGCTTCGAGATCGACGCCATGATGTCCTGGTCGGTCTTCGAACACGTCGAACGGCCCTACCTCGACGGGGTCGTCGCCGATCTATACGGGCTGCTGCCGCCCGGGGGGGTGTTCTTCCTGCAGATCGATCCGCTTTTCCATGCGCCGGGGGGCTCCCATCTCGGCCGCTTCGTCCGTCAGCCCTGGGCGCACCTGCTGCTGTCGGAGGACGCCCTGCTGTCTGCGGTGATGAGCTCGACGGAGCCGGTTCCGGCCGAGGAGATCGAGGTGAATTTCCACAGCCGCGATCTCGATGCCTACAAGCGCTTCGTGTTCGAGGAATACCGGCGCCTCAACCGGCTGACGGCGGACGAACTGGTTGCCCTCTTCGTGCGGCACGGCTTCGAGATCCTTCGGCAGGAGCGGCGGGAAGAAGCGCTCGAGCCGCCGCAGGCCCTGCTGTCCCGGTATGCGCGGCAAGACTTGCTGACCACCGAGATCCGGCTGCTCATGCGTCGTCCGGCGGCGGACGCGCCGGACCTCAGCGCCCCGTCAATCGCCGCCTGAGGCGGCCAAGGCCCTGGGCCAGGCGGAAGGCTCGGCCCGCCCGGAGGCTTTCAAGCTCGGCGCGCAAGGCGTCGCGCTCGCGGGTCCGCTCGGCGAGCGCGGCCCGCGCATCATCCCGATCGCGTTCCATCTGACGGGGCAGCAGCTGGTAGTCGCTGGACACCGGCCAGCCCAGCTCGATGGCGATGCGGTGTTGCCCATCGAAGGCGTCTGCCAGGCAGGCCGGCGGGATCGGCAGCTCGAAGGAGGGATCGTCGCCGTCCAGCAGCAGGCTCAGCTCGCCGGGTCGGGTCTGGGGCGTCGCGAACCGTAGACGGGTCCGCGTGACGGCGGCCAGACTCTCGGCCAGCCCATCCCAGCGCCAGACGACGGTGTCCGACCCCTTGACGAGACGGATCGCCCATAACTGCATCACGCCGGCGCGGTGGGCCGGCTCGCAGCGCAGGCGCCGGGCGGGTGAGGTCAGGGACGGCAGGGGGAAGCGGACGATCTGGCGCGTTTCGCCAATCAGGCCGCGGGCGAAGCAGCGCGTTGCCTCGGTGTAGTCCTCATCCACCAGCATGCCGAGCGCCGTGGTGAAGTAGGGGCGGCCGGCGGCGCCGGCCTCGAGGTTGGCCGGCTCGCTCTGGCCGGCTCCGACGGGGCAGGCCTCGATGATGAACTGGTAGGCGAAGGCGTCGGGCCGCCCCAGCACGTGGTTGCGCGTGGCGGGTGGCAGGGCGGCCAGGGTCGGCTCGAACTCCGAATAGCACAGCTCCCGTTCGATGGTCTCGACCGCCTGGGGTACCCAGCCCTGTTCGCGCAGCGAGCGCAGCAGGGAGCGTCGGGTGAACAGGCGGACGTGGGTGGCGTCGAGCAGGCCTTCCGGCCGGTAGAGGTAGTCGCCCTGCATCAGCTCCGCGACGATCCCGGCATAGGCCGCGTTCGGGACCGATACCAGCAGGCGGCCGCCGGGCCGCAGGTGGCTGGGCAATTGGGCGAGGAGCGCCTCGGGCGCGCGCAGGTGCTCGAGGATGTCCGCGCAGACGATGACGTCGTAGCGGGCGCCGCCGAGTGCCGTGTCGAGGCAGGCCTGCTCGAGATCGAGGACCTCGACGCGGCGATAGTGCTGCCCGGCGAGGGCTGCCTCCTGCGGGTTGTAGGTGACCCCATCCACCGCGGCCTGCCGTTGCGCGATCAGGCGTCGTCCGAGCGCCCCGGTGCCGCAGCCGACATCCAGCACGCTGGCGCCGGCCGGCACGCGCGCGGCGATGACCGAGAGGGACGAGCGACCTTCGGTTTCGAGGGTCCGGTCGTAGACGTGGCGGGGGGCGCTCACGGGCCTCCGGGTCAGCCCGCGGCGCGGTTGGCGCGGCCGATCAGGTCCTCGAGGCTGTAGCCGACCAGCGAGCACATGCCCGGCAGCATCGGCGTCTGTACGACGGCGGTGCGCTGGGCCGCATCGAGCTTGGACAGCCACTTCTCGTCGCTCCACCCGCCGAAGGCCTTGCTCGCATAGCCCGCCGCCACCTTGGCGTCCTCCTCGTTGCTGAAGCGGCCATTCTGGCGGAACGAGTCGAACCACACGTAGGCGCCGGCGTTGCCTCCCAGGCCGTGCAGCGGCTGCTGCCAGAATTCGAGCATGCCCGGTTCGAAGTCCTCGCTGAGGAAAGCGCAGACCCGGCGCAGCGTCAGCTCGGGATCGCGCGACAGGTCTTCGTAGCGCACCACGATGTGCGGCAGGCCGTACTGGGCGACGGTGCGCAGGATATCGAACAGGGTGTCGCGCCAGATGTTGGCGGCCAGCCAGGGTTCGTAGCTCTCGCGACGGCGACAGCTGTCGACGAAGGAGAACGGGTTGCGCACGGCAATGATGACGAACGGGTTTTCCGGTCCGGGGCGATCGGCCATGACCTTGCGGAACCAGTTGACTGCCTTGGACCCGTCCACGATGACCGGCGTGCCGCCGACCGCCTCCCGGTAGGTGTCGAAGCTGCGGCCCGGGCCGCGCGCCAGGATGCGTTCGGCGAAGGTGTCCGACCAGACCTCGCAGGTCTTGCCCTGTGAAGCGCAGACGGGGCACAGGCGCTCCGGCGCCCCGATATCGAAACCGGGCAGGCGCGAGACTTCGCCGGCGTAGGCAATACGGGAATGCCCGTTGAGCGCATTGCCGAGAAGGGTGGAACCGCAGTACGAGGTTCCAAGTATGAAAACGTCCTTCTTGCGGGTCATCAGCCGTCCTGTGTAGTGCTGCAGCATCGAAATGGGGCGGGGCGGCGCTTTCCTATAGACTGGCGCCCGACGCGACGAAGGGCGATCGTTCCGGCGCAACCGGGCGGCTCCTGTCGCAAGGCCGACATTCTAATCCACATCCGGTATCCGCTTCTGGCTGCGCAGCTGCTGCCGGGAGCCTGACACCGGGTGCCGCGGGTCATGCGATTCGAAGATACCTGCGCGGTGGTCGTGTGCTACCGCTATTCCTATGCCGAGCTGGCGATCCTGCTGCAGACGCTGATCCCGTCGGTCGGGCACGTGATCCTGGTGGACAACAACGAGCCGGCCGACGCCGTGGGGCTGCCGGACTTGCAGGCGGCGTGCCCGGCGGTCGAGGTCATTGCCCACGGTCAGAACCTGGGTCTCTCCAGGGCCCTGAACGCCGGCATCCGGCGCGCCCTCGATCGCGACTTTGCGTGGATCCTGCTGTTTGACCAGGACAGTCGGCCCGAGCCCACCATGCTCCCGGCCCTGATGGCGCAACGGGACGCCGCTCGCCGGTCTGCCGTGCCCGTGGCAGCGCTGGGGCCGGCGATCTGCGACGCGCGCATGCGGACGCCGCTGCCTTTCATCCGGTTCTCGGGCGGGCGGGTTGTCAAGGACTACCCGCTGCCGGGCGGGACCGGAAGCATCGAGACCGACATGCTGATCACCTCCGGCTGCCTGATCGACGCGGCGGTCCTGCGCCGTCACGGCCTGATGGACGAGCGGTTGTTCATCGACAACATCGACCTCGAGTGGTGCTTCCGGGTTCGCGCCGCCGGCTATCGCCTGCTGGGGGTCCCGGCGGCCATCCTGGCGCATCAACTGGGCGACCGGGTCCGGCCCGTGCCGGGCACGAAGCGCAACATCCTCGTGCATAGCCCGTTCCGGCAGTACCACATCATGCGCAACCGGGTCCTGATGTACTGGCGGCCCTACGTACCGCTGTCGTGGAAGATCGCCGACGTGCCCCGCCTGCTCTTCAAGCTGGCCTACTTTCCGTTGATGGTGGCGCCGCGCGGCGAAAACCTGCGCATGATGCTGCGGGGCCTGTGGGCAGGCATCCGCGACCGGGGCGAGGCCCCGCCCGCGGGCTGAGCGGGCCAGCGGTCGAGCGAGGCGTGTCAGGTCGCCCTTGCGAGTGATCAAGCGGCGGGGGCAATGATGTCTGGAGGGCCGGCCGGATGCGGCCCGGTACCCTTACGGGCGCTTCGAGACGATACTGCGCAGGCGGTGCCGATACCAGCGCAGGCGATCCCGGTCGGTCAGGTTGCGCCGAAGGCGCAGGGACAGGTAGCGCAGGACGTGACGGATGCCGGGATTGAAACCGAGGGCGTTCGAGAAGACGAGGCGGTAGGCGAGCGCCATCGTCAGCAGCTTGCGCAGGGATACGATCATGGCGTGTCCGGGGGGCCGCATCAGTGGCCTCCGTGCTGGCGCCGCAGGCGGCGGAGTTGCAGGATGCGCAGCAGCCAGGCTGGCAGGCCCGTCGCCAGGTGGGCGACCTGGGCGTAGGGCCAGGGCGAGAGATGCAGCTTGCGGCGCATGCGGGCGGGCGAGACCAGATCGCGCCAGCCGAGCGGTGCGCCGGCCAGGTCGAGGACGTGGTCGTGGCCGAAATCCTCGGTATGGACCAGCCGGCGGATGTGGGCAACCTCTTCGGCGGTCGGATAGGCCACGGCCCGCTCGAGGAGACCGAGCACGTAGGGCTTGAGGGCGTCGAAGTCCATGCCGGTGAGGCGCTGGGCCGCGATGAAGTGGCGCGCGTGACACAGGACGCCGGCCTGCAGGGCCGCGATCATCGGATTGCAGGCGATCTCGCCGCGGCGGTCGGGGGCGTCGTCCGGCTTGAGGCAGGGGCGGACCCGGCCATCCTCGCGCGCGTAGCCGACCGTTGTCGCCTCGGGAGAGCGGGCGCCCTGCTCGAAGAGCTCCTCGAAGTCGAAGCAGGCACGCTCGAAGGGGTTGCCTCGGCGCATGTCGAGCATCAGGCCCTCGAGTCGCTCGCTGCCCTCGAAGTCGCCATGCATGCCCATGACCAGCGCGAAGTAGTAGCCCCGCACGTCCGGATAGTGACCGTCGGCCCCGAAACTCTGCTGCATGAACTTCTGGATGGTGCCGTTCCAGCCGATATCCACCAGCGCCGCACGCTCCGAACCGAGGAAGCCGATCTGCGCAAAATAGTCGTGCAGCAGCTCGCGCGCGACCCGCCCGTGCTCGCGGACCTTCGATTGCACGGCCTCGTCGGCCAGGAAGGCCTTCAGCCGGACGTCCTGCCAGTCGGCGACCCGCTCGTCGATGGATTCGAAACCGTGGACCGCCGCCAGCTCGGTGAAGTCGGCCGGATCGAGCCCGTAGGTCTTCAGCACCGACAGAAGACCGCGCTGCTTCGGGTTGTAGAACGCGACGATGGCCTGCTCGTGGCTCATGCCGTCGGCCACCGCCGCGCTGGAGACGACGCGACGCGAGGCGTAGGCATAATCGCCTGCCGGGAGGTCGGCCGCGAAGCCCTCGCTGCGCCAGGCCTCGATGATGCGGTGGAAGAGGTAGCCGTCGCGGGCCAGGAAGACGACGCGCTCGGGTGCGAAGGCCCGGAGGCGCTCGACCAGGCCGAGGCTGAAGGTACAGAAGGCCGGGCCGAGGACGTCGCGGCCGTAGCGGAAGAAGAAGCTGTCGTCGTGGTCGGCCGGGGTGTTGGCGATCCGCGTCGCGACCACCTCGAAGAACTGGCGGCCGGGCCACAGGCCGCCGCTCGTTGCCATTTCGGCCGAGAGGCTCTGATCGCGCCGGCGGTTGCGCTCGCGCCGATCGTCAAGGAAGCAGGTTCGCACGCCGATGCGCGCCGGCGCCATGGCGTCGGAGTGCAGGTTGTCGCCGACATGCATCATCTGCGCGGGCTGCAGGCCCTCAAGCTGCAGCACCGCCTGGTGCAGGCGGCCCGAATACTTGCCCAGCCCGAACTCGGCCGACATGTAGATCTCGTCGATCAGCGGGTCAAGGCCGAGGCGCTCGAACAGGCCCTTGAGATGGGCGCGGCCCAGGTACATGTCGGACACCACGACCACTCGCAGCCCCTGGTCGCGCAGCCAGGCCAGCAGTTCACGCACGCCCGGCTTGACGAACAGGGCCGTCGCTTCCAGGTCGAGCTCGAGGGACTGGATCTCGCGGCAGAGCGCGGGGTCGGCCTCGCCGCAGAGGTGCGAGACCCAGGCCTCGACGAGGGGGTCGAAGTGGCACTCGTGGTCGGTGCCTTCGGCCAGCGCGGCCTGCCGCAATGCGGTCTCGGCATCGCGCCGGGCGGCCTCGATCCGTTCGATCGAAGGCGCGTCCGGCAGGCGGCGCTGAAGGTGCTCGGCCACCCGCCGGTGCACCAGCTCGGGTGGCTCGATGCAGCGGCCCAGCAGGGTGTCGAAGATGTCGAAGGACACGCAGCGCAGGCCCGGCAGCGCCTGCTCGACCTGGCGGCGGAACGCGGCCAGGTGGCGGACACGCACCGGGCCGTCCGTGCCAATCACGCGGCGGGCGAGGGACTGCAGCGTGCGGGCCGGCGCAAGCAGGGCATGGCCGAGGCGGAAACTGCGGGAGTAGCGCAGGTCGTGGACCTGGGTGTGGAGCCCCCGGATCGCCTGGTCCTTCTCCGCCAGCCAGCCGCGCTGCTGTTCGAGTGTTCGCTGCTGGTTGGCGATTGCAGTCGCTTGCTCCGCGATTCGCTGGTCGCGTTCCGCAATCCATCGATTGCGGTCCTCGACCCACCGGTTGCGGTCGCGGATCATCTCGTCGCGCTGGGCGATCCAGCCGTCGCGATCCCGGATCCAGCGCTCGCGGTCCTCCACCAGCGTGCGCCAGTTGGCTTCCTGCTCGACCAGTCGCTGGTGGCGGAGGGCCTTGTGGATCTCGTCGATGTAGCGCTCGATGCGTTGCCACTGGGCGCACAGGTGGCGGACGCGCTCGGCTTCCGTCGCGCCCTCGGCGGCCAGCGACGGGGCGAAGCGGCGCAGCAGGGCCGCGGCCTCGAAGTTGGCCTTGAGCGGGCTCTCCGAGATCGTGTTGCTCTCGTGCAGGCGGTAGCTCAGCAGCGGCGCGTCGATCCAGGCCAGCCGCTGGCCGGCCGCCAGGGCGTTCAGCAGGAAGGCGTAGTCGTGGACGAAGCGCAGGTCCTCGAAGGGGCCGGCGGCCTCCCAGCACGAGCGGGTCATGACGAAGTTGGACGTCGTCATGTAGAGGTTGCCCTCGAGCAGCGTGGCCGCCCAGTCGCCGTGCTCGGCGTGGGTGGCCTTGAGCCGGCCGTAGGCCTCGATCCACCAGTGCTCGCCGACGATCTCGCCGGCGCTGTCGATCAGCGCGATGTCGCTGCCGACCAGCGCGGCACCGGCGTCGAGTGCCTCGAGGCAGCGGGCCAGCCGGTCGGGCGCGAACAGGTCGTCGGAGTTGATGATGGCGATGCTGTCCCCCTGCGCCGCCTGCATGCACTCGTTGAGGGTGGCGTGGGCACCCCGGTTCGCATCATGGCGGGTGGCTTTCAGGCGGGGGTCGTCGATGGCCGATATGACCGACCAGCTGCCGTCGCTCGAGGCGTCGTCGATGACGATCAGTTCCAGCTCGGCGACGCTCTGCGCCAGCACGCTGCGGATGGCGTCGCCGACGTAGCGCTCGTGGTTGTAGCAAGGCATCACCACACTGACGCGCGGACTGCTCAAGTTCTCGATCTCCGGGCTTCCGGCCGTCATCCCGTGCCGGCGCACCATGCGCGCTCGCGGACGACCGGTTTCAGCAAACCCGGCATTTTCTCATGACAGGCGGCGCGCGATCCAATGGCTGTCGCGCTGACCGGGTCAGCCTCCGCCCGAGAACCGCAGCCGGTAATGCCCGTCCGTGTCCCGCTCGCAGATCCGCCGGCGCGGCGCGGCCGGCGCCACGAGGGGCTGGCGGATCTGCCAGTTGGGGCTGTGCGGCGAGAGGTTGGGGCTGAAGTAGGGGTCGCCCGTGTCGAAGCAGCTGGCCCAGCGCTGGCGGAAACGCGCGCTGTCTTCCGGGTGCGGATCGCCCGCCAACTGGCGTCCGCGCGACATGGACTCGTGGTGCAGCAGCCGGGCACGGGCGCAGTAGAGCACCCGGTAGCCGGCCTCGCGCACGCGCAGGCACAGGTCCACGTCGCCGTAGCCCACGGCGAGGGACTCGTCGAAGCCATCCACCGCCTCGAACACCTCGCGCCGCATCAGCAGGCAGGCCGCCGTGACGGCGGACAGCTCGCGCGTCGCGATGAGCGAGCCCATGTAGCCCTGATCGAGCTCGCCATCGCCGCGGGTATCGCGGAAGCGCCCGAGGTTCTCGGCGAGGCCGCAGGCGGCGACGACGACCCCGGCGTGCTGTACGGTGTGGCCGTCGGGATAATCGAGCCGCGCGCCGACCGCGCCGACATCGGGTCTCGCGGCGAGCTCCAGCATCGCAGCCAGCCAGCCTGGCTCGATGGGCTGCACGTCGTTGTTGAGGAACAGCAGGTGCGAGAAGTCGTCGGGCAGGGCGGCGACGGCCTGGTTGTTGATCCGCGCGAAGTTGAAGTCGCCGGCCTGACGCTGCCGGTCGACGCGGTCGCCGAGCGAGTCGAAGTAGGCCAGCGCCTCCGGCTCGTCCGAGGCGTGGTCCACGAGCAGGACCCGGTAGTTCACGCCGACGCAGGTGGCCTCGATGCCCGCCAGGCAGGCGGCGACCAGGCCGGCCTGGTTGTGGGTCGGGACGATGATCGCAACGCGGGCGCCCGGCGGAGGCGGATAGCGCGTCTCGAAGAAATTGAAGCAGCGGCCGTCGCTGACCGTGCCGGCCTCGCCGCTGCGCGCCAGGTGGCGTTCCAGGACGCGCCGCGAGGTTGCCATGACCTCGCCCATCCGGACGTGGCCCGCCGAGCCGCCGTGCACGCGCCAGCGGTAGAGCAGATCGGGAATGTGCACGACGCATCGGGCCCGCTCGCTGGCCCGCAGGATGAGGTCCACATCCTGCGAGATGCGAAGCGCTTCGTCCCAGCCGCCCAGCTCGCGCAGCAGTGCGGTGCGGAAGCCGACCAGGTGAACGATGTAGGGGTGGGCGCGCAGGTACTCCGGCGAGAAGGCCGGACGGAAAGCGAAGTGCTGGACGCGTGCGCCATCCGGGCCGGTCAGTGCCTCATCGGAGTAGACCAGGTCGGGGGCGTCCTCGCACACGCTCTGCGCAAACCGCAGCAGGGCGTGGGGCTCGAGCAGGTCGTCGTGGTCGGCCAGCACCGCGAACTCGCCGCTGGCGAGGCTCAGCGCGCGGTTCGAGGCAGCCGAAACGCCCCGGTTCGTGTCGCCGAAGCTGACGCGAATGCGGGGGTCCATGCCGGCGAACCGCGCCAGCAGGTGATGGACATGGGGTTGGGTGGACGCGTCGTCGGCGAGGCAGAGTTCCCAGTCCGGGTAGACCTGGCCGCGGACCGAGTCCACCAGGCCGGCGAGCATCGCCTCGGGCGGATTGAAGACCGGCACCAGCACCGAGATCCGCGGCCGCCGCGGCAGCGCCGCCAGCTGGCCCTGCCAGGTGTCGTGCAGGGCGTCGCGTGAGCGGGCCCAGCTGGTAAACGCCTTGTCGATGGGACGCGCGCCATCGACCGGCGGGTCGGGCAGGGGCGCGGGCGGCGGCGGGGCCGCCATCAGGGACAGCTCCAGCCGGAGCCCTCGCAGGCCGCCCGCGCGCCAGCCGCGCCTAGCCGTTGCGACGGCGTGTGCCCGTCGCGGAGAATCGGCAGCGAGTTCGCTGGCCCACTCCGCCACGCGGCGCGCGCGGTGGACCTGACGACCGAGCCATCGCAGGGGCGCGGTGACCCGCCAGCTGGTCGAGCGATGGAGCGCGTCGAGTTCGGCGCCCAGGGCTTCCGCTATCTGCGCGGTTGCCTGGCGGTCCGCCCGCGCGCCGTCCCGCTCCGCGCGCAGGGCCTTGCGCGCGGCCTGGCTGCGTTTGAGCATGCGAGCGGTCGCCGCGTGGGCGTCCTGGCTGGCCTGCCCGCGCTGCCACGTCCGCTGCAGATCGAGCAGGCAGCGGGCGGCGGAGCTGCTGCCGTCGAGCGGTGCAGGGCGGTCCGCTGTGGCCAGCTCGGGCACGACCCGCCAGCGTCGGCGGACGGGCAGCAGGCGGTGGTAGTCGGCCACCATCTCGGCCGCGCTGCGGCGGGGGAGTCCGCCGAGATGGCGGCGAACCGTCTCGACGGTCGCCGGCTCGGCGACCAGCTGCGCGAGTCGTGCGGCGATGGCCTCGGCCGTCGGGGGGGCGAGAAAGCCGGTCTCCCCGTCACGGATCCGCTCGGCGAAGGCGCCGATGCCGGTGGCCAGGGTGGGCACGCCGGCGCACTGGAGTTCGGTCAGCGTGTAGCTGTAGGTCTCGGGCCAGATGCTCAGCAGCAGACCGAGCCGGGGCTGGATCTGCCTCAGCAGCGTCGGGAGGGTCGCCGCCTCGTAGCGGGGCGTGACCCGGACGCGGGCGTCGTCCGCAAAGACCCGGCCCAGATCGCCGGCGCCGAGCAGGTGCAGCTCGATGCCGGCGGGCAGCTGCGGCAGCAGCCGCTCGAGCAGGCGCACGCCCTTGCTGACCGACAACATGCCGAGCACGACCACGCGGAAGGCTTGCTCCGGTCCGGGCGGCGGCAGCGGGCTCAGGACCCGGTCCTGGCCATGGGGGAGTGTGGCGAAGCGCGCGGGTGGCAGGTCGGGCCGGATGCGGTGGACTCTCTGGGCCACGCCGTGGCTGGGCTGGACCAGCTGGACCGGATAGTCGTCCAGGGCCGCGCGTGCCGCGTCGCGAACGGCGGCGCGCATCGCCGCCGACTGGCCGGGGAACAGGTTGAAGTCGTGGTTCTCCTGGGCGCACCGGGCCAAGCGCTCATGGGTGCAGTCCGGGCAGCCGCCCCGAAAGTGGAGGTTGATGGCCGGGCAGAACGGGTGGTAGTCGTGCTGGATCAACAGCGTCGGCAGGCCGCTCCGCAACGCGTCCACCGAGTGCCCGATGAGGCTCGACACGAGCACCGCGCCGACCTGGTAATCCGCCAGCACCGCGTGCAGCACGGCCCGGTAGTCGGCGTCATCGGCCACGCTGCCGACGTAGGGTTCGGCGAGCGGCCAGATCGCCAGCGCCTCGTCCTGCCCGGGACCCTCGAAGAGGGCCAGGCCAACGACGGTTTCCCGGTCCCGGCCCACCGGCCGCAGGACCAGATTGCGCCGCGCCGTGTCGGCCGCGCAATAGTCGGCCAGCCAGCGCTCGATGCCGCCGCCGAGGGCGTGGACAACGTGGAGCTGGACGAATTCGCTGTCCGCGTCGGCGCGCTGCACGCGACCGGCGGCCTCGCCTGCCTGCTCCCGTTCGACACGCGCCTCGGCGTGAAGCGACAGCTCGACCGCCCGCCGCAGGTTGCGTGCGGGATCGAGGCGCAGGTGTTGGGCAACGACCTGGGAATAGTCGGGATGACGCGCCCGCAGGACTTCCTGTGCCGCGTCGCTGAGCACCGCCTGTTCGTCGCCGAAGCTGACGCCGCCCGCGTGGAAGACGAAGGTGTCGGCGCACAACAGATGTCGCCAGCCCAGTGCGCTGGCCCGGCGGCAGAAATCGGCCTCCTCGCCATAGCCGCGCCGGAAGGCCGCCTCGTCGAATGCGCCGGTCGCCACCAGGGCCTCGCGGCGGATGAGCATGCAGAAGCCGACGGCGGTCGGCAATTCGACCCAGGCACCGGCATTGGTCTCGCGGAATGTTGCATCGAGCGTGGCCACGTCCCACCCGGCGGGCAGCGGATTGTCCTGGCAGAAGTTCGGGAAGCTGCAGATCGTGGCGTTGTTCGAGAAGGGGGTGACGGTCGCGACCCGTTCGTTCCGGGCGCAGGCCACCAGCCGGTCGAGCCAGTCGTTGGCGACCTCGGTGTCGCTGTTGAGCAGCACCACGTCCCGCTCCGGGTGGGCCGCCATGCCCCGGTTGACGGAGTGGACGAAGCCCCGGTTGTCCGGATTCCTCAGCAGCGTGATGCGACCCTCTGCGGCGAGGCTGTCGAGCATGGCCGGGATCTGGGCCTCGGGCGAGGCGTCGTCGACGACCACCAGTTCGCAGGGTGTCCGGTTATCGGACTGCAATACGCTCTCGATGCAGGCGCGGGTCTGCGCCAGCCCGCGGTAGACCGGGATGACGATGTCGATGACGCGGGCGTCGGGTGCGTGGGGGGAGGGGCGCGGGATGGTCGGGCTCCGTGGTCCTGGCCGGCGGCCGTGATTCTCCCACAATCGGCGGCCGCCGGCCGCCGGCCGCGCTCAGGCGGCAGCCCGCGTCGCCGGCTCGCAGGCCGGTAGCTCGGCGGCAATCGCGGCATGGAGGCGCGCGTTGAGGACCTTCCGGTGGCCATGCCCTTCGGTGATCGGTGGCAGGCAGGCGAGGCTGACGCGCAGGCCGCGGCTGCCGATGATGTTGGCGATGCAGGTAACCAGGCTCATGTCGCCGATGTAGGCCGGCGCCAGCGCATGCGAGCCGTCGGCCTGCAGGTAGCGGATGGCCACCGCGGCGATCGGTGCGCCGGCGTCGATCGCCGGCTGGAGCAGGGCGCCATGGAAATGGAGCAGGTGGCTGCCGTCGGTGGTGGTCCCTTCCGGGAACAGCGCGACCGGCTTGCCGGACTGCATCAGCCGGATGATTTCGGCATTGACGATACGCGCGTGGCCGCGGCTGCCGCGCCGCAGGAACACCGTGTCGTTGTGCTGGGAGAGCCAGCCGATCAGGGGCCACTGGCGGACTTCGGCCTTCGACACAAAGGCTGCCGGGGTCAGCGCGTTGATCGCGAAGATGTCGACCCACGAGATGTGGTTGGCGACGATCATCGCGCCCGCCGGTGGCGGCGAGCCCCGGATCTCCAGTCGAATGCCCAGCGCGGCCACCAGCGCGCGGGACCAGCGCTGCCTGAGGCCGGAACGAACCCGGTCGGGCACCAGCGGAAAGATGGCCAGTACCGTCAGCAGGCCGAGCAGGAGCAGGGCGAGCAGGCAGGCATATCGCCAGATCCGGATCGGGAAGGGGGCCAGGGCGGGGGAGGGCAGGGTCGTCTTCCGTGCAGTGGCGGCTATTGTGCCTCGTCGGGCATTCGGCGGGCGGCGTGCAGTGTCGCGGCCGTCGATGACGGCCGTGTGACCGTCGTGCGACGCAATGTCGGCCGGTCCGCGCTCAGCCTCGCCCGGCCCAGGGGGGGCTGGCGTCGAGCAGTTCGCCGGTCTCCGGCAGGATGCGGCGACGCACCTTGCGACCAAGGGCGCCGTGCCAGCCGGCTACGAAGGCCGCGCCCTGCTCGAGTAGCGGATCGCCTTCAGCCCAGCCGGCGAGGCGCTGATTGCCGACTTCGATGTCGTTCAGGTAGCCCAGGTCCTCCTGCGCGATGGCCATCGCCTTGCGGAAGCGGCGTACGCGGCCCGGCGGGAACAGCGGCTCGAAGAATTCGATCGCGTAGCGCAGGCGCTTGAGCGAGATGCGCAGATCGTGCACGGCTTCGGGCACGCCGTCGCG
>JBNLCM010000123.1:0-29945 GCA_050303815.1 Rhodocyclaceae bacterium
GTCGCCTGCCATGGCGGCGCCGCCGCCGGGCCATCCCTCGCCCGACGCGGCGATGCAGCAGATGCGGCCCTATGTCCGTCCGCAGGACGTCCCCCTGAGCCGAACGGGCCAGGTCATCCAGCACATGGATGCCAACGAATACACCTACATCGAGGTCCGGGAAGGTGGCGAATCGCTCTGGCTCGCTGCGCCCCGGATCTCCGTCGCTGACGGCAGCACGATCCGCTTTCCGGACGGCGTCGTGATGCGGGACTTCTACAGCAAGCTCCTCAAGCGAACCTTTCCGGCCGTGATCTTCGTTCGCGCCGTAACGCCAGCGGGCTTGTGACGTCGCGAGCAGGGGTCGCGGCAATCCGTGGCTCGCGGCATAATATTGCAACGCACAATCCGTTTCGGAGCCCTGCCATGACCCACATCCGGGCCGACGCCCGTCGCTGCTGTACCTGCCAGCGCTGGGATGGCCCCCGCCATGTCGGCCTCGAGGTCGACACGGTCCGCTTCGAGCACGACGCAGTGCTCGGCCAGTGCGTCGACGGGCCATGGCATGGCTCGAAACGCAACCTGCGCAATGCCTGCGGCAGATGGCACCAGTGGCTGGCCCTGCTGCCCGGCGTCCAACGGCCTGGAGAGCATGCCTGAACAGCGGCCGAGCGCGCCGCCGGACGTTCGCCTCGCGACGCTACGCCTCGGCGAGCAGGCCCGCCATATCCGGCAGCAGCTCGAGCGGCAGAAGGCGCAACCCGGCGCCGCGTCGCGCACATGGCCGTGGATCCGGGCCAGCCTCAGCGCGGAACTGGACATTGCTTTCGTGCACACCCTGAATGCCCTTCAGGCCATGCACGAAACCGTCTTCGCGGGCGAGGGGGTCGCGCCGGTGGGCGCCATACGGGAGCGCGTGGGGGCGATGAGGCATTGCATCGACCACACCCTGCAGCTCCACCGCGAGGTCGCCGCCGCCCTGTCCCCGGACAGCCCGTTGCGGACCCCTGTGCTGACGATCATCGAGCAGCCCCTCGAGCAGATCGCAGGACTCTTCGATGCCATGCAACATGCGCTGAGCGCCCCCATCGAGGGCCCGGTCGGACACGATGCCGAGATCGAGGTCGAGCTCTCCCTCGCCCTGGACTTTTCCGCTCAGCTCGCCGCCGCGGAGGCGTCGGCATCCGGGGCAGCTGCCTCCCCGTCTGCGTGAGCCTTTGCCGCCGCCAGCATCCGCTCGCGGCTGCCCGGCGATTCCAGCGAAATCCGTCCCAAGGCGCCGCTGCGGTAATCCGTGAGGAAGATTCGCGCCGCCTTCTCGAGATCGAGCAATCCGCCCTTCAGGCGGCACCCCCGCCGCTCCGCGATCGCCTCTACCAGCGCCACGCCGTCCGCCACGCCGTCGAGCCGGTAGCGTGCCAGCACCGCCGCGGGATAGCGCGCCAGCAGGATATCGCCCAACACGGCAGCGACCTCCTCGTCGATCACTGCATTGCGCCCGATCGCATGACTGGCCGCGAGCATGAACCCATCCGAATCGTGCTCGATCTTCGGCCACATCAGGCCCGGCGTGTCGGTCAGGCGCCGGTGCCCGCCCAGCTCGAGCGTCTGCTGCTGCTTGGTCACAGCCGGCTCGTCACCGACCTTCGCGACCTTGCGCTTCAGCAAGGCGTTCATCAATGTCGACTTGCCGACGTTGGGGATGCCCATGATCATCATGCGCAGGGGTTTGGTGCCATCATTCCGGTGGGGGGCCAGGGCCTGGCACAGGTCCGGCACCCGTCGAGCCTCGGCAGCGTCCCGGCAGGACAAGGCTCTGGCGCTCACGCCCGGCTGACGACTGAAATGGGCGATCCACTCGGCCGTGGCGTCGGGATCCGCGAGGTCGGTCTTGTTCAGTATCTTCAGGCACGGACGGCTCCGGGCCCGACACAACTCGGCGATCATGGGGTTGCTGCTCGCGGCGGGCAGCCGCGCATCGACCACCTCGATCACCACGTCCACGCGGGCCAGCGCCTCCGCCGCCTGACGGCGAGCGGAGTTCATGTGCCCGGGAAACCACTGTATCGGCATGACTGTCTCAAGATTGGCTTGCTCGTCGCCGATTATCTCATCCTGCGTCCCCTCGACCCCTCCTGACGGAAAGCGCCATGCGAATCCCCCTCTGCCTTGCCCTCGCCCTGCCCGCCCTGGTCTCTGCCCAGACCATCGTTCCCGAACTCGATCAGGCCGGACGGCCGGGCGAGATCGCGCGCATGGTGTATGAGAAGGCGTCGCGCCAGTTCGCCAGCGCGGACCAGAACGCGGACGGACGTCTGAGCGCCGAGGAGGTCGCCGCGGTGTCCCCCTTCAAGGCCGAGTCCTTCGCCCGCTTCGACAAGAATTCGGACGGTTTTCTCGACTGGCAGGAGTTCGTGGGGCACGATCGATGGGCGCCCCCCTGAGGCCCCCTTCGGAGCGATCCCGAAATTTTTCGCGAATTTGATACGCGAACAGCAAAAAAGCGTGTATCGTTGCGTAGCGGTCGTATCAAGCAGTCTGTCTGTGGTGTTCTCGGTGAAGCCGGCTCCGGTTTCCGTCTGATTTCCCCGCCTTACGTATCTTGATCGTTGCTGCCGAACGGGCGTGGCCCGTCTTGTTATTTTTTTAAGGAATGCAACACATGAGTACTCAAACCGGCATCGTTAAGTGGTTCAACGATTCCAAGGGTTTCGGCTTCATCACTCCGGATCAGGGCGGTGAGGACGTTTTCGCGCACTTCCGCGAAATCCAGAGCAGCGGTTTCAAGACCCTGGCCGAGAACCAGCGCGTCGAATTCGAAGTGCGCCAGGGCCCGAAGGGTCTGCAGGCGGCGAACATCCGCCCGCTGTAATTCGTACAGAATTCCAGAAGGAACGCGGCTACGGCCGCGTTTTTTCGTTCACGCTCGCGGTGGCGCAGCGGGCGACCCGCGGCTAGAATCGGCACCGATCGTTTCGTCCGGACGCCCTCATGTGCCCTGTTCGCGAGGTACGGATCCCGAAGTATCCCGAGTGCTGGGACAGTTGCGGCTCCTGCGCGAGCGGCGACATCACCATCCAGAGCGTTCTCGTCTCGCCAGGTGAAGCGGTGTCGCGCGACGACACCCTGGTGGTCCTCGAGACCGGCAAGGTGGCGCTCGACATCCCCTGCCCCTGTGATGGCATCGTCACCGAGGTCCTCGTCGAGGAGAACGATCCGGTCGACGAAGGCGAGGTGATCGTCCGGGTGGACACCGGCTAAGGCGCCTGTCAGAGACTCTCCTGGGCCTGCGCGCCACCGGGCGGCCGAGCAACGATCTCGACCGTTCCGCCCTCGCCCGACAGCCACAGCACGCCATCCTGGATGGTCGCCTGCAACTGCATGCTGCGCTCGACCAGGCCCGGCAACCCCTCACACGCCGCCTGGGGCAATTCGAGGACCTGCAGCTTGTCGAGACGCGACAGAGCGCTGCGGTTGTTCTCCCACCACACCCCGACAGCCCGCCCGCCATACGCGAGCAGCACCACCCGCTCGGCACGGGAACACGCCTTGCGCAAAATCCGCTCGTCGGGCAGCCCCACCTCAATCCACAACCTGACGGTGCCATCGTAGTCACGCAGCCACAGCGCCGGTTCGTCCTCCGTGGATAATCCGCGACCGAACTCCAGACGCTCGTCGGCAAAGAGGGCAAAGGCCACGACGCGCACCATCATCCGCTCGTCGGTCTCGGACGGATGGCGGGCGATCGTCAGACCATGCTCCGCGTAATAGTGCCGATCCATGTCCGAGACATTCAGGCTGGCCTTGTAGATCGTCGCTTTCAGGGCCATCTCAGCGCCCTCCCTTCCGCGCATCGGTCTTCAGGCGAGTGTATTTTTCGCGTGAGCCGCGCGCCAGCGCAACGGGATAGCGTTCTGCATTGCGTTCGAGCTTGTCAGCGACCGCCTGGGCGAGGTCGATGCCGGCGCGGTCGGCAATGAGCAACAGATAGGTCAGCACGTCGGCGCACTCCTCGGCCAGCGCCCTGCGCGATTCGGGATCATCGGCCAGCGCGTCCACCTCGTGGTCATCCAGCCACTGGGTGTGCTCGAGCAGCTCTGCCGCCTCCAGATTGAGAGACACCATCAGCTTTCGCAGAGAATGGAACTGGGCCCAGTCACGGGCGTCCCGGAATTCGATTACGGCTCGGGTCAGATCGGAAAGTCGGTCGCTGGCCATGGCAAGATGCGGGGCAGGAAGAGGCCCGGACTATACCGCTTCGCAGGACTCGCGAAACCATCATCCGGCAATTCGCCGCTATCGGAACCCGACATGCACCCGTTCGACCACGCCCCGTCCTCTGTCTGGCGGCATTTCGAGCGCATCTGCGCAATACCCCGCCCCTCCCGACACGAGGGGCAGCTCCGCGGCGCGATCCGCGACTGGGCGCGATCCCGCGCGCTGTCCGTCGAGACGGACTCGACCGGCAACCTGATCCTGCGCAAGCCGGCATCCCCGGGGCGGGAGCACCTGCCCGGTGTGATCCTGCAGGGGCACCTCGACATGGTCTGCGAGAAGAACACCGGCACCCGGCACGATTTTCTGACTGACCCGATCCGGCCCGTGCTGCGGGACGGCTGGCTGATAGCCGAGGACACGACGCTCGGTGCCGACAATGGCATCGGCGTGGCCCTGGCACTGGCGGCACTGGAGGACCTGAGCCTCGCACATCCCCCGCTGGAGGTCCTGCTCACCATCGACGAAGAGACGGGCATGACCGGGGCCAACGGCCTCGAGCCCGGCCGGCTGCAAGGGCGTTACCTGATCAACCTCGATACCGAGGACTGGGGCGAGGTCTACCTGGGTTGCGCAGGCGGGGTGGATGTCGTCGTCGATCACGACTTCGAAGCCGTCGAACCGCCGACGGGCTACCTTGCGTGCCGACTGACCGTCGGCGGCCTTCAGGGTGGTCACTCGGGCGTCGACATCCACCTGGAGCGTGGCTCTGCAATCACCCTGCTGTTGCGCGCGCTCGCCGCGCTCGGTCCTCATGGTTTCATCCTGTCGTCCATCGACGGTGGCACGGCGCGAAACGCCATCGCGCGGGAAGCCATGGCGCTCGGCTACCTGCCCGACGGCGCCATGGCCACGGCGAGCGCCACCATCGATTCACTGGCATCCGCGTTCCGCTCGGAGTTGGCCGGCACGGGTGACATGCCGGCCATGGCCTTGCGCGCCGAGGTGCATCCTCCGGGGCCAGTGCTGGGGGCACGCGACCAGGAACGACTGCTGGCGGCCCTGCGTGCGGCACCGCAGGGCGTGCAACGCATGAGCCAGGTCGTTGAAGGGGTCGTCGAGAGTTCGGACAACCTCGGCGTCCTCCGCCTTCACGACGGGCACCTCGACGCGGTGTTCCTGGTGCGTTCGCTACAGGACTCCACCGGTAGCGCGCTCGCAGAGTCCCTCTGCGGGCTGTTCGCGCTCATTGGGGCGAGGGCGACCCTGTCCGGGGCCTACCCGGGCTGGTCGCCCGAACCTGGATCGACACTGCTCTCGTGTTTCCACCAGGTGTTCACGCGCCGCTTCGGCCACTCCGCGCAAGAGAAGGTGATTCACGCCGGTCTCGAATGCGGCATCATCCGGGCCAAGTACCCGACGATGGAGATGATCTCCTTCGGCCCCACGATCCGCGGCGCGCATGCGCCCGGCGAGCGCCTTGAGGTGGCAACGGTCGAGCCGGCCTGGCTGCTGCTGACCGATCTGCTGCAGGAATTGCCCGGAAGCTGATTACAAGCGACTAAAATGGCCTCAACTCGAACCGACAGGCAGTCAACATGGCACGCAAGCTCGTTCTCACCGTCATCGGCGATGACCGTCCGGGACTCGTCGGCAGTCTGGCCTCGATCATCAGCGCCCGCGAGGGCAACTGGCTCGAGTCTTCGATGACCCACCTCGCCGGCAAGTTTGCCGGCGTGCTGTGTGTCGAGATTGCGGATTCCGAGGTCGAGGGCCTGATCGCAACCCTGTCCGCCCTGCCGGAACTGCGCGTGGTGGCAGAAGCGTCGGACGCCGCCGACGAACCCAGCGGGTCGCGCCGGTTTGGCCTCTCGCTGGTGGGTCATGACCGGATCGGCATCGTCAGCGAACTGTCGGCGGTTCTCGCGCGCCACTCTGTCAATGTCGAGAAGCTCGCCACCCACACAGCCAGCGCGCCCATGTCATCGGAGACGCTGTTCCACGCAGAGGCCGAGTTGCTTGTCGGCCCGGGATTCGAAAGTGCCCAGCTGCAACAGGACCTGGAGCGGATCTCCACCGATCTGATGGTGGATATCACCCTGGCCGACTCCTGAGCCGGACGCGAAGCGGCGTCCCGGGGGCTGCCCGGGCGCGCCGACGCTAACGTTCCCGCGCCGCCAGGAACTCGGCCACGGCCCGATCATGATCTTCCGTGTGATGGGTCAGGGCCTGATAGGCGGCCGACATTTCGAGGATGGTCTCCAGGCCCTGATGCTGCGCCTCGCGCATCAGGCGCTTCGTCATGCGCAGCGCGCCGCCCGGGTTGGCGGCGATGCGGGCGGCCAGGTGGTGCGCTTCCTCCAGCAGGCGCTCCGACTTGGTCACGTGATTGACGAGGCCGATCTCGCGCGCCATGCGCGCATCGATCATGTCGCCCGTGAACGACAGCTCGGCGGCCCGCGAATAGCCCAGCAGGCGCTGCAGAAACCAGGCGCCACCGTCCCCGGGAATCAGGCCGAGCTTGACGAAGCTCTCGGCGAAACGGGCATCTTCCGATGCGATGCGGATGTCCGCCATGCAGGCCAGGTCACATCCGGCGCCGATGGCCGGCCCGTTCACCGCCGCGATGGTCGGCACGTCGAGGCGCCAAAAGGCCATCGGAATGCGCTGGATGCCGCGGCGGTAGTTTTCCCGGATCTGCGCTGGCGAGCCGGCAGCAAGGCCCTTCTTGTCCCGGAAGTCCTTGACGTTGCCCCCGGCGCAGAAGGCGGACCCCGCCCCGGTCAGGATGACCACCTTGACCGAATCATCCCGCTGCACGCGACGGCACGCGTCCGCCAGCGCATCCCATTGGTCGGGCTCGGTCAGCGCGTTGCGCTGATCGGGGCGATTGAGGGTCAGGGTGACAATGGCATCCTGCTGCTCGTAAAGCACGAAATCCGACACTTCAGTCTCCTTCATTGTTTATCCTTGATAGCTATCACATTCAGCGCGCGCTGTCCTGAATTTACGCGCGCGCCTGCCGTAGTTCACCTGTCGCGGCAGCCGCCCCGGCCACCGAAGCCGACCCACCAGAATGAGGGAGATCCATGACGACCAATCGATCCGGCCGCCAGCCGGTCCGAAAGAGCCCCCCCCGGCCCGCGGAGAAATTCCAGGACGACGAAACGCCCCAGGTCTACGACAAGAAGTCCGGCCCGGCGCAAAAGGCCGCCGCAGCGGCCGAGATCCTCCAGATCAGTCACTCGCCGATGGCCGCGAAAGTGGCCGAGGCACCCCATGGCAGCTGGGAGGATAGCGGCCGCGCGCCCCTCCCGGAGGGCTACCCGTATGCCGAGCGGATGCGGCGAAGCGAGTACGAAGCGCGCAAGGCCGAACTCCAGATTGAACTCCTGAAAGTTCAGAGCTGGGTCAAGCAGACCGGGCAGCGCATTGTCCTGCTCTTCGAAGGCCGCGACGCCGCGGGCAAGGGCGGCACCATCAAGCGCTACATGGAGCACCTCAATCCGCGTGGCGCCCGCGTGGTCGCCCTTGAGAAGCCCTCCGACGTCGAGCGGGGACAATGGTACTTCCAGCGCTACATTGCACAACTGCCGACAGCGGGGGAGATCGTCTTCTTCGACCGGTCCTGGTACAACCGGGCCGGCGTCGAGCGCGTCATGGGATTCTGCTCGCCGAACGAATACCTGGAATTCATGCGCCAGACGCCGCAGATGGAGCGCATGCTCGTCAATAGCGGCATTCTGCTGTTCAAGTTCTGGTTTTCGGTCAGCCGCGAGGAGCAGCTGCGTCGCTTCATCTCTCGGCGGGACGATCCCCTCAAGCACTGGAAACTGTCGCCGATCGACATCCAGTCTCTCGACCGCTGGGAGGACTACACGGAAGCCAAGAAGGCGATGTTCTTCCATACCGACACGGCCGACGCGCCATGGACGGTCATCAAGTCCGACGACAAGAAGCGCGCCCGATTGAACTGTATGCATCACTTCCTGTCGAAGCTCGAGTACCCGGACAAGGACCCTCTTGTAGCCTGCCCCCCGGATCCCCTGCTGGTGGGCAATGCATCCCAGGTACTGGAAAAGGACGAGGTCACCCTCGAAAATTTCCAATGACCCGCCGGCCGCGCCGGACCTGCAGGACCCCTGGTGCAGGAATGGCGCGGCTTGGCTTCCCAGCGGTGACGCAGGGCGCGACGCCGGTATTCGCGGGTTTACAGAATCGGTGCGAGCAGGTTGGCCGCGCGCGTGGCCAGGCGATGCATGAAGCTCCGCCGATTGACCGTTTCCAGTGACACTTCGCGGCTGTTGCGCATGTCCTCTGCCAGCATGGCCTCGACCGAGGCGACGAAGTCGGGCTCGTCGCTGAACGCGGCAATCTCGAAGTTGATCAGGATGGAGCGATGGTCGAGATTGACCGACCCGACACTGGCCAGCACATCGTCGATCAGGAAGGCCTTGGTGTGGATCATCCCCTTGCGATAGCGGAAGACCCGGCCGCCCGTCCGCACGATGTCCGCCTGATACATCTGCGATGCCAGCCTCACGACCTTGTGATCGGCCCGGTGGGGCACGACGATCCGCACATCCACGCCCCGCAAGATCGCCAGCCGAAGTGACTGCAGCACCGGTTCGGTGGGCACGAAGTACGGGTTGGCGATCCAGATCCGATCCCGTGCGGCGTTGAAGGACGACAGAAGTGATACCGTGCACTCGGGCTGCTCGTCGGCAGGACCCGTCGCCCACAGCAGCACCCGCGCCGCGCCGGCCCGCTCGGGCAGGTCGAAGTCCATCCGGGGAAGCGAGCGCCGAGCCCAGTACCAGTCCTTGACAAAGGTCCCCGCGCCGATCATCGCGGCCGGCCCCTCGACCCGGACATGGGCATCGCGCCAGACACGGCGGGCATCGCCACCGACGTAGTCATCCGACACATTGACCCCACCCAGGAACGCCACGCCCCCGTCTACCACCACGACCTTGCGGTGGTTCCGGAAGTTGATGCGAAAGCGGTTCCCTCGCCCGCGCGTCGTGTCGAACTGGCTGCACTCGATGCCGGCGTCGCGCATCCGGGCCAGGAAGCGACGCGGCAGGCTCGACCCGATCGGGTCGTACATGAAACTGACCCGCACGCCGGCCCGGGCCCGCTCGATCATCGCGTCGGCGAATCGGGCACCGATCCCGCCGGCGTCGAAGATGTAATACTGGACGAGGATGTAGCGCCGGGCCGTGCCGATGGCCTCGAGAATCGCATCGAAGGTCGCTCCGCCACCGACCAGCAGGCGGATCTCGTTGCCACCGAGGAACCCCACACCGGCCAACTGATGTGCCATCTCATGGAGGCCCCGAAGCGCCTCGCGGGGCTGCTCTTCACGCTCGGGCAGCCGCCAGAGGGGTTCGAGTTCAGCGCGCGCGCGCGCCGTGATCATCGCCCGGCGACTGGTGTAGCCCTCGAACCGCGTGCGACCGAAGACCCAGTAGAGCGGCAGGGCCACGATGGGCAAGGCCAGCAAGGCGATCACCCAGCCCATGGCCCCCTGCGAGGTACGCGTCACCATGATCGCCCGCACAGCGCTCATCAGCGCGAGGACGTAGACCGTTACGCTCGCGACGAGCAGCCAGTTGTCCTCGTCCGCAAGCCACTCGGGTAGCGACGCAATCATGCGCGCAAGTATGCACGCAAAGGGTGACCGACGGCTCAAGGCATCGCGGTGAAGCCGCGGCCGGCTGCCGGCGGACTCCGGGCCGTGATCGCCCCGGGGCTGAACCGCTCGCGCATGCCGGCTCCGGCCTGGCGACCCAGCCAATGGAGGAGCCCTGCGTACGCTGCTGCCCCCCTGCCGTCATGGCGGTCGAACACACCGCCGCCATCCGGCGAATGCTCAGATCTTGACGCGCGCGGGCAACCAGTGCGCGAGCACTTCGCGCATCTGGTCAAGGGTGAAGGGCTTCGCCAGGAAGTCATCCATCCCGGCCTCGAGGGCCGCCTCCCGGTCATGTTGCATGGCGCCCGCGGTCATCGCGACGATGGTCTGGTGGGTGTCGCCGGCCGCCTCGCCGGCCCGGATGGCTCGCGTCGCGGTGAATCCATCTACGTTCGGCATCTGGCAGTCCATCAGCACCAGATCGAACGTCCGCTCCGACAAGGCCTCGATCGCCTCAGCACCATCGCCGGCCATCTCGCAGGTACAGCCGAGTTCGGCCAGCATCGCCTCGGCGAGCGTCTGATTGACAGGGTGGTCCTCCACGACCAGGACATGGGCGCGAAACTCGCCGTCGGGCACGCCGGGCGCGGAAATCGATGCCTCTTGCGCCTCGCATGGCGCGGCCGGGAGGTCGAGTACGAACAGCGCCCCACCCTCCGGTCGATTCCGGGCGGTCAGCTCACCCCCCATGGCCTGGGCGAGGCGGCTCGAGATCGCGAGCCCGAGGCCCGTCCCGCCATGTTGGCGGGCAACCGAACTGTCTGCCTGCTCGAACGGCTGGAAGATTCTCGTGAGCGCCACCTCCGGTATGCCCGGCCCGGTGTCGGCGACCTCGAAGACCAGATGCTTGCTTGCCGTCCCGCAGGCACGGACCGTCAGATCGATGGAGCCACTCTCGGTGAACTTGGTTGCATTGCCCAGCAGGTTCATCAGGATCTGGCGAAGGCGCCCCTCGTCGCCGAGGAACCACTCCGGAAGACCTTCCTCAACACGCGAGCGCAATCGCAGGCCCCGCTGCATGGCGCGCGACTCGACCAGGGCAATGCACTCGGACAAGAGCGCGCGCAGGCAGACCGCCCCGAAGCGGATCTCCATCCGCCCGGCTTCGAGTCTCGACAGATCGAGGACGTCGTTGATGATCGCCAGCAGGGCCTCCGAAGAGCTGCGGATCGTCATCAGGCCGCGCCTGGTGGAGTCATCCTGGCGGCTGCGCAACAGCACGTCTGCCGTCCCCAGGACACCGTGCATCGGTGTCCGTAACTCGTGGCTGACACTGGCCACGAAGGCCGACTTCGCCGCGTTGGCCGCCTCGGCCCGTTCCAGCGCGTCGCGCAGCGAGGCCTCTCGCTCGTGCGCCTCCTCGCGGTACTCGCTCAGTCGACCCGTCATGCTGTTGAAGGCCCTCTGCAGGCTGCCGATCTCGGCGTCGCCGTCCACCGCCACCTTGGTATCAAACCCCCCGCGACTGACCCGCTGCGATGCGTCCGCCAACACCGACAGCGGCGAGACCACGCGCCGCTGCACCAGATAGGTCAATGTGACGACCATGGCGGTCAGCGCAAGCAGTCTCGCCACCGCGAGGATGTCGCCGATCAGCCGCCAACGGCTGACCTCCGACCCGATGCCCGCCTCCATCGCCTGTTCGAGGCGAGCGCTCATCTCTCGCAGCTGCGCGATGTCCTCTTCGTAGGCATAGACCGCCTCGGCTCGGGTGAAGGGCGCCGCGACCGCCCCCTCCGACAGTTCCTTGAGCGGCCCCAGCGCAACCTCCAGGCGCGTGAGCACGCGTTCCTGCAGTGTCCTCAATGGCAAGCGGAGACCCGTCCCGTCCTGTCGCTGCCGGTCCCGCTCGATCAGCAGACGGAGGCGCTCGCCGGCCGCTTCTGCGGCCTCGGCCGCCTCATCGGCGTAGGCCTCGCTGGCGGTCAGAAACGCCGACACGCCCTCACCCGCCGCCCGAACGAGGAATCCATCGAACTCGAGGTTCAGCGTGCTCTCCCGCCCCCAGTCGCGGGCCGTCTCCAACGCACCCTCGAGCTGGCGCCCGACCCAAAGGCCGCTGGCCTCCAGCACGAAGATGACGAAGGCAACACCAAAGGAAATCGCTGAGACACGGGAGCGAAGCAAAATCGATGGTCCTCCTTGGGCCGGATGTTTGCGACAATACGCGACGTCTGTTGTACCGGAGCTGTCGTTGGCACCGACCTCCAGAACCCAATAACGGCACAGTCATGCGATACGTTAACGTAATTGCCGCCACCGGTCCTTCCGGATGGCTGCAAATCGGATCGCACCCGGGCCCGCCAGGGCTGGCGATCCGCCAATGCCGTGACATGCACCGAGGAAAACGCGAGTGAGCGACGAGAAAGAACGGAAGATTGATCCGTCGAGCGAAGAGACCATTGGGCCCGTCCAGATTGGCGGCCCGGAAACCACCTCCGACCCGTTCGATGTGGACGCGGACGACAACCGCACCCGCATCGCGGCCCCGGGGCAGGCCGCGGCAGCGCTGGCCGCACTGGCCGCGAGCGCAACGACCGATCATCCGGAGGACGACAACCGCACCCGCATCGCGCCGAAGCGCCACGCGGAGCCCACCAACGGATTCGCAACGATCCCCGGCGGCGGCACCCAGGCGCAGGATCGGTCCGAGGTGCGCCAGGTCGGCCGCTACCAGATCCTCGAACTGCTGGGCCGCGGCGGCATGGCGACCGTCTTCAAGGCGCACGACCCGGGCATCGATCGCACCATCGCCATCAAGTTCCTCCACGCCTCCCTGTGCGAGGACGAGGAGTACCGAAACCGCTTCCTGCGCGAAGCGCGCGCCGCGGGCATGCTGACGCACCCGAACATCGCCACCGTCTACGATGTGGGCGAGATCGAGGGGCGGCCGTATATCGCCATGGAGCTGCTCGATGGCGAACCCTTGAGCGAACTGATGAGCAAAGGGGCCAGCTTTTCGATCAAGCAGGTGCTGGAGATGGGCATCCAGCTCGCCCGGGCGCTCGACTATGCGCACAGCAAGGGCGTCGTTCACCGCGACATCAAGCCGGCGAACATCATCGTCAGCAAGAACCGGAACTCCATCAAGGTGGCCGACTTCGGCATCGCGCATCTCGAGTCGGCCTCGCGAACCCAGCACACCCGGATCGGGGATGTGATCGGCACGCCCCAGTACATGTCGCCGGAGCAGGCGATGGGCGAAAAGGTGGACGGCCGCTCCGATCTGTTCTCGGTCGGCATCGTGCTCTACCAGCTGATCACCGGCCAGAAGCCCTTCGAGGCCGACACCATCGTCGCGCTGATGATGAAGATCGCAAAGGAGAGCCCCACCACCATCCAGAAGCTGCGGCCGGAGACGCCGGCCGCGCTGCGGCGGGTCATCGACCGCTGCCTGACCAAGCAGCCGGAGCGTCGCTACCAGACGGGCAAGGAACTGGCCGACGCGCTCGTCAAGCTCATCCGGACCCTCGAGGAGGAGCGCCCTGACCGTCCGCGCATCATCCCGCTGCGCGTCAAATGGACGCTCATGATGGCCTTCTTCGTCGCTGCCGTGATGGGTGTGACCGCCACCGTCGTGACCCAGCGCCAGCACGAGGCCCTGGTGGCCCAGGTCACCGACTATGGTGCCTCCCTGACGCGATTCATGGCCACGCAGAGCGCCGTCCCGGCCCTCTCGGAGGACTGGATATCGGTCGAGGTCTTCATCCAGGAAGTCATGCGCACGCAGGATTTCAAGAGCCTGACGGTCGTCGACCGCGGCGGCATCGTCCGGGCAAGCAGCAATGCCAGCCTGCTGGATCAGCCCTATTCGCCGCCCAAGGGCGAGCTGATGACCAATCCCGGCGGCACGGTCGAGGTTCGTCGCATCGAGCTCGACGGTGAATCGGTGATCAACTTCAACGCGCCGATCACCTTCCAGACGAAGGAGATCGGCCGCATCGCCCTCGGACTTCCCGAAGCGCCCCTCACCCGCGTCTCGCGGCTGGCCATTGGCCTGATGGTGGCCCTGGTGCTGGCAACCATCGCCGCAGTGGCGGCTGGCACGTGGATGCTCGCCAATTGGTTCTCGCGGCCGATCCGCCTGCTCGAGGAATCGATGCGCGAGATCGGTGCCGGTCGCCTGGATCACCGCATCGGAGAGCGCCGCAACGACGAATTCGGCCTGCTCTACCAGTCCTTCGATGACATGGCCGCCGGCCTCGAGGGACGCTGGGCCCGCGATCAGGGCGGCGCGCGGAACGTCACCGCCGTGGTCGCGCCGATCGGTGAGCCCCCCACCGAGATGGCCGATGACGGCCCCTCCCCCCATCCCCGCCCGAACCCGTCCGGGGTATGAGCATGCGCTGGACCGGACCACGTGCCGCCCTGTTGGCGGCCATCATGACCGCCCTGCTGGCCGGCGGCTGCACGAGCCAGCCGAGCCGCCCCGGGACTTCCGCTGCCCCGGCATCAGCCCAACCGCTGGCAGAGGCGGATGGCGATGAGATCGCGAGCAACCGCCGATTCGTTCTCTACCGCGTCGCAGAGGGCGATACGCTCGCCTCGATCGCGGCGCGCATCCTGGGCGACGCCAGCCTCGCCTGGCGCATCGCCGACTACAATGATGTCCGCGGAGCCAGGGCGGGCGAGATCCTGGCCGTACCCCGCGTCGACCTGAACCCGCTGGGCGTCACCGGCGACGGCTTCCAGACGGTGCCGATTCTCTGCTATCACCGCTTCGGACCGGGCAAGAGCAAGATGATCGTCTCGGAATCCCGATTTGCGGAGCAGATGGCCTGGCTCGCCAGGAACGACTACCGGGTGATCCCGCTCTCGGACCTGGAGGCATTTCTCGCGGGCCGTCGGGCCCTGCCCGAACGTGCGGTCGTCATCACCATCGACGATGGCTACAAGACGGTCTACCAGCACGCCTATCCGATTCTGAAGCAATACGGCTTCCCGGCTACCGTTTTCCTCTACACGGATTTCGTCGGAGCCGGGGACGCGCTGACATGGGCCCAGATGAAGGAGATGACAGCCAGCGGGCTGGTGGACATCCAGGCCCACTCACGCACCCATTCGAACCTCATCGAGCGCAAGCGCGGCGAGGACGAAGCCGCCTACCGTGCCCGCGTGCGAGACGAGGTCGCTTCGCCGCGCTCGGTCATCGAGGCCAAGCTGCCCATCAAGGTGCGCCGCTACGCGTTCCCCTATGGCGACGCCAACCAGCTGGTTCTCGACGAGCTGGACAGAAACCACTATGCCCTCGGGCTGACTGTCAACCCGGGCGGCAATGGCTTCTTCTCGGAGAAGCACATGCTGCACCGGACGATGATCTACGGTGACCACACGCTGGCGGCCTTCAAGGCACGCGTGGACACCCGGCGCCCGCTCGACAAGCCATGACGAAGACACGACTTGTGACTCTGGCGATCGTGGGCTCGGTTGGCCTGTCCGCCTGCTCCGGCCTGCCACCGCAGGAATCCCAGACCGACGTCATCGCGCCCTCGCATCCCCCTCGTTCGGCCTTTGAGCGGGACAAGCTGGCCCAGGCGCAGGCCCTCGCCCGCAAGCGCCGGCATGGCGAGGCCGCCGAGGCATGGGAACTCCTGAACCTCTACCGACCCGACGAGCCGGCCTACGAGATCAGCCTGCGGCACGCCCGCCAGGCTGCCGACAGGGCAGCCTCGCAGCACCTGGGCAAGGCCCGCTCCGCCCTCGCCGCCGGCAATGAGCAACAAGCCGTCAGGCACTACCTGCTGGCGCTGGCCAACGACCCCCAGCGCACCGAAGCCGCAGACGAGTTGCGAGACATCGAACGCACGCGCAACCGACGCTATTTCCTCGGCAAGCCGACCCGGCTGACCATCGGGCGTGCCAACGATTACCTGACGACCGGGCCGGCAGCCAAGCCGGTCGACACCGCGCAGACCGGCTCGAAGCCAGAAACAAGAGCGGCACCTGCACAGGCCGGGCCGTCCGATCGGAGCGCGCTCGAACACGCGGCACTACTCGAGCGGGATGGCGAATTCACCGAGGCCCTGGCGATGCTTACCCGCTTCGTCAAGGCCAATCCGGACGACGACGAAGCCCGCGCCCAGATTGCCCGCACCTGGGAGGCCTTTGGCGACCGTGCCCTGAGCAGCGGGCGGCCGCGCGCGGCCCTGCGCGCGTTCGAGCGGGCACAGACCTACCACCCGGACGCCGCGTCGCGACTCGATCCGAAGATCGACCAGCTCAAGCGCTCGCTGGGTCAGTCCTGAACGCAAGAGGGCGACCACCCGGTCGCCCTCGTTGTGCCTTCACGGCCGCCACGCCCGTCCTACTGGATGGACTTGATGCGCTCCTGCAGGGCGATCGCCTTCTGGCGCTCGAGCATGGCGAGCTCGTTGCCCGGATCAAATTCGAGCAACAGGTCCCAGTTGTTGATCGAGCCCTGAAGATCCTGCTTGGCAAACGCTGCCCGTGCGCGGCGCATGTAGTCCGCGACGATCTCCTGGTGCATCAGATCGGCATTGCTGCGCGCCTCGCGATTGTCGGGATCCATCGCGTAGGCCTCCTTGAAGGCGTGGTAGGCCGCCAGGTTGTTGCCTTGGGCCTGTTCGCGCAGCCCTCGCTGGAACATCCGGTCGGCCGGCGTCGGCTCGGGTGGCTGGACCGGCCCGGGCGACAAGTCGGCGGTCGTCTTCTCGAAAACGGGCGCCTCGCCGCTGACATCGGTCTTGACCGGCACCTCGACCGCCTCCGGCACGGCGGGCCTGACCACCTCGATCGGGGGGGCCTCTTCGACGGTCGGCGCCTCGACCGGGGGCGTCGGGGCCACTTCCGGCTCGACCACCTTCACCTCAACCTGCTTTCGCTCGACCGGCTTCGCTGCGGGCGGCGGGGTCTCCACCACCTGCCTGGGTGCAGGCTTGGCCGGCTTGGTCTCGACCGGCTTCTCGCCCGGAATGCGAATGGTCTGCCCGGCCGGCACCAGGCGCGGCACAGCAATGCCGTTGTAGCGGGCGAGGATGTAGAACTGGAAGATGTCGCCCATGTAGCGGCCGGCGATCTTGGACAGGGACTCGCCCGACTTGACCGTGTAGGGGAACGAGGTCTCGCCGAGCGCCGCAACCGGGTCGGAGGTAAGCTGCATCAGGAAACTCTGGGCGAGCTTGTTGGCCGGATCGATCTCCAGGGCCCGCTCGATCTCCACATGGGCTTCCTCGACCTTGCCAGCCTCGAGCAGGTCCGCCACCTTCAATGCGACCCGCTGCGCCTCCTGCTGCTCGGCGGGCGTCGCGATCTTCGGCGGCGGCGGCGGTTCCGGCGCGGCAGTGGACTCTGTCTCTGCGGACGGTGCCTCGATGACGGGTTCGGCCTCGGCCTCCTTCTCTGGGGTCGATACGCACGCCGCCAGCGAGAGGCAGGCCAGCAGCAGCAGCCGGCCGGGCATCGAGGAATGGCAGAAGTCTTTCATGGGCTATCCGATCGTCTCCCCGGGCACGCGACGAAGTCGGCCCTCGGGCTTCAGGATGTTGCTTTGCGCAAAGTCGTAAGCTTAAGACAAACCGCTACCTGAGCGCGAATCGCGCGGGAAGGGAGTGGCACCGCCGTCGGGTGGCCTTTCCGGTGACCCGACTTGCCCACGGCATGTCCTGTCAGGCATCGTACATGAGCCCGCCCGCGCCCAATAGCCCGCTGCGCGCGACCTACCCGCCGCCCGGCGGGGGGAACCCCTCAGGCCCGATGCCCGTCAGGTTGCCTGAACCAGTCGGCGAGGAACGTGCTCATGGCGCGGACCTTCGCCGACAGGTGGCGGCGGGTCGGGTAGACGGCGTGAATGGGCAATGGCGGTGGCGCCCAGTCACCAAGGATCGGTACCAGGCGCCCGTCGTCGAGCAGCGGGTCGAGAATGAAATCCGGCGCCCTTGTGATGCCACAGCCCGCCGCCGCCATTTCTGCCAGCAGCACGCCGTTGTTCCCGTGAACGCGACCGGACACCCGGACCTCGATGCGCTCGCCCGCAGGATCCTGAAAGTGCCAGGCATTGCCGCTGGCGGCATGGGCGTAGGTGAGACAGGCGTGCGCCGACAGGTCATCCGGCGTGGCCGGCACGCCGTTGCGCGCCAGATAGGCCGGTGAGGCCGCAGCAATCAGCTGGGCGTCGCCAATCCGACGCGCCACCAGGTTGCTGCTGCCAACGCGCCCGACCCGGATCGCCAGATCGATGCCCTCCTCGATGAAATCCACCACGCTCTCCGACAGCACGATGTCGAGCGAAATCTCGGGGTGCGCTTCACCAAAGGCAGCGAATGCCGGCGCTAGACGCAAGATCGCAAGGGCGCCGGGTGCAGTCAGTCGCAGGCGCCCCCGCGGCAGGTGCGCGCCACCGGCCACCATCGAATCGGCTTCATCAAGGTCGGCGAGCAATTGGGTGCACCGCTCGAAGTAGGCATAGCCCTCGTCGGTCGGGCTCACCCGTCGCGTCGTCCGGTTCAGCAGGCGGACATTCAGGTGAGCCTCCAGCTGGGCCACGTGGCGCGACGCGGCGGAGGTCGAGATGCCGAGACGCTCGGCAGCTGCAGCGAAGCCCCCCGCCTCGACCACGGTGCAGAAGACCTTCATGGCTTCGAGGCGATCCATATTATCCCTAATTTGGCAACTTAGATTCACGCCATTCGAACTTTATCCCAAAAATCGGGACGTGTAGCCTTCACCCATCGCGACTCCCGTCGCGCCCCGAACCCAAGGAGAGCCCCATGACCACTCGCACCGACACCCTTCGTGACTACGGCATCGCCGCCATGCGCATCGCACTCGGCACCATGTTCATCGCCCACGGCCTGCTCAAGTTCCTGGTCTTCGGCCTCGCCGGCACGGCGGGCTTTTTCGAATCCATCGGCCTGCCCGGCTTCGCCGCCTACATCGTCGCACCTGCCGAGGTACTCGCGGGTATCGCCCTCGTTGCAGGCTTCCAGACCCGCCTGGTCGCCGCCGCGACCCTGCCGATCCTGCTGGGTGCCCTGAGCGTCCATGGGGGCAACGGGTGGGTCTTCAGTGCCCCCAACGGTGGCTGGGAGTATCCGGCCTATCTGGTCCTTGCCGCGGCTGCCCAGGTCCTGATGGGGTCCGGCGCCCTGGCCCTGGATCGTCGCCAGCCCCCCGCTGCGATCCCCCTGCCGCAGGCCGTGTGACGCCACGGCGCTCCCCCGGCGGCGCACCTGAGCGGGTGCGCCGCCTTCTCCCGCCTTCACGAGATCCGACCATGACCGCCCAAGCCGTGCTCTTCCTGTCCCATGGCTCACCCATGACCGCCCTGGAGGCCGACGACCTCGGCCGCGCCTGGCGCTCCGTCGCCGCACGCCTTCAGCGGCCCGACGCGATCGTGATGGTGTCCGCCCACTGGATGACCAACATCCCGATGGTGACCTGCGGCGAGAAGCCGGACACGATCCATGACTTCGGCGGCTTCCCGGAAGCGCTCTATCGCCTGCGCTACCCGGCACCGGGCGCGCCCGGCCTGGCCGAGCGGATCAAGCAACGATTGACCGACAGCGGCCTCGCCGCCGGGGCGGATCCCCGTCGCGGGCTGGACCATGGCGCGTGGATTCCGCTCCTGTTCCTGTTCCCGGAGGCCGACATCCCGGTGCTGCAGGTATCCGTGCAGCCCGACCGGGGTGCGCACCACCACCTGGCGGTCGGCGAGGCGCTCGCCCCATTGAGCGACGACAACGTGTTGGTCGTGGGCTCAGGTCACATGACGCACAACCTGCGCGACCTGTTCCTCGACAGCGGACGCCTGCGCAACGAGACGCTCGCCTTCCGCGACTGGACGCACGAGCGGCTGATGTCAGGTCAACGCGACGCGCTGCTGGCCTGGACGGACGAAGGCCCCAACGCCCACCTCGCCCATCCGACGCCAGAGCATTTCCTGCCCTTGTTCGTGGCCCTCGGCGCCGCGGGTGCCGCAGCCCGGGTCGAGCACCTGGGTGGCGGCCTGGTCGGCAACGTGCTCGCAGCTGACAACTACCTGCTCTCGCCGGCCTGAGGGCGGCCGGCCAACTCGTCGAGCACCTGCACGAAGGCCGACACCAGCGGCGAGCCGCCGCCCGCGGGCAAGGCCACCGACAGGGCGAAGGTCGCGCCGTCGTCCGCCACCGGCACGACGCGGACCCGCGGCAACCGGATGCACGATAGCGGGGCCGGCAACAGCGCGATGCCCAGCCCCGCGCCCGCCAGCGCGACCTGGGTGGTGGCCTCCCGCGCGGTCTGCACGATCCGCGGCTCGAATCCGGCTCGCCGGCACAGGCGGCGCAGAATGTCCGGCAAGCCGGTACCGACACCGACCGGGAAACTGATGAACCCCTCGCCCGCGAGCTCCGAGAAGGGCACCGACGATCGCCCGGCGAGCGGGTGGTCGGCGTGCAGGAAGAGGCAAAGCGGATCGCTGCCGATCTCGCGCACGATCACGCCGTGCGGCAATTCACCTCCCACGTAGCGCACCAGGCCGACGTCAAGCAGCCCCCCCGCGATGGCGGCCAGTTGTTCCGCCGTAAACATCTCCTTGAGCTGGAGTTCCACTTCGGGATACTGGCCCCGGTACGTGTGGAGCAGGTCGGGCAAGGTCGACGCATACGGCAGGGACGACGTGAAGCCCACGCGCAGCACACCCAGCTCACCGCGCGCCGCGCGCCGCACCTCGTCGGTGGCGCTCTGCGCTGCGGCGAGGATCTCACGCGCCCTGACCAGGAAGCGCTGGCCGGGCTCGGTCAGCGCCACCTTGCGCTTGGTCCGCTCGAGCAACACGGCGCCTACGTCCTCTTCCAGCGCGCGGATCTGGATCGAGAGAGGCGGCTGACCGATGTGCAGCCGCGCGGCGGCGCGGCGAAAGTTCAATTCCTCGGCCACGGCGACGAAGTAGCGCAGATGCCTCAACTCCATTGATATCTTCCAGGTATCACTGACACCTGAAAAATATATTGGACCACCACTTCCAATCAACCTATCGTTGCCGCAATGCGACACGCCGACTTCACGAATCCATGAGCACGCCATCGATCGCGCAGGAGCGCCTGGAGGCTGGCAGCGCGGGCTACCGCAAGGCCAACCTTGCCCTGTTCGTTGCGGGCTTCGCCTGCTTTGCGATGCTCTATGGCACCCAGCCGATCCTGCCGCTGCTGGTGGACGTCTTCGGCGTATCCCCTGCCACCGCCAGTCTGACCGTCTCGGCGGGCACCATCACGCTGGCCGCCCTGCTCATCCCGGCCAGCATCCTGTCAGACCGCTTTGGGCGCCAGACCGTGATGCGCTGGTCGCTGGTCGCCGCCGCCCTATTCGCCACGCTGTCGGCACTGGTCACAGACTTCACCCAGTTGCTGGTCCTCCGCGGCCTGCTCGGCATCGCCATTGCCGGCGTACCGGCGGCTGCCATGGCCTACCTCGGCGAAGAGGTCGCGCCCAGCGCACAGGGGCGGGCCATGGGCCTCTATATCGCGGGCAACGCATTCGGTGGCATGAGCGGGCGATTCATCGCCGCCGTGCTCACCGATCTCGGCGACTGGCGCGTCGGACTCTTTGCCCTGGGCATCCTGGGCGCCATCTCGGCCATCCTGTTCTGGCGCGCGCTGCCGGAATCGCACCACTTCCGCCGGCGCAGCATCGCCCTGCCCGCCCTGTGGCGCGACGTGCGCAGCGTCTATGGCGATAGCGGCCTGCCCTGGCTGTTCGTCACTGCCTTCCTGCTGATGGGTAGCTTCGTCGGTCTCTACAACTTCCTCGGCTTCCGCCTCGTCGCGGCACCGTTCGCCCTGAGCCCGTCATGGATCGGCGCGATCTTCCTGATGTACGTGATCGGCAGCTGGGCTTCGGCCTGGGCCGGCCGGCTGGCCGACCAGATCGGGCGTCGCAACGTGCTGTGGGTGATGATCTGCATCGCCGGCACCGGTCTGCTGGTCACCCTGGTGTCGCACCTCCTGCCGATCATTCTCGGCCTCGCGCTGTTCACCTTCGGCTTCTTCGGCGCCCACAGCGTGGCCAGCGGATGGGTCGGACGGCGTGCGGGCGAGCAGCGAGCCCTCGCCGCCGCCATCTACCTGTCGAGCTACTACCTGGGAGGCAGTGTGCTCGGCAGCGCGACGGGCCTGGCCTGGACCGCGGCGGCGTGGCCCGGCGTCGTGACGATGCTCGCCTGCACGGTCGGCGCCGTGCTGCTGGTTTCGCTGCGCCTGCGGGCGATCCCCCGCAAAGACGTACCCGCCTCCGCGGCCGTGGCGGCCTGAGCGGGCGGGCGCCTCAGCCGGCGCCGGCCAGCCGTTGCCGGATCAGGCGCAAACGCGCCTTGATCCGCCGGGCGTTGTCCGGCCCCATGCGAACCATCATCTTCTGCCCTGCCGAAAGGGCTTCCAGCTCGGGGTCGGCGAACTGGTAGATCACCTTCGGCTGGACCAGCCGTATCGGCCCTGCGATTTCGGGCGCCGCCAGCAGGTGATCGATCACCGCCACCAGCCGGTCGTTGAAGTTCCCGGTCGGATATCCGAGCTCCCGGTAGGCTTGCTGGAACACGGGATACAAGCGTTTGTAGCCGGCAATCAGGGCGTCGACGTCAGCGGATTCCGCCATGGTCACATAGGGCGCGTAGCGTCGTGCATTGGCAGGAGAGAGAATCAGCGCCCCCGAGTCCTTGTCGACGACGGGGAGGCCCGCGGCCGTCGAAACCGGCCACAGGCGGGGTGTCACCCGCTCACGTGGCAGGTTGTCCACCGTGGCAACGAGGCGACGAACCAGGTTGTCCGGCACCACGGCCCGGACGGCGGCATCGCCGACGGCTTCAGTGGTCCACTCGGCCACCACGGGATCGCTTTCGTCAAGCGGCGGCGTCGCCTCTGCCGGCGCGGTGGCACCGGCGGCGTCCGCCTGCCCGTCGCCTGCGCCCGCGGGTACTGATGCCTGAACCTGGTCGATCGGATAACGCGTCTCGGACGCGTCCGGCGGCGCGCTGGCCGGCGCCGGCAGGGCCTCTGCCGTCGGGGCGGGAAGCCCGGGTGGCGCCGCCGGCTGCCGCATCAGGAACCAGCCGGCCACGACCGCCAGGACCACCACCACCACCGCAATCACCGCCTTCATGTTGCCTCTCACCACGCCGGAAGGGACGGCCACAGGGTACAACCGTTTTCGATTTCAGGTATCCCGCCGCGCGAGGGGCTGCGGCGGCCTTCACGCCAAAGGTTAAGATGCGCAAAGATTGGAAACCAGACAACTCGAGGCCGGTCCTCCCCCCATGCACCCCTTGCTCTGCGGCATTCGCGTCCCGGCCCTGATAGCGGCCCTGCTGCTCCCGCCGCAGGCTTCTGCGCAGGCCGTGGCGCCGGTGGAGGTGGTCACCCTCGCGGCGACCGCCGGATCAAGCGCCCTCGACCTGACCGGCAGCGTCACGGCGCAGCGCCGGGCAGAACTGTCTCCGCGCGTCAGCGGACTGGTCGCGCGCATCCACGTTGACGTCGGCGACCGGGTCCGCGCTGGCCAGGCCCTGATCGAACTCGACAACGAGCTGGCGCGACTGGCCCGCCAGCGCGACCAGGCTCAACTCGACGAGGCGCGCGCCCGGGTGCGGGAAGCCGAGCGACTTCACGCCGAGAACCGCTCGCTGGTCGATCGGGCCTTCCTGCCCGAAACGCGCCTCGCGGCCAGCCAGGCGGAGGTGGACATCGCGCGCGCCGCCGCCGGGCGGATCGAGGCACAGCTGAGAGAGTCGTCCGAGCGCGTGACACGCCATCGGGTCGCCGCGCCATTCGACGGCGTCATTGCCCAGCGCATGGCGGAACTGGGCGAGTGGGTGGACACCGGTGATGGCCTGTTCGAACTGGTCGCGCTCAAGCCCCTGCGGATCGATGTCCAGATGCCCCAGGAGCGGTTCGCCGACGTGACGCCAGGGACGCCGGTGACGGTCTTGCCTGATGCGCTCCCCGGCACGCGGCTGGACGGCCGGGTCGAGGCCAGGGTACCGGTCGGCGATGCCGTGGCGCGGACCTTCCTCGTGCGGATCCTGGTCGAGGATCCGGGCGAGCGCATCGTGCCAGGCATGTCCGCACACGTGCGCTTCGACCTGACGGACGACACCCGGGGCGTCTCGGTGCCGCGGGACGCCCTCGTCCGCAGCGCCGACGGCACGACAGAGGTCTGGCTGGCGGTCAGCGCCGACGACGGCAAGGTGGTGGCGCGCAAGCGCAGCGTCGTCGCCGGACGCTCGCTGGGCGACCGGATCGCCATCGAGCGTGGGCTGGCGCCGGGCGACCGGATCATCGTGCGGGGCAACGAACGACTGCGCGATGGCCAGGCCCTGCGCATCGTCACGGCACACTGAGCATGAGGCGCCGCTGAGCATGTTCGAGGCCGTCGTCCGCCGGGGCACCCTGCTCGCCGTGGGCATCCTGGTGGTATGCATCTTCGGCATCATGGCGCTGCTCCGGGTTCCGGTGCAGATGATCCCGGACCTCGAGGTGCGCACGATCTCGATCCGCACCAACTGGCCGGGTGCGACACCGCAGGATGTCGAGAAGGAGATCTTGATCGAGCAGGAGCGCTACCTGCGGAACGTGCCCGGGGTGCAGCGCATGCTGTCGACGGCGAGCACTGGCAATGCCCGCGTCGAGCTCGAGTTCCCCTTCGGCACTGACATCAACGACGCCCTGATCCGGGTCACGAACGCACTCTCGCAGGTTTCCTCCTACCCCGAGAACGTGGACGAGCCGCGGGTCTATACCAGCTCGTTCTCATCCAACTCGTTCATGTTCTTCCGCGTCCAGCCAGTCGAGGGCAATCCGCGGGGTCTGCGCATGGAGGAGATGAACGACTTCCTCGACGAGCGCGTGCGGACGCCGCTCGAACGCATCGATGGCGTCTCCGAGGTACGGATCTGGGGCGGTGTCGAGCGCCAGGCCCAGGTCTATGTCGATCCCCGCCTGCTCGCCGAGCGGGGCGTCTCGCTGGCCGAAGTCCGCGATGCGCTGCGAGCCCGCAACCGGGACATCTCCGGCGGCGACATTGACAGCGGCAAGCGACGCTACCTGTTGCGGACCGTCGGCCGTTTCGACCGCGTCGCCGATATCGAGGACCTGATCATCCGCCGCGACGGGGACGCAACGCTTCGACTGCGCGATATCGGCCACGTTGAACTGGGCTTCGCCGAGGCCCGCTCGAAGACCTATGTGAATGGCGAGCGGGCGGTGAACCTCTCGATCCGTCGCGAACCCGGCTCGAACGTCATCGCCACCAAGGATGCGGTGCTCGACGAGGTGGCCCGCATCAACCGCTCGGTGCTCGAGCCTGCCGGCATGCGCCTGACGGCGACCACCGACGACGTGCGATACGTGGAGTCCGCGGTGGCCAACGTCTGGCAGAACCTGATCATCGGGGCAGTGCTCGCCACCATCGTGATGTACATCTTCCTGCGCTCCGTGCCCGCCACCCTGATCGGCGTGGCCGGCATCCCGGTGTGCACGATCGCCAGTTTTCTCGGCCTGCTGCTGGCGGGGCGGACGATCAACGTGGTCTCGCTCGCCGGCGTGGCCTTCGCCATCGGCATGACGCTCGACAACTCGATCGTGGTCCTCGAGAGCATAGAGCGCGAACTGGCGCGCGGTCGCGACCGCCTGCAAGCGGCCCTGGTCGGGGTGCGCCAGGTGTGGACCGCGGTGCTCGCGTCGACGCTGACCACGGTGCTGGTGTTCCTGCCGGTGCTGTTCGTCCGCGAGGAAGCCGGTCAGCTGTACTCGGACATCGCCGTGGCGCTGTCCGCAGCCATCCTGGTGTCGATGGCCGTCGCGCTGCTGGTGATTCCGACAGCCTTCGTCAGCTTCCGCTTCGACGAGGACCGGACCCCCTCGCGCCTGGGCCGCGCGATCTCGGAACGCGTCGTCGGGACGGCGGCCTGGCTCGCGGCGACCTGGCCGCGTCGCCTGCTGTGCATGGGCGTCGTGGTCGGCGCCACGGTCATGGCCTTCGCGCGCCTGACCCCACCCGCCGAGTACCTGCCCGACGGGGAGGAGCCCAAGAGCTTCTCGCTGATGTTCGCGCCCTCGGGCTACAGCATCGAGGAGATGACGCAGGCCGCCGAGCAGGTCCAGGCGCGCCTGATGCCGGCCCTGGATGACGAGCCGGGCCGCTTCCTCGCCGGCGAGACGGATATCCCCGCGATCGCCTACATGCTGGTCATCGTGCAGAGCGAGCAGGTCCGGATCATCGCCGAGCCGAAGGACTGGGACAGCCGCAACATCGAAGGTCTGATGGATGTCGTGACGAAGGAATTCCGCGCCATACCGGGCATGCGCGCCTTCTCGTCGCGGGGCTCGATCTTCGCGAGCAACTACGGCGGTACGCGTAGCGTCAACGTAGACATCGCCGGTGACGAGCTGCCGCGCATCTACGCCCTGGCCGAGCAGCTGCGGGGGCGCGCGGAGACGATCTTCGACAATCCCCGCATCCGCTCCGACCCGTCGAGCCTGTCCCTGGGCCAACCCCTGATCGAGATCCGGCCCCGCTGGGAGCGGCTGGCCGAGCTCGGCATCGACAACCGGGCACTGGGCTACGCGGTGGCCGCGACCTCGGACGGCGCCTACCTCGACGAGATCTTCCTGGGCGACGAAAAGATCGACATCTACCTCTATAGCCGGGAGGGCCGCATCAGTCGGCTCGACCAGATCGCGGCGATGCCCGTGGTCGGGCGCAATGGCGCGGTCCTGCCGCTGGCGAGCGTCGCCGACGTGGTCGAGACCGTCGATACGGAAACCGTGCGACGCGTTGACGGGCGCCGCACAGTGACGCTGTCGGTCATCCCACCGCGGGATGTGGCACTCGAGACCGCGGTCGACAAGATTCGCCACGAACTGATCGACGCGGCGCGGGCCGACGGCGAGATACCGGACGACATGAATGTCCAGCTATCGGGTGCCAGCGACGCACTGGAAGCGACCCGCAGCGCCCTGATGGGCAACTTCGTCGTCGCGGTGCTGCTCTGCTACCTGCTGCTTGTCGCGATCTTCTCCCACTGGGGCTATCCGTTCCTGATCATGACGACGGTGCCGCTCGGCATCGGCGGCGGCATCATCGGCCTGTGGCTGCTGAACGCCGCCGGACAGGCCCTGCCTGCAATCGGCCTGCCTCCGGTCCGACAGGCCTTCGAATTGATCACCATGCTCGGCTTTCTGATCCTGGTGGGCACCGTGGTCAACAACCCCATCCTGATCGTCGAGCGCGCCATCCGGAACCTTCGCGACGAGGCCATGGACGCCCGCGAGGCGGTCCGGGACGCCGTAGCCTCCCGGCTGCGCCCCATCGCCATGTCGACCATCACGACCGTGTGCGGCCTCTCGCCGCTGGTCCTCGTCCCGGGGGCGGGCAGCGAGCTGTACCGGGGCCTCGGCGCCATCGTGCTGTTCGGCCTCGTGTTCACGATGATCGTTACCCTCAGCTTCCTGCCTGCCCTGCTCACCGCCGTGCTGGAATGGCGCGAACGCCGAAGCGGCAAGGCCTGACAGTCGGCCCGGAACCGGCCCTCCGCTACCCTAGAACTCACCTTCCCTTGTGCCCCCTGCCCGCCATGAATGAAATCGACACCCTGTTCCAGGCCCGCTACGGCGATCCCGCCGCCCGGGCACCCGAAGCCCACTCAGAGCTCATCGCCCACCTGCTGTCCCACCGCTCGGTACGCGCCTACAAGCCCGACCCGGTAAGCGACGCCCAACTCACCGCCATCATCGCGGCGGCGCAATCGGCCGCGACATCGTCCAATCTGCATGCCTGGAGCGTGATTGCCGTGCGGGATGCCGAGCGAAAGGCCGCCCTGGCCGAGTACGCGGGCGGTCAGGCGCACGTACGGGACGCGCCGTTGCAGCTGGTCTGGCTGGCCGACCTGTCCCGGCTCCACCGGGTAGCGACTGCCTGTGAGCGCCCGGACGAGGCGCTCGACTACACCGAGATGTTCCTGGTGGCCGCCATCGACGCCGCCCTCGCCGCACAGAATGCGGCGGCGGCGGCCGAATCGTTAGGACTGTCGCTCGTGTACATCGGTGGCATGCGCAACCGCCCCGAGGAGGTCGCGCACCTGCTCGGGCTGCCGCCACGCGTCTTCGCCGTCTTCGGCATGTGCCTCGGCTACGAGGACACCGAGCGGCCGGCCGCCATCAAGCCGCGTCCTCCGCAGGCCGTAGTCCTCCACCACGAGACGTATTCCGTGGAGCAGCAAGCCGCCCCCCTCGCGTCCTACGACGAGACAATGGCCCGCTTCTATGAGGGCCAGGGGATGAACGTGCGCGGATCCTGGTCGATCCATTCCGCCAAGCGGGTCGCCGGGCCAGCTTCGCTCACGGGACGCGACCGTCTGGTCGAAGCCCTCCGCAAGCTCGGCTTCCCGCTGAAGTGAAGCATCGGCCACCGATGGGTTGCCGCGGCCGTGCATGACTGGCCCGGGGCGGTTGGCGAGACGGAATCCGCGTTGATGTCCGCGTCGAACATGTCACAGGCATTGTGTTAAATGTGACCAGCATGACGTGATCGGGCAGCGTTCTTCTTCTAGGCTGAAGAACCCCAACCCCTGGAACGCCCAATGGCCGAAATCTTTGACCTCCCCTACGAGTTCGTCGACCACCTCGTCAAGCCCGGGCTTGCCTGCAACCACTTTCACGTCCCGCTCGACGCCTACCTCTCCGCCACGGCGAAGAACGGCGGCGCAGACAGCGCCAAGAGCCTCCTCTCGGCGATGCGCTTCAAGGTCAAGGACGGCGGGCACGGCCAGACGCTGCAACAGATGTATGGGGAGCGGCTCGACCGGCTCTGGCGCGGCTGTGGCGACGTGGAGCTGGTGCGTGGCGTCTGGGAATTCCTCTGCCGCAACAAGGAGCAGCTCAAGACCGTCAAGGTCACTGCCTTCGCCCGCCGCGACCGGGACGAGCCCGACGAGAAGAACAAGCTTTACTCCGGCACGGTCTTCGATCTCTACTTCAAGGGCAGGAGCGACAAGGCGGCGCTGACGAAGATGGTCGACGATCGCTTTTTCGGCCTCGACTGCATCGGGTTCCTCGGCAACTACTTCATGTGGTCAGGGGAGTGGGCCGATTATCGCGGCGTCGAGCCGCGCCAGTGGCCCGACAAGGTCTGCCGGCAGAAGGTGGACCGGGCGGCCGACATCAAGCAACTGGACATCCTCTGCTGGCGCGGACATGTGGCGATCGTCGACTGGATCTGGCATATGGCGTCGGACAAGTCCGTCTGCGTCGACATCTGCCAGAGTTCCTCGGGTGGCCCCCAGTGCAACAGCCGCGTGGTACTCGAGGAGACCGGCTACCGGGTCGCCGGGCGCCGCCAGTTCAAGATCAAGCACCGCGGCAGCCCGGCGATGCCGGTCCACGACCACTGCTCGATCATGCGGCGCGCCGGCTTTTACTATTGACTGCCGTCAGAGGCAGTCGAGTCGCCGAGCTCAAGCCAGCACTGGCCGAGGCGCCTGGCGAGATCGAAAAGGCCGGTCTCAAGGTTGTCCACGGCCTCGCGCCCATGGCCGCGTGCGGCGGTGGCCAAGTTCCGCCGCCTCGGGACGGGCTGGCCGGGCTACCAGAGTTCGCCGTCGTCGGTCGGTTCGACCATCTCGTCCTCGACATTGGTCGCTTTCTGCGACAGCCGGTCGACGATCCCCGCAAAACGCTCGTCCAGGTCGATCCCCTGGGCCATCAGCGCCACCACGCGATCGGTCGCGCCCCGCGAAGTGCCGGTTGACCTCGATCCGTTCGCTGATCCGTGCCAGCTTATCCGTCTCAAGTCGGATCTCGTAGATGCGCTGACGTGACTCCGAGTGGACGCGGTCAAGGCCAGCAGCCAGAGGCGGTGGGAAATCCTCAGAAACCTGGCTGCGCCAATCACATTCGGGTCAATTCTTCCAATTTACAGTTCTCTGCGACCCTTCCGGCGTTTAATACGGCGCGACACGACGTTCTATTGTTTGTCCCGACAAATAATCACGAGCGGTCTGACCTATGACGGGGCGATTCTCATTGAGATGCCACTCGCTCTGATCGAGCGTTCACGCCCATCGCGCGTG
>JBNLCM010000124.1:0-8584 GCA_050303815.1 Rhodocyclaceae bacterium
CAACCGGGGCGCCCACGACACGATACGCATCCACGACCTGAGGCACAGCTTCGTAGTCAGCCGCATGCTGCGCTGGCAGGCGCAGGGCGCGGACGTCCACCAGCGCATGCTGGCCCTGTCCACCTATGTCGGCCACGCCAAGATCTCCAACACGTACTGGTACCTCACCGGCGTAACCGAACTGCTGCAGACGCTCGGGAGCCGCTTCGAGCACTTTGCCGGTGGTTGGCTCGAGGAGGACGGTGATGACTGAACCCGATCCACTCAAGGCGCCCAGCTTCGCATGTCTGGTCCAGGCGTTCTTCGCCGAGCACCTTCTGCAGCATCGGGCGGTGAGCCCCTGTACGGTGGCGACCTACCGCGATGCCTTCGTCCTGTTCCTGGACTTCACGCAGATCCGATTGCACAAGCTGCCGACGGCCATGCGGCTCGACGAGATCACCCCGACGCTGATCCTCGACTTCCTCGATCATCTTGAACGTGATCGAGGCAATGCGGTGCGTACCCGCAATGCCCGGCTGGCTGCGCTGCGGGCGTTCCTGAAGTTTGCCGGACGGCGCGACGTGAGCGCGCTGCATGTCGTCGAGAAGGCGCTCGGGGTGCCGATGAAACGATTCGAGCAACCCATGCTGGGCTACCTCACGCGAGAGGAAATGCAGGCAATCATCGGTCGTCCGGGTAAATCCTGGACGACACAGCGTGACCATCTGCTGTTCAGGATGCTCTACAACACCGGGGCCCGAGTCTCGGAGATCATCGCCGTGACGCGCGCCGATGTCGTGCTCGACTCTGTGGCCTGCGTCCATCTGCACGGCAAGGGGCGCAAGCTGCGCACGGTTCCGTTGTGGCGCTCGACGGTGAAGCATCTTCGCGCCTGGTTGCGGCGCAACCCAGACCTGCAGCCCACTTCCGCCCTGCTGCCCAATCGTGCAGGCCAGGCCATGACGCGCGGCAACGTCACTCAGCGCCTTGCGCTCGCCGTCAAGGCCGCCGCTGCGACACAGCCAACCACACCGTCTGGCGGGCCGCTTGAGGTTGGTCAGAGACACCGGATAGGCGATGCTGAACGTCTGCAATGCGGAAGAATGTTACATGTCGCGGGTAGAAGGTGGCGCCGTGAAGCGAATGGCTGTCGATTGCGGCCGATCGATTGGCTGTTTCTGAGCGATCTTTCGACAGACCGACGGAACTCGCTTGCTTGATGGGTGTCAGAAAGTCGCATAAACTTCTGACGTAGAGCCAGACATGCAGCACCTGAGCGAACAGATTCTCGATCACGCGAAGCAAATGCCGGAGGGGGTACCCCTCGCGGCCAAGGGCCTGTTGCACCTCGGTAAGCGCGCAGCGGTGGACCAGGCCCTTTCCCGCCTTGCCGAGCGGGGGCAACTGATTCGGGCTGGGCGTGGGGTGTACCTGATGCCGGTCTCGGGCCGGTTCGGCACCCGGGCACCCTCCGTCGAACAAGCGGTCGGTGCACTTGCCGCCCAGCGTGGAGAGACCATCGTTCCGAGCGGTGCATCAGCGGCCAACAGCCTCGGCCTCACGACGCAGGTGCCGGTGCGCTCAAGCTATCTGACCTCGGGGCGCTCGCGCACCCTGAACCTGGGAAGCCAGGTCGTCGAGCTTCGACATGCGCCTCGATGGCAACTGGCGATGGCCGATCGACTGGCCGGGCAGGCCGTGCGGGCGCTCGCCTGGTTGGGCCCCGAGGAGGCGGAACGCGCGCTACGCACATTGAAGCAAAGACTTCCGTCGTCAGCGTTCAACGAATTGGTTGCTGCCGCGCCGCAGCTTCCGACATGGCTCGCGCGAAGCGTGGGGAAGGTTGCTTTTGGCTGAAGCATTTCTGCACCTTGCCGCCGAAGATCGCCGGGAGGTCTTGCGTGTCGCAGCCGACCGCTCGGGCCGGCCGGCCCATCTGCTAGAAAAGGACGTGTGGGTGGTGTGGGCGCTCGCCACGCTCTTTGGTTCATCGATTGGCGGGCATCTTGTATTCAAGGGTGGGACATCGCTGTCGAAGGCCTTCGGAGTGATCCGCCGATTCTCCGAAGATGTCGATCTGACCTACGACGTTCGGCAACTGGTGCCCGATCTGGTGGGCGATAAGCTCGAAGCACTGCCCGAGACTCGCAGCGAGGAGAAGCGCTGGACGAGCGAGGTGCGCAAGCGCCTGCCCGCATGGGTGGCTGACACGGTCCGGTCGATCCTTGCCGAGGCTATCGCGAAGGAGTCACTCCCTGCAGCCATTCGCCTGGACCGGGATCGGCTCTTCCTCGACTATGAAGCGACGAGCGCGGGCTCGGGCTATGTCCCGCCGAGCGTGCTACTCGAATTCGGCGCCCGCTCGACCGGGGAGCCGGCGAGCGAGCGCGACGTTACCTGTGACGCCGTGGGGTTGGTCGACGGCGTAATCTTTCCGGCTGCCAGACCCCGCGTGATGAGCGCGGAGCGGACCTTCTGGGAAAAGGCGACGGCAATCCACGTCTTCTGCCTGCAGCAGCGGCTGCGCGGAGAGCGGTTCGCGCGTCACTGGCATGACGTCGTACGACTCGATGATGCCGGCGTCGCAACTGCCGCCTTCGGCAATCGGGATCTCGCCGTCGCCGTCGCGCGTCATAAGAAGGTGTTCTTTGCCGAGAAGGCGGCCGATCGGTCGGTCATCGACTACGAGGCCGCAGTCCGGGGTGGTCTGCAACTCGTCCCTACCGGGAAAGGCGCGAAAGCGCTCGCCGAAGACTACGAGCGGATGATCGAGGACGGTCTTCTTCTCGAGGACGCGGAGTCGTTCGCGGCGCTCATGGAGCGCTGCGCTGACATTGCAGAGCGATCGGCCATTGCGTACAAGGGCGGGGCAGGGCGATGATGGGTGTGGAAGATTCGAGGCGAGTGATGCAGGTCACGTGCACCGATCCGCCGAAACCCGCAGCCGTCAAGGCTTTGCAGCAAATCTGACGGTAAACTTTTCGGGCCATTTTGGCGCGAATTTGGCGTTTTGACGGTAAACTTTCGGTGTGATCGGGCGGATTCGCGGCGGGAGGGATTCGCTCGCAGTAGAGAGCCAAAATCCGCTTCGACCGATAGGTACTGAAAGCATGAGTTTCGCCGCCGTACGCGCCCACAGATAGGTGGCGATAGATGCCGAACGCTAAATCGGGGCATTCGACACGGTTGACGGTAGAAACGACAGTAGACTTGGCTGTTCTGATTCAATAACGCAATAGAAACAGTAGGTTAAAGGCGTTATTGATGATTGAGTGGGAATGATTCGCAAATTGCACTCTGAAAAACTCTTGATATCAACTGGTTAGACTGGGTCCGCGATGATGCTACGTGTCTGGTCAACAACGCTGCAATGCCGCACTATTGCTAAATAAATGAGTTGCCTCAAGATTCGTCCTATGCGGTGAGCATGGGGCGGATACGACAACGTCCGTCGGTAAACTTGGCGGTAAGAATTGTGCTTGCCAATGTCATTTTTCGTTTGCCTTCACGGTGCGGAAGAGGTGACGGCAAACGTGCGGATGAGGTTTCTGCCGGCGAATCTGCGTAGAGCCAATGCGCTCAATGCTCAGCCACCGGCAGACGATGTCGCAGTTGATTCAGCGCTGCGATCGCCGCACTCGCGTTGGCCAACTGGAACGCACCTCGCAGCCTGGGGTAGGGCAGCACGAGGGGTTCCGCGCCGGCACGGCGGAAGCGCCAGTTGAGTCTTCCCGCCAGGCAGTCGAAGTCGCTTCCGAGCTGGATCATTTCGGCGCCGACGGCCACGGCATGCGTGCGAACGCTGGCTGGCGGCGAGGGGGTCGGCGCATACGGCGGGGCGGTCGCGGCGGAAGATGTCGGCCTTTTCGAATCCGATCGCCTCGCGCGTATCGCTCAGGTCGATCTTCCGCCCGCACGCAAGTGCGGTAGCCGGATTTCCGCCGGACCGGTCGCCGGCCCTTTCAACTCGCGAGTTCGGGTCGATCGGCGTATTGGCGCAGCGCGTCGGGATTCGCCAGCGCCTCCAGGTTCTTCACCCGTTGCCCGTGCACGACGTTGCGCACCGCGAGTTCGACGATCTTGCCGCTCTTGGTGCGCGGCACGTCGTCCACCGCAACGATGCGGGCCGGCACGTGGCGCGGCGAGGCGTTGTCGCGGATCGCTTTGCGGATGCGGGCGGCCAGCGCGTCGTCGAGGCAGAGACCCTCGCGCAGGCGCACGAACAGCACCACGCGCACGTCGCCGGCCTCGCCGGGCGGCCAGTCCTGGCCGATCACCACCGACTCCAGCACTTCGGGCAGGCGGTCGGCCTGGCGGTAGATCTCTGCGGTGCCGATGCGCACGCCGCCCGGGTTCAGCGTGGCGTCCGAGCGTCCGTGGATGACCAGGCCGCCATGCGCGGTGATCTCGCAATAGTCGCCCTGGCACCACACGTTCGGAAAGCGCTCGAAGTAGGCGGCCGCATAGCGGCGGCCGTCGTCGTCGTGCCAGAAACCGATCGGCATCGAGGGGAAGGGCCGGGTGCAGACCAGTTCGCCCTTGCCGGCGGCCACCGGCCGGCCGTCGTCGTCCCACACCTCGACCGCCATGCCGAGCCCGACGCACTGCAGTTCCCCGCGCCACACCGGCATCGTCGGATTGCCGAGCACGAAGCACGAGATGATGTCGGTGCCGCCGGAGATCGACGACAGCTGGACGTCGGCCTTGATCGAGCGGTAGACGAAGTCGAAGCTCTGCGGCGCCAGCGGGCTACCGGTGGACAGCACCACGCGCAAGGCGTCGAGCCGGTAGTCGGTAGCCGGGCGCAGGTCGCTCTTGGCCAGGCCCTCGATGTACTTGGCCGAGGTGCCGAAGTGGGTGAAGCGCTCGCGTTCGGCGTAGTCCCACAGCACGTGACCGTCGTCGACGAAGGGGTTGCCGTCGTAGAGCATCAGCGTGGCGCCGGCCGCCAGTCCGGAGGCCAGCCAGTTCCACATCATCCAGCCGCAGGTGGTGTAGTAGAAGAGGCGGTCGCCCTCGCGCACGTCGGCGTGCAGGCGATGTTCCTTGAGGTGTTGCAGCAGCGTGCCGCCGGCGCCATGCACGATGCACTTCGGCGCGCCGGTGGTGCCCGACGAATACATGATGTAGAGCGGGTGGTCGAAGGGCAGGTGGCGGTAGTCGATTTCGCTGGCCTGCCGGTGCGGTTCGACGAACTGGCGGTAGCTCTGCGCGCCCGGCAGGCCCGACAGGTCCGGTTCTTCGGCCGCCAGGTAGGGCACCACGACCAGTTGCTCGACGCTCGGCAGTTGCGGCAGCAGTTCGGCGAGCTTGGCCTGCACGTCGATCGCCTTGCCGTTGTACCAGTAGCCGTCGACGCTGAGCAGCAGCCTGGGCTCGGTCTGCCCGAAGCGGTCGAGCACGCCCTGCACGCCGAAGTCCGGCGAGGCGCTGGTGAACACTGCGCCGATACTGGCCGCTGCGAGCATCGCCACCAGCGTCTCGGGCATGTTCGGCATGTAGGCCGCGACCCGGTCGCCCGGCTCGATGCCGAGGGCCTTCAGGGCCGCCGCGAAGCGCGCCACCTCGCGGCGCAGTTCCGCGCGGTCGAGCCTGCGGTCGATCTTGTCCTCGCCGCGGAAGACGATGGCGGCGGCGTTGCCGCCGTCGCGCAGCAGGTTCTCGGCGAAATTCAGGCGGGCGTCGGGAAACCAGCGGGCGTCCTGCATCCGGTCGCCGGCCAGCAGCGTCCGCTCGCCGCGCTCACCGATCACCTGGCAGAAGTCCCACACCAGGGACCAGAAGTCCTCGCTGGCGTCCACCGACCAGCGGTGCAGGTCGGCGTAGTCGCCGAACGGGTGGCCGGCGAGGGCGCCGGCGCGTGACGTGAAGGCGGCCATGGCGGTTTCGGCGACCGTGTCCGGCCGAGGGGTCCACAGCGGCTTGTCGTTCATTGCTTGCATCGGTGTTCCTCTTGCGTAGCGGTGCCGCGCCTGGCGAGCAGTGCCCGCGCGACCTTGGAGGAGGGGCTGCGGCCGAGCCGGTCGCTGATCCAGGCGGCGGTGTCCCCCAAAGCCGCCAGGTCGATTCCGGTCTCGATGCCCAGCCCGTCGAGCAGATAGGCCACGTCCTCGGTGGCCACGTTTCCCGAGGCGCCGGCCGCATAGGGACAGCCGCCCAATCCGCCGACGGAGGCGTCGAAGACCGCCACGCCGGCGTCGAGCGAAGCGTAGATGTTCGCGATGGCCATGCCGTAGGTGTCGTGGTAGTGGCCGGCCAGCGCCGCCAGCGGAACCCGCTGCGCCACCGCATCGAGCATGCGTCGGGTCTGGTCCGGCGTGCCGACGCCGATGGTGTCGCCCAGGCTCACCTCGTAGCAGCCCATCTCGAACAGCGTGGCAGCGACTTCGGCCACCGCCTGCGGCGCGATCTCGCCTTCGTACGGGCAGCCGAGCACGCAGGAGACGTAGCCGCGCACCTTCACGCCGGCCTCTCGGGCGGCCTCGACCACCGGGCGGAAGCGGGCCAGCGACTCGGCGACCGAGCAGTTGATGTTCTTGCGGCTGAAGGACTCCGACGCAGCGCCGAACACCGCCACTTCGCCGGCGCCGGCTGCCAGCGCGGCCTCGAAGCCCTTCATGTTGGGCGTCAGCACCGGATAGGCGACGCCGGGCAGGCGCTCGATGCGGGCCATGATCTCCGCGTTGTCGCCCATCTGCGGCACCCATTTGGGCGACACGAAGGAGGTCGCCTCGATGACCTGCAGGCCGGCGGCACCGAGGCGCTCAATCAACTCCAGCTTGGTGTCGGTCGACACCAGCTGCTTCTCGTTCTGCAACCCGTCGCGCGGGCAGACCTCGACGATCCTGACTCTGGCGGGGCGGCTCATGCGGTCTTCGCCTCGGCGAGGCCGAGCTCGCGCTTCATCTGTTCGCGGATCTGGAACTTCTGGATCTTGCCGGTCACGGTCATCGGGAAGCCGTCGACGAAGCGGATGTAGCGCGGCACCTTGTAGTGGGCGATCTGGCCCTTGCAGAAATCGCGCACGTCCTGCTCGCCGAGCGTCCGGCCTTCGCGCAGGATGATCCAGGCGCACAGCTCCTCGCCGTACTTCTCGTCGGGGACGCCGACCACCTGCACGTCGAGCACCGCCGGGTGGCGGTAGATGAACTCCTCGATCTCGCGCGGATAGAGGTTCTCGCCGCCGCGGATCACCATGTCCTTGATGCGGCCGACGATCTTGCAGTAGCCCTCGTCGTCGATGGTGGCCAGGTCGCCGGTGTGCATCCAGCCGGCGGCGTCGATCGCCTCGCGGGTCTTGGCCTCGTCCTCCCAATACCCGAGCATCACCGAGTAGCCCCGGGTGCACAGCTCGCCCGGCTCGCCGCGCGGCACGATGCGTCCTTCGGCGTCGACGATCTTGACCTCGCAGTGGGGCTGGATGCGGCCAACGGTGGACACCCGCCGGTCGAGCGGGTCGTCGGTGCCGCTCTGGAAGCTCACCGGCGAGGTCTCGGTCATGCCGTAGGCGATGGTCACCTCGCGCATGTTCATCGTCTCGACGACCTGCTTCATCACTTCGATCGGGCAGGGGCTGCCGGCCATGATGCCGGTGCGCAGGCTGGCCAGGTCGAAGCGCTCGAAGTCGGGATGCTGCAGGGCTGCGATGAACATCGTCGGCACGCCGTACATCGCGCTGCATTTCTCGTCGGACAGCGCCTGCAGCACCGCCAGCGGCTCGAAGGCCTCCGACGGGTAGATGGCGGCCGAGCCGTGCGTCAGGCAACCGAGGTTGCCCATCACCATGCCGAAGCAGTGGTAGAGCGGAACCGGGATGCAGACGCGGTCGTTTTCGCCGAGCTTGATCGCCTCGCCGACGAAATAGCCGTTGTTGAGGATGTTGTGGTGCGTGAGCGTTGCCCCCTTGGGCGCGCCGGTGGTGCCCGAGGTGAACTGGATGTTGATCGGGTCGTCGAACTGCAGCGTCTCGCCGCGCAGCGCCAGTGCGGTCAGTTCGTCATGGCCGGGCTGGCGTAGCAGCTCGTCGAAGTTGAGCATGCCCGGGCTCCGCTCCCCGCCCATGCGAATGACGATTTCCAGCCGCGGCAGCTTCTGGCTGCGCAGTCTGCCGGGCTCGCAATGCGTCAGTTCGGGCGCCAGCGTCCGCACCATGCCCAGGTAGTCGCTGCTCTTGAAGGCGGGGGAAAGGACCAGGGCCCGGCAGCCGGCCTTGTTGAGGGCGTATTCGAGCTCGGCCAGCCGGTAGGCCGGGTTGATGTTGACCAGCACCAGGCCGGCCTTGGCCGTGGCGTATTGGGTCAGCGCCCATTCCAGATTGTTCTGCGACCAGATGCCGATGCGCGCACCGGCTTCGAGACCCAGGCGCATCAGGCCGCAGGCCAGCGCGTCGACCCGGCGCTTCAGCTCCGCATAACTCAGGCGTACCCCCTGGTGCGCGACCACCAGCGCTTCACGCCCGGCGTGGCGCTCGCAGGCCTCGTCGAAGAAGCGGCCGATGGTCTGGCCGAGGAGGGGTTTGTCGGATGCGCCATGTACATAGCTCAGTGCGTTCATGCGGTGTCTCCAGCGAATTCTCTTGGGTGAGGTCGGGTCGATCGTCGGC
>JBNLCM010000125.1:0-3865 GCA_050303815.1 Rhodocyclaceae bacterium
TCGAAGGACTTCTCGACGCCCGAGCAGATCGGCGGCTTGGCGGTCTTCCTCTGCTCGGCCTCGGCCGACCAGATCACCGGCGCGCCGCTCTCCATCGACGGCGGCTGGATGGCGCAGTAAGTAAACTGCAGCAGCGCATAAGAAAACGGCCCGCCGGATGGCGGGCCGTTTCTCTTTGTCTCGAAGGGAAGCGCCTCAGGCGGCTTCGGACTTCTCGCCGAGAACCTCGTCGGTGAGCTTCTCGTAGACGTTCTGCGGCGAGGACCCGCCGCAGGGGTCGGTCTCGCAGTTGTCGGAGAAGTCGGGCTCCTCGAACCAGGCCTTCACCACGTGGTCGTCGTCCGTGGCGGCAGGTGCAACTCTGGAGCTATCGGCGGCAGAGTTGCTCGCTTTTCCGGTAAGCGAGTATCGTAATCCTGCGCTTCCGGCGAAAGAGAAGCCGGCGAAGCTGCGAGGGGGAGGCCTCCGGATGGTCACGTCTGACGCCAAGCGTGATCCCGCGATCCTCAGCGGCGTCCATGTGATCCCGCCATTCATCGGGTTTTTCCGCGATCCGATCCGGACCGCGCTGCGCCTGTCCGCTGCGCACGGAGATTTCGTCAAGCTTCAAATTCCCTGCGCCGTGGGACGAATGCCGTCCTCGGTGATCTTCACAGCCGCGGCTCCGCACTTCCGTGAGATCCTCGGTGACACGGGCAAATGGCGGACCGTCAATATCGCAGCAGCGGGCCGCAGGGGTCATGCGTCGTCCCGCCTGTCCAAGGGACTGGTCCGCATGCGCGGAGCCAGGCACGAGCACTACAGGCGGCTCATCACGCCGCCTCTGCGTCGGGCCAGCGTCCTTAACATGAGCGAGAGTCTCGGCAGGACGGCCGAGCGCATCTGCGAGCGCTGGCCGCAGGATGAAACCGTCGATCTGCTGTCGCTGTCCCGCGGCATGGTACGGGAGCTCGCCGCACTGCACCTGTTCGGCGATGGCGACGAAGAAGCGCTACAGATCGCGCGCATGATTAGTGATTACGTGGCGGCCAGCTGGTCACTGTCGATCAACCTTCTCCGCTTGGACGTGGCGGGGACGCCCTACCGAAAGTTCCTTCGGCTCACCGAAGCCCTGGAGTCGCGGATCCTGGACTGGGCGGCGCGGAAGAAGGGCGAGATCGACCCGCAGGACCTGCTGTCCATTGTCGTCAACAGTAACGACGAGAACGGCGATGCGCCCGGTGAGCGCATTGTGTGCGGCCATGTCCCCACGCTGTTCGGTGCCGCTTATGAGACTTGCCAGAACGCCCTGATCTGGTCGCTCATACTCGTCGCCACGCACCCCAGGGTCGAAGCGTCGCTTCGCGACGAAATCAGCACGGCTATCGGCGCCGGGCGTTTGACGCTCGAAAAGGTGGACGGCCTGCCGTTCCTCGACGCCGTCACCAAGGAAACCTTCCGAATTCTGCCGCCTGTACCGAACCAGTATCGCGTAGCCGTACAGGATACCAGCTTGTCGGCTTTCCCGATCGACGCGGGAACCCGCGCCGTGCTGTGCGCGTTTGTCTTGAACAGGAATCCCTCGATCTACACCAGCCCGGCCCGCTTCGTTCCGGATCGCTGGGCCAAGATCGAACCCTCCCCATTCCAATATGCCGTGTTTAGTGCCGGACCGAGGGCCTGTCCCGGGTTCGGCTTTGGCAATGCCGTGCTGAAGGTGGCGCTGGCGGCGATCATCCGCCGCTACCGTCTGACGATCGATGAGCACAGCCGCATCGGGTACAAGGTGACGGTCTCGTTGTCGCCGCATCCGAGCGTGCCGGTCAGGTTGTCGGCACCGGGCAGGGTGGGCGAAAGCCCACCGATCCAGGGCAGGATCAGGGACCTCGTGCAGTTTCCCCACTGAGGCAGCCTGGCCGGTTGTTCACCGAAGTGCGGGGAGTGCCTGCTCCTTTCCGTCCCCAAACTTGAGCAGCCTGCTCCGCGAACGGAGAACGGTTCGCCGGGTGGCGGGCCGCTTCTTTTGTCTGTGGCGTCCTGGAAGTGGCAGCTTTGCCTCTTTTTCGGCTTTTTGGCCTCTTAACGCGACGGGTCGTGCTCTCTAGTTTGCCGGCTGCCGCGCCAGAGAGATCCAAGGAGTTTGAGACATGAGCAATCGTCCGCAACAGCGTGACGAAGTGATCGTCGTCGGTGCCGGCTTCGCCGGTCTCGCCGCGGCGCAGGCGCTGAAGCAGCGAGGCATCGCAGTGCGGGTGATCGAGGCCTCGGCGAGGGTCGCTGAAGCCTGGCACCACCGCCATCCACACCTGCGGCTCAACACCCATCGCAGCCTCTCAAGCCTGCCGGGCATGAAGCTGCCGCGATCGGCTGGGGCTTTCCCGGACCGTGACTCGCTGATCCGCTACCTGGAGGCCTATGCAGTGCGCTTCGATCTGCCGATCGACTTCGGCGTCCGCGTCGAGAACATTCAGCGTGACGGTGATCGCTGGGTTCTGCAGACCAACCGGGGCGTGGAAGCGGCACGTCAGATTGTCGTGGCGACGGGGCACAACCGGGTGCCGCGGCTGCCCGACTGGCCCGGCGCTCCGGACTTCCGCGGCGAGATCCTCCACAGCGCCGACTTCGGGCCCCGCGAGCGCTATTGCGGCAAGCGGGTCCTCGTTGTCGGCGCGGGTAACTCCGGGACGGATGTCCTGAACCACCTGAGCTGCGTCGAGACCGGACAGCTTTGGGTGTCGGTGCGCCACGGGCCCGTGATCTTTCCCACCCGGCTACTCGGATTTCCGATCCAGCTGACGGGCCCCTTGATGGAGCGGTTGCCCTTGGCGACCGTCGATCGCCTCCTTGTCCTCACCGAGCGCCTGGCCTTTGGCCGCCTGTCCCGCTGGGGCCTGTGCAGACACCCGACGGGGGCTGCGACCCGCATGGCGACGACCGGCACCGCGCCGGCAATCGACAACGGATTTGTCGCGGCACTCAAGGCCGGCAAGGTCGAGGTCGTTCCGGAGATCGAGGCCTTCGAGCAGGACAGCGTCCGTTTGACCGACGGCCGCCGTCTCAACCCCGATACGGTGATCTCCGCGACCGGCTATGATACCGGACTGGAAAAGATGCTCGGGCACCTCGGCGTGCTCGACGAGCGCGGGGTGCCGGTCGTCAACGGTCCGGCGACGGCGCCCGGCTGCCCGGGGCTGCGCTTTACCGGCATGCGCCCCTACCTGGGCGGTTACCTGCGCGATGCAGGCCGTGCGGGCAAGGCCATTGCCGCCGCTATCGAGGCCGATCTGGCGCGCCGGCCGCAGGCCGAAGCCCGGGACCTGTCGCGGCCGCGGCAGACCGGTGAAGCCGCATGAAACGGAAAACGGCCCGCCGGAAGGCGGGCCGTTTCTCTTTGTCTCGAAGGGAAGCGCCTCAGGCGGCTTCGGACTTCTCGCCGAGAACCTCGTCGGTGAGCTTCTCGTAGACGTTCTGCGGCGAGGACTCGCCGTAGGGGTCGGTCTCGCAGTTGTCGGAGAAGCCGGGCTCCTCGAACCAGGCCTTCACCACGCCGTCGTCGACGATGGCGGCGTAGCGCCAGGAGCGCATGCCGAAGCCCAGGTTGTCCTTGCAGACCAGCATGCCCATCTTGCGGGTGAACTCGCCGGAACCGTCCGGGATCAGCTTGATGTTCTTCAGGCCCTGCTGCTTGCCCCAGGCGTTCATCACGAAGGCGTCGTTGACCGAGAGGCAGTAGATCTCGTCGATACCCTTGGCCCGGAAGTCGTCGGCCATCTTGTCGAAGTCGGGCAGCTGGTAGGTGGAGCAGGTCGGCGTGAAGGCGCCGGGCAGGGAGAAGAGCACGACCTTCTTGCCCTTGAAGTAGTCGTCGGTGGTCTTGTTTTCCCAG
>JBNLCM010000126.1:0-71287 GCA_050303815.1 Rhodocyclaceae bacterium
CTATTGGGTGAGCTGCAACAACAACATGCAGGCCGGTCCCAACACCAATGACGAGACCTACCCCGGCTGGCGCAATCCGGAAGCCTTCGTGGTGGTCTCCGACCCCTACCCGACCGTGTCGGCGCTGTCCGCCGACCTGATCTTGCCGACCGCGACGTGGGCCGAGGAGGAAGGGGCCTACGGCAATGCCGAGCGGCGCACCCAGTTCTGGCGCCAGCAAGTCTCGCCGCCAGGCGAGGCCAAGTCCGACCTGTGGCAGTTCGTCGAGTTCTCCAAGCGCTTCAAGGTCGAGGAGGCCTGGCCGGCCGAAATGATCGCGAAGAAGCCGGAGTACAAGGGCAAGACGCTGTACGACGTGCTGTTCGCCAACGGCCAGGTGGACAAGTTCCCGCTCTCCGATGTCGCCAAGGCCAATGATCACGCCTGGACCGGCTACATGAACGACGAGTCGCAGGAACTGGGCTACTACCTGCAGAAGGGCCTGTTCGAGGAGTACGCCAGCTTCGGCCGCGGCCACGGCCACGATCTGGCCGACTTCGACGCCTACCACAAGGCCCGCGGTCTGCGCTGGCCGGTGGTGGACGGCAAGGAGACGCTGTGGCGCTTCCGTGAAGGCTACGACCCCTACGTCAAGGCCGGGGCCGACATCGAGTTCTACGGCAAGCCGGACAAGCGCGCGGTGATCTTCGCGCTGCCGTACGAGCCGCCGGCCGAAAGCCCGGACGCCGAATACGACATGTGGCTATGCACCGGCCGCGTGCTGGAACACTGGCACACCGGCTCGATGACCCGCCGCGTGCCTGAGCTGCACCGCTCGGTGCCGGAAGCGCAGGTGTTCATGAACCCGGACGACGCCGCCCGCCGAGGCCTGCAGCGGGGCGCCAAGATCAAGGTCGCCTCGCGGCGCGGCGAGATCGTGGCGACGCTGGAGACCCGCGGCCGCAACAAGCCGCCGATCGGCCTGGTCTTCATCCCGTTCTTCGACGAAGGCCGGCTGGTGAACAAGCTGACGCTGGACGCCACCTGCCCGATCTCGAAGGAAACCGACTTCAAGAAATGCGCAGTCAAGGTCAGCAAGGCCTGATCGACGAAACCGGCCCCGCCCGGCGCGGGGCCCCCACTCCATACGGTAGGCAGCCATGAACAGCCGTCGCTCAGCCCGCACCGAGCCGGATCGCGGAGCCCGCTCGCGTCGCCGTTTCCTGAAGGAAATGGCCGGCGCGGCCGGCGGCGCCTGCCTGCTGTCGCTGGGTGTCGGCATGTACGCGCGGGAGGTGTCGGCGCGCCCGGCGACCGCGTTGCGCCCGCCCGGCGCGCTGCCCGAGCAGGACTTCCTGGCCGCCTGCGTGCGCTGCGGCCTGTGCGTGCGCGATTGCCCGTACGACACGCTGCAGCTTTCCGCGCTCGGCGACAACGTGGCGACCGGCACGCCGTGGTTCGAGGCCCGGGCGGTGCCGTGCGAGATGTGCGAGGACATCCCCTGCGTCGCCGCCTGTCCGACCGGGGCCCTCGACCACGAGCTGCGCGACATCGGCAAGGCCAGGATGGGGCTGGCCGTGCTGGTGGACCAGGAGACCTGCCTGAACTTTCTCGGCCTGCGCTGCGACGTCTGCTATCGCGTGTGCCCGGTGATCGACAAGGCGATCACGCTGGAGATGGTGCATAACCCGAGGTCCGACCGTCACGCGATGCTGCTGCCGACCGTGCACTCGGACGCCTGTACCGGCTGCGGCAAGTGCGAGCACTCCTGCGTGCTGCCCGAAGCGGCGATCAAGGTCCTGCCCTACAAGCTGGCCCAGGGGCAGTCGGCCGAGCACTACCGCAAGAGCTGGGAGGAGAAGGCGCGCGCCGGAGGATCCTTGATCGGCGACCAGACCCAGTTGCCGATGCGCGGTCTGGAGGACCGCAAGTACGGCGACACCCGCGTAGCACCGGACTACGCGCCCGCGAAACCTGCCGGCGGCGGACTCGATTCGGGGTGGAAGCCATGAGCGCGACGAGCGGCACCGCCGGCGCCACGCCCCGCAAGCAGGCGCTTGCCGATCCCGGCCGCGAGGCGGTCGAGGTCAAGGGCTGGCTGTCGGCCCACAAGTGGCTGCTGCTGCGGCGCGCCAGCCAGTTGGGGATCCTGCTGCTGCTCATGCTGGGGCCTTGGTTCGGGGTCTGGATCGTCAAGGGCAACCTGTCGTCGAGCCTGACGCTCGACGTCCTGCCGCTGACCGACCCGTTCGTGCTGCTGCAATCGATCGCGGCCGGCCAGATCCCGTATCGGCAGGCCCTGCTCGGTGCCGGCATCGTGCTGGCGTTCTACCTGCTGCTCGGCGGCCGGACGTTCTGCGCCTGGGTGTGCCCGCTCAACGTCGTCACCGACGCCGCAGCCTGGCTGCGCCGCCGCCTCGGCCTGAAGGGCGGCACGCCGCCCAGCGCCCATACCCGCTACTGGCTGCTCGGCATGACGCTGGCGGCCTCGGCTCTGACCGGCACGCTGGCCTGGGAGTGGGTCAATCCGGTCTCGATGCTGCATCGCGGCCTGATCTTCGGCTTCGGCCTGGCCTGGGGCATCGTGCTGGCGGTGTTCCTGTACGACTTGTTGATCGCCAGCCGCGGCTGGTGCAGCCGCATCTGCCCGATGGGCGCGTTCTACGGATTGCTCGGCAGGCATGGACTGATCCGCGTCAAGGCGGCTCACCGGTCCGCCTGCAACGATTGCATGGACTGCTTCGCGGTGTGCCCCGAGCCCCAGGTCATCCGGCCGGCTCTGAAGGGGGTCGGCCAGCGGCATCCACTGATTCTCGACCAGGACTGCACGAACTGCGGTCGCTGCATCGACGTATGCAGCAAGGATGTTTTCAGATTGACCACCCGAATTGATAGGAGCGAGTCATGAAATTCAGAACCAGGAACCTTGTCGTGGCGGCACTGGCGGCAGCCGGACTTGGCCTCTCGATGAGCGGGTCGGCCGCCGATGCCGTGAAGAGTCTGCGCGGCAAGGACGTGGCGACCGAAGCAGTCGCGCCGGGCAGCTTCTCGGTCGAAAAGGACCATGCGCCGGTGGAAAGGGCCTACGTCCAGCAGCCGCCGCTGATCCCGCACAAGATCGACGGCTACAACATCACCACCAATTTCAACAAGTGCATGGATTGCCATTCCTGGACGCGCTACCGCGAGACCGGCGCCACCAAGGTCAGCCTGACCCATTTCAAGGATCGCGACGGCAAGGAATTGTCCAACATTTCCCCGCGGCGCTACTTCTGCAACCAGTGCCACGTCGTTCAGACCGACGCCAAGCCGCTGGTCGAGAACAACTTCAAGAAAGCCGAAGGGCTGCGCTAAAGGGGATCGCTCATGAGCCAGAACAACAACCAAGGCGGCATCTGGCGTCGCCTCAGGGGGGCCGGACTCGGCCTGGTAATCGTCGTGTTCGTTGCCGGCATCGTCTTCTGGGGCGGCTTCAACACGGCGATGGAATGGACCAACCGCGAGGACTTCTGCATCTCCTGCCACGAGATGCAGGACAACGTCTTCAAGGAGTACCGCAACACCATCCACTACTCGAACCGCAGCGGCGTGCGCGCCACCTGCCCGGACTGCCACGTGCCGAAGGAATGGACGCACAAGATCGTGCGCAAGATCCAGGCTTCCAACGAGGTCCTGCACAAGATCCTCGGCACCATCGACACGCCCGAGAAGTTCAACGCCAAGCGGCTCGAACTGGCCCAGCACGAGTGGGATCGGATGCGCAAGACCGACTCGCGCGAGTGCCGCAACTGCCACAACTACAAGTACTTCGACTACACGATCCAGGGCCGCCGCTCCGGTCGGATGCATCAGGAAGGCTTCGAAGACGGCAAGACCTGCATCGACTGCCACAAGGGCATCGCCCATTCGCTGCCGCCGGTCGAGCAGGACATCGGCGTCGGGCGCGGCGGTGCGGCGCCGGACGTGTTCCATCCGCCGGCCCAGTCGCAAGACTGAAGCCCTCCGTCCTGCGGCCACCCGCGCCCCGGCGCGGGTGGCCTGTCATTGCCGGATTGCATTCCCTCCGCAGCGCCGCTATCGTCTCGGCCCATGCTGCAAGTCACCGACCTCGCCTGCATGCGCGGCGACCGCCTTCTGTTCTCGGGCGTGAATCTGAATCTCGAACCCGGCCAGTTGCTCAGGCTCGGCGGCCCCAATGGCATCGGCAAGACCAGCATGCTCAGAATCCTCTGCGCGCTGGTGCATCCGGAACACGGCGAGGTGAGCTGGCAAGGACGCAACATCCTGAAGGAACGTGAGGCCTTCCATGCCGACACGCTCTATCTCGGACATGCGCCGGCTTTGTCGGAACTGCTCACGCCGCTCGAGAACCTGCGCCTGATGGCGCACGTCGCCTGCCACGCGCAGGCCGACGAGGCGGCCTGCGAAGCGGCGCTGGTACGCATCGGACTGGGCGAACGCCTCGACCTGCCCTGCAAGGTGCTGTCGGCCGGCCAGCGGCGGCGGGTCGGACTGGCGCGACTGTTCCTGGCCTCGGACAAGCCGGTCTGGATCCTCGACGAACCATTCAGTGCCCTCGACGTGGACGCGGTGGCGGACCTGGCGGAAACGCTCGACGAGCATTGCGAACGCGGCGGGCTGGTGATCTACACCACCCACCAGGAGGTCGCCTTCCGCAACCCGGTGCAGACGCTCGACCTGGCTGGATACGCCACATGAACGCCTTCTACGCAGTGCTTCGCCGCGACATGCTGCTGGCCTGGCGCAGCCGCGCCGATCTATTGATCTCGCTGGCCTTCTTCGTCATCGTCGGCTGCCTGTTCCCGTTCGGCGTCGGCGCCGAACCGAACCAGTTGCGCGCCATCGGGCCGGGCGTGCTGTGGGTCGCCGCGCTGCTGAGCTGTCTGCTGTCGCTGCACCGCCTGTTCGCGCAGGACCACCAGGACGGCACGCTCGAGCAGATGCTGCTGTCGCCGGACCCGACCGTGCTGTGGATTCTGGCCAAGGTGCTGGCCCACTGGCTGACGACCGCGGTACCACTGCTGCTCATCGCGCCGCTGATGGCGCTGATGTTCGACCTGGAAGGCGGCGCGATCCGCGTCCTGACGACCTCGCTGGCGGTCGGCACGCCGACGCTGTCGCTGATCGGTGCGGTCGGCGCCGCGTTGACGCTGGGCCTGCGCGGCGGCGGCGCGCTGCTGGCACTGCTGGTCCTGCCTTTGTTCGTCCCGGTGCTGATCTTCGGCGCCGGCTCCGTTGACGCCCACTTGTCCGGGACCGGCGCGTCGGCACACATGCTGCTTCTGGGTGGGGGCGCGCTCGCGGCCCTCGCGTTATCACCCATCGCCTGTGCTGCAGCGCTTAGAATCTCGACCGAGTGAGCGGCCGGGAGACCACCGCAGACATACCGAACCAGCAGGCGAACATCCATGAGCACGACCGAGTCCCGCTTCAACATCTACCATTACGCAGCCCCACAGGCCTTCTACCCGGTGGCCGGCAAGCTCGCGCCGCTGTTCGCCGCGATCGCCCTGGTGCTGACCATCGTCGGACTGTGGATCGGCTTCTTCAAGGCGCCGACCGATGCCGTCCAGGGCGAGGTCTATCGCGTCATCTTCATCCACGTGCCGGCGGCCTGGATGTCGATGTTCGTATTCCTGGTGATGGCCTTCTGGTCGGCGGTCGGCATGGTACTGAACACCCGACTGTCGGCGCTGATGGCCCAGGCGCTGGCGCCGACCGGCGCGATGTTCTGCTTCGTCGCGCTATGGACCGGCGCGCTGTGGGGGCGCCCGACCTGGGGCGCGTACTGGGTGTGGGACGCGCGCTTGACCTCGCAACTGCTGCTGCTCTTCCTCTACCTGGGCTACATGGCGCTGGTCGCCGCCATCGACGACCCGCGCCGGCGCGACAAGGCCGGCGCGATCCTGTGTCTGGTCGGCGCCGTCAACGTGCCGATCATCTATTTCTCGGTCAAATGGTGGAACACCTTGCATCAAGGCGCGTCTGTAAGTCTGACCAAGGCACCGAGCATGGCGTCGATCATGCTTTCCGGCATGCTCGTCATGGCGCTGGCGGCGTGGGCCTACACGATCGCCGTGACGCTGTACCGGGTGCGTGTGCTGATCCTGGAGCGGGAACGCCACACCGACTGGGTGCGTGGAGAATTGGCAAGACTTGGAGAATCGAATTGACTTGGGAATCCTGGAGCACCTTCTGGGACATGGGCGGTGCGGCCTGGTTCGTCTGGGGTTCGTACGGCATGACCGCCATCCTGATCGTGGCGGAACTGGTTCTGTTGCGGATGCGCCGCCTTAATTCGACCCGCAGGCTGAGCCGCCTGCAGCGCGCAACCGCATCGCACAAACTGTCGGAGATGCAATCATGAAAGCCCGTCACAAGCGCTTCGCGCTGATACTCGGCGGCCTGGCCCTGCTGATCGGCGCCACCGCGCTGGTCCTGTCCGCGTTCCGCGAGAACCTGGTGTTCTTCCATACGCCGACCGAAGTCGCGGAAGGCAAGGCGCCGACCGGCCGCACCTTCCGCATCGGCGGCATGGTGGAGGAAGGCTCGATCAAGCGCGACGGCGTCATGGTGCACTTTTCGGTGACCGATACCGCCCGCAGCATTCAGGTGGTCTACAACGGACCGTTGCCGGATCTGTTCAAGGAAGGCAAGGGCGCCGTGGTGCAGGGCAAGCTCGGTACGGACGGCGTGTTCACCGCCAGCGAGGTGCTGGCGAAGCACGACGAGAACTACATGCCGCCCGAGGCGCAACACGCGCTCGACCAAGCGCACAAGACCGAGAAGACGCTGCAGCAATAAGGGGCCGCGCCATCGGGACGTCATGTTGATAGCAATCAACGCCATGCAGCAGGTGTTTCCCTAGAATGCTTTCGGCTCGTCGGGTGTTCCCATCCGGCGACAGGCACGGAAGGGAAACACCGAATGCGCATGCATCAGCGTGGACTCGCGCTCGTCAGTCTGACCTGTATCGTGGGGTGTAGCGCCCCCGACGCTCCCGAGATGGTGAATGCGAGCCGCGCCAGGACGGCTCGTCCGCCACAGACGATCAATCCTTCGCTGATTTCGCTGGCGAATGCGGCGCCGCATTCGCTGGCCCCGCCCGAACGCGACAACATCGTCGGTGCAGCAGTCTTCCGCAATGCCTGCGCGCTGTGCCACGGACCCGGCATCGCAGGCGCGCCACGCCTGGACGCCGCCAAGGACTGGAACTCGCGCCTCTCGTCGGGCCGCGAAAGCCTGTACCGGAACGCCATCGTCGGCTACCGCGGGCGCATCGGCCTGATGCCCGCCAAGGGCGGCAATCCCTCCCTCAGCGACGACGAAGTACGCGCGGCGGTCGACTACATGCTCGAGCGTGCGCTGCACGGTGCGCGCCAAAGCGGCGTCACCCGGAGTTGAACGATCACGCCCGCCCGCACCGGGCGGCCGCCTTCGCCACCTCTTCCCGCACGCGCGGCCAGGCCGCCACGATCCGCCCAAGCGGTTCCGGCGGGCCTGCCGCCGCCACCAGAAATTGAGGGTCATCAATTTCTTGCCTTCTGTACTGATGCACACTGCCCCTGCCCCAGACAGGAGACAGCGCCCATGAGTATCCTCAAATCCCTGCTTGCCAAACACCACGACCATTGCGACCGCCTGTTCGCGGAAGCCGAAAACGCCGCCAACGAAGGCGACTGGAGCACCTGCCGCAACCGCCTGGATGAATTCGCACACCAGTTGGAGTTGCATTTCCGCGCCGAGGAAGAGCAATTGTTCCCGGCCTTCGAACAGGCGACCGGCATGAGCGGTGGCCCCACCGAGGTGATGCGCGGCGAACACGGCCAGATGCGGGCCTTGTTGGCTTCACTGCTGGCCGCGGCGAAGGCCGCCGACGCCGACGATTACTTCGGCGCGGTCGAGACCATGGTGATCTTCATGGAACAGCACAACTGCAAGGAGGAAGGCATCCTCTATCCGATGTGCGATGAACGGATTCCGGACCCCGCCGCCCTCGCCGATCGACTGGGACTCGCCGAGGGAGTCTGAAGCATGGCCGACGAACTGGTTGTCGACGCCCGCTGGCAGCAGCCCCCGGCGCCGATGGAAATGACGCTCGACGCGCTGGACGAATTGTCGCCGGGGCAGGACCTGATCCTGCTGATCCACCGCGAACCCGGGCCGCTCTATTCGATCTTGAGCCAGAACGGCTACAGCTACGACACCGAGCTGCAGGACGACGGCACCTTCCGCATCCGCATCCGGATCGCGGAAACGTGAGGGAATTGCTCAGTTTCGAGCAGGCGCCGCCTTTCGAAGTCCCGCTGCGCTTCCTGCTCTCGGCGATCCCGTTCGGCATCGCAGCCGGTGTGCTGCTGACGTTCTCGGGCAACGGACTGGCGAGCCGCTGGTCGGCCGCCAGTCTGGCCCTGACCCATCTGCTGACTGTCGGCTTCATGCTGCAGGCGATGCTCGGCGCGATGCTGCAACTGACGCCGGTCGCAATTGGCGCCACCGTCGCCAGCTCCCGACGGCTCGCCCAATGGACCCATCCGCTGGTGCTGATCGGCGCCGCCGCCCTGCCGGCAGGTTTCCTCAGCGGCAACCGGATCTGCTTCCTGCTCGCTGCGCTGGCGCTGGCGCTGGCGCTGCTGATTTTTTTCGTGGCGATCATGGTCGCTCTGTGGCGTGCACCGGCGCGCACCCCATCGCAACGCGCGATGCAGTTTGCGCTGCTCGGCCTCGCAGTCACGGCGGCCCTGGGCGTGGCCCTGGCCCTGGCGCGTGCCGGCCATGCCCCGCCCGGCGTGATGCTCACGACGGCCGGCCACCTCAGGGCCGGCTGGCTCGGCTGGGGACTGATGCTGGTCTGCGCGGCAAGCTTCCTCGTCGTGCCGATGTTCCAGATGACGCCCAAGTACCCCGACGCCTTCCAGCGATGGTTCCCAGCCCTGCTACTGCTGGCGGTAGCGCTCTCGATCGGCGGCGTCAACGCCCGGCTCACCGACGCCGTGCTGGCGCTGCTGGCGATCGGCTATGCCACGACCACGCTGCGCCTGCAGCACAAGCGCAAACGCCCCCGCACCGACAGCAGTTTCGCCTTCTGGCGTACGGCCCTGCTGTGCGTGCTCGCGGCCGGCGTGCTCGCGCTACTGCAGCCGCTGCTGCCTCCGTGGCCGGAGCTGGAGGTCGCAATCGGCATCCTGGTTCTGCTCGGCGGCTTCGTCTCGGTCCTGTGCGCGATGATGTACAAGATCGTCCCGTTCCTGGTCTGGCTGCATCTGAACAACTCGGGCGCCGAAGCGCTGCTGATGCACCAGGTCATCGACGAGCGCCGCATGCGCCTGCACCTGCGCCTGCACCTGGCGGCACTGCTGGTCGCGCTGCCCGCGCCGTGGCTGAACTGGCTGGCGGTACCGGCAGGCCTGCTGCTGATCGGCGCCCACCTGTCGCAGGCGGCGAACATGGCCGGCGGCCTCGGACGCTACCGGCAACGCAGGCGGGACGCCGCATGCCAAGGCCGCTAGCGGGCGGCCTGCGGCACGCCGGGTCAGGGCGTGGCGAGGCCGCGGATATCGAGGATCGTAATCTCCCGTCCCGACACGCTGATCAGCTTCTGCTCGCTCAACACGTGAAGCGTGCGCGAAAAGGTCTCGGGCGTCAGGTTGAGCCGCGACGCGATGACCTGCTTGCTGGCCGGCAGCCTGACCACCGGGTTGCCGGACCCACAGGGCGGGCTGCCGGCCTCCTTGATCAGGTAGCCCGTCACCCGCTGGGTGGCCGTACGCATGCTGTACGACTCCACGTCGCGCACCAGCGTGTGCAGCCTGATCGCCATGCCGGCCAGCACGGCCCGGGCAAAGCTGGGGTCGTCCGCCAGCAGGCCGAAGACCGCCGTCTGGCTGATCTGCAGCACCTCGGAGGCGACCAGCGCCTGCGCGAATACCGGATACGGGCGATCGAGGAACATCACCGCCTCACCGAAACTGTTGCCGGCCCCAATGATCTCGACGACCTTCTCGCCTCCGTCGCGCGAGGACAACGCGAGCTTCACCTGCCCCGCGATGACGTGGTAGAAGCCATGGGGCGGATCGCCCCGCTGGAACAACATCTCGCCTTTCGCGATCACACGGTGCCGGCACTGACCGGCGAGCCGTTCGATCTGCTCGGGACTCAGCTCCGAAAACATGCTGATCCGCGGCAACAGCAACTTCAGCTCGAGGGGCTTGCTCGTCATCGATCGTTCCGTTCTGTGGTCGAAACGCATGACGGCTTGATCGGGGCCGGCGCGCATTTCGTCTCATTCGAGGCACATTCTCCCGCATGGACTACTCGAGTCTCAAGTCGATACATATCGCCTGCGTGATCCTGAGCGGCGCAGGCTTCCTGCTGAGGGCCGCGATTTCGCTGCACAGTCCGTCGCACCCGCTGTTGCGCGGGCGCGCCAGGATCGTGCCGCACTTGGTGGATAGCGCTCTGCTGGCGAGCGCGCTGGCGATGGCATGGTCGCTCGGGCTACAGGTCTTGTCGCTGCCCTGGCTGCAGACCAAGCTGGTGCTGCTGCCATGCTACGTGGTGCTGGGCAGCCGGGCGCTGTCGCCGCGGCGCGGACCGACCGACCGGCGCGTCAGCCTGCTGCTGGCGGTGGCGACGTTTGCCGGCATCGTTGCGAGCGCCGTCACGAAGCATCCGCTCGGCCTGGGCGTCGAGTTTTCTTAAGAAAAGTGTGGCATATGACTCAGCGGCGGCCACATTAATGGAAAAATTTCCCACGCTTACATACACTATACGGTATCTCATGCTGGACGCGCCGAATGCAGCTTGCCCCACCTCCATCGCTGATTCTCGCGCTGAAAAGGGTGATGCGGCCCATGGTCAGGCTGATGCTCAGAAAGGGCATCACCTACACCTACTTCGCCGACTTGCTGAAGGGCATCTTCGTCGAAATTGCCGACGCAGAATTCAAGATCGACAACAAACCGCAGTCCGATAGCCGTATCAGCCTGCTGACCGGCGTGCATCGCAAGGACGTCAGGCGTTTGCGCAGCGAGGCCCGCGACAGCGGCAGCGATCTTCCACCGGCGATCTCGCTCGGCGCCCAGCTCGTCAGCACCTGGATGAGTCAGGCGCCGTTCTGCCTCCCCGACGGCAGCCCGGTGCCGCTGGCGCGGCTGGCCAGCGCCGGCGGCGACCTGTCGTTCGACAGCCTAGTCGCCTGCGTCAGCAAGGATATCCGGGCACGTGTCGTGCTAGACGAGTGGCTACGCATTGGCGTAGCCGAACTCGACGACGACGACCGCGTGCATCTCCGTGTCAATGCCTTCGTGCCGAGAAGCGGTTTCGACGAAAAGGCGGCCTATTTCGCGCACAACGTCCATGACCACGCCTGTGCGGCCGTGCACAACCTGACCAGCGACGGACCCGCGTTCTTCGAACGCAGCGTCCACTACGATGCCTTGTCGCCCGCCAGTGTCGTGCAGTTGCGCGAGCAGACCTCGCACAAGGGAATGGACCTGCTGCTGGCACTGAACCAGCAGGCGGCGGATTTCGAGCGCAAGGACGCGGGCAGCGAGGAAGACATGCAACGTATCACCGTCGGCCTGTTCTTCTATACCGAAAGAGCCGAAAAACAGGACGAAACGCAGTGACGCCGATACTGTCCCGTCTGTTCCCCGTGCTGCTTGCGCTGCTGGCGGCGATCGCGCCGTCGACGCTGGTCGCCGCGCCGGCATGCGTGGACGAAGGCGGAATCGGCGGTACCGGGGCGCCGCTGCATGGCGGCGGGATAGGAGGAACGGGGGCACCGGCCCGTAGCGGCGGCCTTGGCGGCACCGGCACGCCGGCCAGTGGCATCGGTGGTACCGGCGCCCCGGCCAGCGGCATCGGTGGTACCGGCGCACCCCTCAGCGGCATCGGCGGCACCGGCGCCCCGGCGAGCGGGATCGGCGGCACCGGCGCGCCAGTCGCGGGCAGCGGCGTCGGCGGCACGGGAGCGCCCGCCGGAGGGCTCGGCGGCACCGGAGCCCCTCTTGCCGGCGGCGGCGTCGGTGGCACCGGCGCGCCTGCCGGCGGTATAGGCGGCACCGGCATCGTCGGCACGATCACCGGATTTGCCTCGGTCTGCGTCAATGGCGTGGAGGTCCATTTCGAACCCGATACGCCGGTGGACATCAATGCCGCTCCGGCAACCATCGCCAACCTTGCGGTCGGACAAGTCGTCGCGATACGCGCCGGCACTTCGCCGCGTGGCTTCGAGGCCAGATCGATCTCGATCGTCGATGCGTTCGAAGGGCCGGTCACCGACGTCGGTCGCGGCAACGAACTTCGCGTGATGGGCCAGGCGGTACGCATCGTCGCGGGCGAGCGGCCGGCGAACCTGCGCAGCGGCGACATGGTGCGGGTCGGCGGCTTGCGTGCGCCGAACGGCGAGTTGCAGGCGACCTATATCGCGGCGGCGCCGGGCCTGCGCGATGCCAGCGTGGCAGGACCGATCGACGCCCGTGGCAGCGTCGCCGGCGTGAAGGTGGCCGGTGCGATCGGGCAGCGCGGCGCGGCACTGGTGCGCGGCCGCTGGACCGGGGCGCAGTTGCGTCCGACGTCGGTCAGGCCCGATCCGGTATTCAGTTCCCTGCAGCAGGTGGACCGCGCGATCATTGAAGGCATCGTCCTGCGACAGGCCCGCGAACGCATCGACATCGGCGGAATTCAGCTTCGGCTGCCGCCCGATACGCAGTTCCGCGGCGGTGTGGCGAGCGAACTGCGCGTCGGCGCGCGCGTCGTCGTTGCCGCGAGCCGCGCAGGTGCAGACCTGCGCGCCGACAGCATCAGCTTCGTAAGGACTTTGGCGCGGGAGCAGAGCGACGACGGCCACGGCCGCCGGAACGAAGACAAGCACAATACGGCTGCGGTTAGCGCGGGCAGCGGACAGGCTGAGACCGAGAGCGGCGGCACGCGTACCGAGTCGCGCATCGAAAGCGACGACGATGGCGAGAGCACGCGCAGCGAATCCCGCGTTGAAGGCAACGATGGGTCGCGTATCGAATCCCGCATCGAAACCGAGGCCGGCGACGGCAGCACCGAGATCAAGCTCAGAAGCGAAGTCGGCGGCGGCAAGACCCGCATCGAGATCGAAAGCGAGTCGGGCGAGCGGGAACGCGAGAGGACCGAAGTCGAGCGGCGCAGTGCGGGCGGCGCGCGCGAATCGCGCGAGCGCTTCGAGTCGGAGCAGCGCGGCGATCGGACCGAGAGCCGCGAACGGATCGAGACCTTCGACGAATCCGGCCGCCGTGTCGAACGCGTCGAAACCCGCGTTCGTGACGGCCAAAGCGAGACACGGCGAGACTCGCAAGGTCCCTCGAGGGAATTCGGCGACCGTGAGCGGATCGATCGTGTCGAGCGGATAGAGAGGATCGACGAGCCGGAACGGGTCGAGCGGATCGACAAGATCGAGGAGCCGGAACGGGTCGAGCGCGTAGAGAAGATCGAGGCACCCGAGAAGATCGAGGCACCCGAGCAGATCGAAGCGCCCGAGAAGATCGAAGCACCCGAGAAGATCGACAACTCGGGCAAGGGTTGACCGGCCGGGCCGAACCGCTTCCCGGCGGTCCGTCGCGTGAGGGCGCTAATCCTTCAGCGGATGGAAAGCCTTGTTCACGTAAGCCACGATCGACGCGACCTCTTCGTCGGCCAGCACGTGCTTCCAGGCCGGCATCGACGTGTTCGGCAGGCCTTCCCTGATCGTGTTTGCCAGGCGGGAGCGGGTCATTTCGGCCATGAACCGTGGGTCCGTCAGGTTGCGCGGATGGGGTTCCATGAAGCTCCCGATCCAGTTCTTGCCGGTGCCGTCGGCCGCGTGGCAGAAAGCGCAGTTCTTCTGGAACAGGTGTTCGCCGGCCTTTTCCTGCTGAGTCAGATCGGCCAGTTGCGGCACTACGTCGTGCAGCAGGTAGGGGCTCGCGCTCGCCACCGCCTCCTCCTTCGTCGGAGGGCTTGCAGGCCCACCGGGCACGTGCTGGTTGCGCGGATACGACACCGGCCGACCTTCCCACACCACGCCGGCGTCGATGGTCCTGGCGTGATCATGGCAGGTGATGCAGGCGGTGAGGAATAGACGCTTGCCACGTCTTTGCTCCGCGGTCAGTTCGCTCCACGGCCTATCCAGCGGGATCTCGCCCCGCGCGAAAGGAAAGGCGAGGCGGTTCCGCTCGTGCTTGGGCCAACCGTTCTCGACCGTGTGATAACGCGTATTGGTCGCCTTGTTCTGCATGAACTCGACGCGCACGAAATCGACCACGGTCGCGATTTCATCGTCCGTCAGAATGCCCTTGAAGCCCTTCATCGCGGTACCCGGCCGGCCGTGGGTGACCGCATTGATCATCGATTCGCGCTTCAGCCCATCCGGCGGCAAGGCCACGAAGTCCCGTGGCGGCGGCGCCAGGAAGGTGGCCGCCAAAGTGTGCGCGTCACCGGAATAGCCGTGACAGAAGTAGCAACGGAAGTTGTAGATCGCGCGCCCGGCCTCGTGGCGTTCGCTCACGCCGCCCTGCCCGGCCGCCGGCGCCTCGGCCAACGCTGCCGTTGCCAGAAACATCGCGGGCAGTACCGCCAGTGCCCGCGACGCGAATCCTGCCAGGCTCACTTTGTGCTGCTGGCCGTCTTGCCGTCCGGGCGAATGAACGCTTGAAAGACGAATTCGCCGACATCGGCAATCTGCTGCGACGTCAGAACCTTCTCCCAGGCAGGCATCTCGGTGCCCAGGCTGCCTTTCGAGATGGCCTTGAAGAGCGTCGGCCGGTTGTAGACCAGTTTCGACCCCTCGAGCAGGAAATCCCTCGGCTTCGGATTGATGAAGTAGGCCCGCGGCCCCTTGCCGTCCCCCTTCTCGCCATGGCAGGTCGCGCAATTGCCCATGTAGAACGCCTTGCCGGCCACCGGATCGCCCTTCAGTCCGGACGGGAAAGGCAGTTCCATGTCGACGCTCGACGACGCCGCACCGGCAAGGTTGCCTCGGCCCGCATCCTTCTCGCGCCCGCCATGCGCGGACACGCCGGACAGGCCCTTCGGGTCGGCGACGAAGATGTGGCCCGACATGAATGTCGCACGCACGTAGTCGACGACCGCGGCGACCTCCTTTTCATTGAGCTGAGTCTTCCAGCCGACCATCGCGGTGCCCGGCTTGCCGTCCGCCACGATCTTGATCATGTAGTCCCGCGGCAACTCGCCCGCGGTGAAATCCCTTGGCGGCGGAATCAGGCTGCCCTTCGCACGGGAGTTTCCGTCACCGCGGTCACCGTGACAGACCGAGCAATAGTTGTGGTACAGCAAGGCCGGATTGATGTCGGGCTTCGACTCGGCCGCATCGGCGTGCGCCTGTAATCCGACTGCAGCCAACACGGCCGCAGTCAGGCGAGAAAGGGTCCCCAGGGTTGATCTCGAAATACTCACGACAAGCTCTCCAATAAAGTCGGAACGCCAATGCAAGAAGCGAACCGGGCCGGGCGACCGCGGTCTCGTGGCATGTGGGTTGCTTACCGGTCCTCTGGCGCTCCGCCCACACTGCAGGCGCAGCGGAGAATAGCGTCGAGTCGCCGTGCCCCGCAAATGGTCGCACCGCCCCCGCAGGCCGTGACGCGCGCCGCGCCGGCGCGGTCGCGCCATGGTCCGCGATTGCGGCCGAGCCGGCGCGGCGGATGAAGATCGCCATTGCGCGGCCGTAGACAACCAGGACTGCAGTCGCTTCCCAACGATGGGAAGCCGATTCCAGCAATTGAAACGAAGCACGTGGATCGAACCGAGAATTCGCCGCACAAATGCACCTGATCAACCAGATCGTCAGAATCGCCCTGACCTTGCTGATCGCCGGCGTCGTCCACAGTTGCCCGGCCCAGGATCTGCGCGGCACCAAGCATAATCTGTCTGGCCGACACGACTTGACGCAGGCAGAAGCCGGCCAGATCTGCGTCTTCTGCCACACGCCGACGTTCACCGGCGCAGGCATCGCCAGCAGCACGGCGCCCCAGTGGCAATCGAGCCTGTCGGCGGATTTTTCGTTCCGGATCTTCGACGACATCGGCCGCATGGGCACGGCAGGCAATACCGCCGTCGGTTCGCAATCGATCGCATGCCTTTCCTGCCACGATTCGGCGCAGGCCTTTTCGATTTCCCGGCTGTCGATCGACCATCCCTACGGCGTGCCGTATCGTGGTGCGGGCATCGAGGAGGTCCGGCAGCGTGCCAAGCAAGCCGCCAAAGCATCGGGCACGCCGATGCACGAAGCCACCCGGATCATCGCCAACGAGTTCCGCCCGGCCCAGCGCGCCTTGATCGACAATCGGCCGGTGTGGTGGACGTCCCGCACCGAGAGCGACCGCAGAGGCAGGCGCGACCTGCCTCTCTATGTGCGCCTTGATCTGGAAGACGGAAGCGAGATACCGTTCATCGAGTGTGCCAGCTGCCACAATCCCCACTCCACCGAAGCGCTCTTCCTGCGGGCGTCGCCGGACAGCGGCATTCTCTGCCAGACCTGCCACATCAAGTGATCTGCGCCGTGCCGCGCTCAACCCAGCCGAACCAGAATATGCAAAACAGATCTTCAGACAATCCGTTCGCCCAGTGGCGCCGCATGGTGGCGCCGATGCTCCTCGCAGCAATTGCGCTGATCTCCGGATGCGCCGAAATCAGGCCCCCGTCGGACGCCAGCCGGGCGCCGAAGGAATTGCTCTATCCCGCCCCGCCCGATCAACCGCGCTTCGTGTTCGAAAGGACGATCTTCTCCTCGGCGGACGTCCTCGCCGACTCGGAAGACGACCAGCTCCGTCGCATGTTGACCGGCGAGCTTCGGCACGGCACCGCCTTCGCAAAGCCATATGCGTCGGCCGTCCACCACGGCCGCCTGTTCGTCTCCGATACGGCAGACAGGGTGGTGAAGGTGTTCGATCTGCCCGAGCGGAAGTTCTTCTTGATCGGTGCCGAGGAGCCCGGCCAGTTGATCAAGCCGATCGGGCTCGACACCGACCAGAACGGCAATCTGTACGTCGCCGACGCCACCGCCAAGGCGATCCAGATCTATGACCGCGACGGCCACCATCTGCGCAAGATCGGCGGCAAGGGCCTGTTCGATCGCCTGGCCAGCGTCACCGTCGATCCCTCCGGCAGCCTCATCTACGTCGTCGACATCGGCGGCGTGCTGTCCGAAAACCACCGCGTGCGGGTCTTCGACGCCGTCACCGGCGAGCATATCCGCGACATCGGCAAGCGCGGCAGCGGGCCCGGCGAATTCAACTTGCCGCGCGACCTCGCGATCGGCAAGGACGGGCACCTGTACGTGGTGGACGGGGGCAACTTCCGCGTCCAGATCTTCGATGCCAACGGCCAATACCTCGACTCTTTCGGCAAGGCGGGCCGCCAGTTGGGCAACTTCTCTCGGCCGAAGGAAATCGCGGCCGATCGAGAAGGCAACATCTACGTCGCCGACGCCGCCTTCGGCAATTTCCAGATCTTCAACCCTGAGGGCGACCTGCTGATGTTCGTCGGCCAGCGCTCCGAGACGCCGGGCCCCGGCCGCTACATGCTGCCGTCGGGTATCTCGGTGGATGCGGATGGACGCATCTACTTCGTCGACCAGTGGTTCCGCAAGGTGGACGTGTTCAGACCGTATGCCCTTTCGGCCGACGGCGGCTTCGCTGCGCCGCCACCTGCCAAGAAGTGAGCGCGACGGGGCGGGCGCTTCTCAAAGTCGATGAACTCTTTCAGAGTCGGGAATCGAAAAACGCCCCATGCCGCAATCCGGCTCCGGCTGGAAATTCGCAACAACTTGAATTAAAAGATTTTTTTAAAGCCAATTCAGATCAACACCCCCTGGCACGCTGGTTGCTTTATCTATAGCGACGCAGTTTCAAGTCTCCAGACACAGACTGGGTCAGAGCCAAGAACTTGAGGGTTACCAGGGGGTCTCAAACATGACTACACGTACAAACAAGGCACTCGTCCTGACCGCGCTCGCGCTGGCCTCGGGCGTTGCCATGGCTGGAATTTCGAACACCAAGCACAACCTCACGAACTCGGGCCCGGGCCCGAACCGTCTCGACGCCACGGCGACCAACACCCAGGAAATCTGCGTGTTCTGCCACACGCCGCACGGCTCCAACACCGGCGTGAGCGCACCGCTGTGGAACAAGAACCTGCCGGCCACCACCTACACGGTGTACAGCACGGCGAACTCCTCCACCATCGACGGCAACACGCTGACCGTCGGCTCGGTGTCGGCCGCCTGTCTGTCTTGCCACGACGGCACGCAGGCCATGGATAACATGGTCAACCAGCCCGGCTCCGGCCTGACCAACACCACCCTGACGTTCAACTGGGATACCAGCCTGGGCGGTGTGTCAGACGGCATCATGACCGGTGTCGCGGCCCTGGGTGCCGACCTGACCAACGACCACCCGATCGGCATCGAATACTGCGGCGGCGGCCTCACCGGTAGCAGCGCGACCGTCAATGGCACCTGCAACGACGCCGACTTCTTTGCGCCGGTTACCGACGTCATCAATGGCACGCAGGTGTTCTGGGTGAATACCACCGTCGGCGGCGACCCGGGTCGTCAGAAGACCGACATCATTCTCTACACGCGTGACTTCAGCGGCGTCGGCGGCGATGCGAATGCGCCGTCGGTCGAGTGCGCCTCGTGCCACGATCCCCACGTCGAGTCGAAGGACGCGGCCACCCAGGTCTCGTTCCTGCGCGTGAGCCAGGCTGGTTCGGGCGTCTGCCTGTCGTGCCACAACAAGTAATCCAGTCCTAATCACTGGTATTGCAAGGGGGTCGGGCGCAAAATGCGCCCGACCCGTTTTTTCGCCTAGTTTTCGACCCCACACGCAAAGAGACCAGATGATTCCACATCGCCTTGCCCTGATCGCCCTGTCCTCCGCTTGCCTGCTGGCGGCAGCGCCGCTCCCCGCCCAAAAGTCCGACGCGACGCATGCGGGCGCAGCGCAGGAGCCGTATTTCGCGCTGGTCGAGGGCGAAACGATTGGTGCAGCGCAGTACGTCGGCGCCCTCCGCGAGCAGATCCGGCAAAAGTTCTACCACGGCAAGCCGCCCGAGGCGGAGGTGAACGAGGTGCGCCGCGCGGTCGGAATGAAACTCATCAACGACGTACTGATGCGGAAGGAAGCGCAGAAGCTGGGCATCGAGCCGGATCACGACGAGGTCGCGAAGGAAATCGAGAAATACGAGAAACGCTACAGTGACAGTCCGGTCTGGAAGGAGCGCCGCGAAGCCGTCCTGCCCGAGTTGAAGGCCAAGCTCGAGAGCGACAGCCTGCGCGATAGGATCGAGGCCCACGTCAAGGCGCTTCCCGAACCGACCGAGGCCGAGGCACACGCCTACTACGACGAGCATCCCGACAAGTTTACCGAGCCGGAGCAGGTTCGCCTCGGCATGATCCTGCTGAAGGTCGATCCGTCTTCGTCCACCGAAGTGTGGAAACTTGCCAAGGAAGAGGCGGCCAAGCTGGTCGAACGCCTCGGCAAGGGGGAGAAGTTCGAGGAGCTGGCCCAACTTCATTCCGGCGACCCGTCGGCGGACGAAGGCGGCGACCTCGGCTACATCCACCGGGGCATGGTACCGGAGGGGCTGCACCAGAAGATCGACACCCTTGCGCCCGGTGACATCTCCGAGCCGATCCGGATCCTTGAAGGCGTTGCGGTGTTCAAGCTGCTTGACCGGAAGAAGGCCGTGCACCACACCTTCGAGCGGGTGCGCGAGCGTGCCGGCGAACTGTTCGCCCGCGAGCGCGCCGACGAGGCGTGGACGAACTATCAGGAGAACCTCAGCAAGCGCTACAAGGTACAGATCAATACCGAAGCCTTCCCGGTCTTCGCCGACACGGCGGGCTAAGCCGGCCAGGCGGGCGATCGCAGACCGTGGCCGTTCAGGCGCAACAACAAGCCAGCCACAGGAATTTCGTCCTGGCTCCGAGCCGCATTCTTGGCGGAGTCGTGCTCGGTACCAGCCTGAGCATTCCCGCCTTTGCGCTCGAGCACCCACATGCGGACGCGACACCGGCCGTCGTCCTTCGGCTGACCCCGAATCTGGGATCGCCTGCGCCGGGCCTTCCCTCGCCCTTGCACTCGGACACGGTACGAACCCAGGCGCTGAGCTCACCGCCTACTGCCAAAGCCGCCCCCGGCCCGTTCGGCTTGCACTGGGCAACAGCGGTCGCCGTGGCCCAGGTCGGCGAGCAGCCGTCCGGAGCAACGCCCGCCGAGGCCGACAGCAGTCGCGCCGACGATCCGGATGTCGAAAAAGAACCCGAGGTCGTCGTCGAAGTCAGTGAATCACCTCCGCCACCGGCCGCGGCCCCCGGCTCGCCGGAACCCGAAGACAGCGCTCCGCAGGAGAAGCGCTATGGGATGGCACCGATCCGCTGGGGTGGCGAAATCGGTTACTCGCGCCGCAAGCAGCGCCCGGAAGACCGTGCGGCGGTCACGACCAACGTCTACGATCTGAGCCTCCAGGCGGCGAGCTACATCCTCCAGCCGTGGATCGCACAGATAAACGGACGAATCACGCTGGCGCTGGTCGGTTCCGAAACCGAGGCCGAGAGCGGCGGCAAGCGAACTACGGACTCCACCGCGGTTTCCGGCGCGTTGGGCGCCAGCATCTTCCCGCTCAGTCGTTTTCCTCTGCTGCTGACCTTCTCGGTATCGGACAGTCGCTCGGAATCCACCTTCATCACCAAGACGCGCAGGTCATACCGATTCTCGGCCGTACAGCAGTATCGTCCGGTGCGCGGCCGATGGAGCGCCACCGGCAGCTACGACTGGGACAGGGTGGACACCGACGACGGCGGAACGGACACGATCCATCGGCTGGGCGGCAGCTACCGCTGGAGCGACGACAAGCAACAGGTCGATATCCAGAGCACATTCAGTCAGAACGAGCGGGAAGATTCGTTTTCGTCGCAGAGCTTCGTCGCAAACGGCAATCACAGCATCCGGCCGAGCGACCAAGTCTCGATCAATTCGACCGCTACGATGCTGTACGACAAGCGGGGCGACAGCAACGCCTCGAGCAGCGAACTGCGTTCCTTGCAGATCTTCAGCGCCGCCAACTGGGTTCCGCTCGAATCGCCCTGGAGCGCGACCGCCTCCGCGCGCTACGCGCACACCGATTCGGGCAGCGGATCCACCGGCAGCGATGCGGTGGCACTGAACACGGCGGCCCGCTATCGTTTCAGCCGCAACCTGAGCGGCGCCATCGGCTTGTCAGCGGCGTCGACCCGATCGGGCGGCGCGCAGCGGACGGTGACGGCCCAGACGGCCAGCCTCTCCTATTCCGGCGACCCTCTCAAGCTCGGGAATTTTTCCTACAACTGGGGAACGGGCGCCGCGGTCAGCAACTCGATCAGCGACGAAAACAGCGGCCGCAGTTTCTCGACCAACGCGTCCCACTCGCTCAACCGCCTCTGGCTACCCTCGCCGACCACGTCGATCGGGGCGACGGCCGCCCAGGCCGTCAGCTACAACCGTTCGACGGGCTTCGACAGCCTCCATACCACCAGCGTCTCGAATTCGGCATCGCTGACGCTGCGAGCCACTCCGAACAATTCGAGTACCGGGACTTTCGGCCTCACCTACTCGGACAGCCGCAGCATCGGCGACCGGCAATCGCATTTCCGCATGCTCGATGCCCAGCTGACTGGTTACTGGAACATATCCCGGCGCTCGCAGTTGAGCGGAAACCTCAGCTACCAGAAGTCCTGGCGCGACGAAACGCTGGAGCCGCTGCCGCAGGAAGAGGACCCGTTCGCGACCGAGGAAGACAGTCGCAACCAGGATACCTCGCTGAATGGCTCGCTGACCTACTATCACGACCGCCCCTTCTCGGTGCGCGGCCTGCGCTATTCGCTGCGCTACCTCGCCAGTACCTCGAACAGCCGGAACGACCGCGAATTCGGCGTCATCGGTGCGACACCGGAGGACGAGCAGACCACCCAGCAGCTCGAGCAGAATCTCGACTACGGCATCGGCAGGCTGCACACACGTCTGAGGCTCACCGTGGCGGAGGTAGATGGCAGGAAAAATGCAGTGCTCTATTTTCGCGTAAGCAGAAGTTTCGGAGGCTTCTAGGCTCCGACCGCAAACAGTTTCCTACCTGAAATGAGGCATGTACCTATGAGATTACGACACCTTGCCGCACGGTGGCGCAGTGCGCTCATCGGAGCGCTGCTCGTAGTCGCCAGTGTCGGCGGCTTGGGCACCTCCGGCGAAGCTCGCGCGGAATACGCCGACGTGGTCATCAATAACTATTCGGACGCGGCAGGCATGCGTCCGGTCATCTTCCCCCACTGGTTCCATCGCATTCGTTTCCGTTGCAAGGTCTGCCACGCCGACCTGGGTTTCCAGTTCAAGGCCGGCGGCAACCAGATCAACATGGTCAAGATCATCGACGGGCAGTTCTGTGGCGCCTGCCATAACGGCGACATCGCCTGGTCGGTGGAGAACTGCAACCTCTGTCATTCCGCCAAGCCGGGCACGCCGACCCAGGTGCATGAGAGCACGATACAGAAGCTCGCAATCCAGCCGAAGGCGGGAGGTCAACAATGATGAACCTTCGATTCCCCCTCGGTTGCGCCGTCGCGTTGTCGGTGTTGTTTTCCGCCCCGGTCCATGCCCAGAACGAGAAGGGCAAGGCCGTGTATGAAAAGGTCTGCGTCGCCTGCCATTCGGCCGGTATCGCCGGCGCGCCGAAGTTAGGAAATGCGCAGGACTGGGCGCCCCGCATCAAGGCCGGCATCGACTCGCTCTACCAGTCGGCGCTGAAGGGCAAGGCGCCCGCCATGCCCGCCAAGGGTGGAGCGACCGACACGGCCGACGACGACATCAAGGCCGCCGTCGACTACATGGTGGCCGCCGCAAAGAATGGCGGCAGCACGCCTGCCGCCGCGCCGGCGGCCACGGCCGCTCCCGCCGCCGCGCCCGCTGCGAAGGCCCCGGCCGAGCCGCCGAAGCCGCGCCCCGCCGCGCTGAGCTTCAATCGACTGCTGAAACCGGCGTCCAAGCGCAATCCGCCGCCGCCCGAGGACGGCATCCACGATCCTGACAACGACGGCACGCATGCGCTGCAGCCGCCGCTGCAGGTCTTCGAGTCGCTGCCCCGCAGCAATGCCGGCAACCGTGTCAATTGGGTCAAAGCACTCGACAACAACCTGATCGCGCCCCGTTGGGACCGTACCGACCCGACGGCGGCACCGGTCGTGATGGACCTGAACATCGTTCGAGAAGTGAAAGGGTCGATGCCCGACGTGGTCTACCCGCACAAGCAACACACTGCGTGGCTGGACTGCTCTAACTGCCACCCGCAGATCTTCATCCCGCAGAAGGGCGCCAACCAGATCAGCATGGCGGCCATCCTGCTGGGACAGAAGTGCGGCGTGTGCCACGGCAAGGTCGCCTTCCCGGTATCGGAATGCCGCATCTGCCATTCGAAGAAGAAGGACGTGATGCCGGTCAAGAACGCCCAGGCCAAGTGAGCCTGCGCCACGGCGAGCGCAAGCGCAATAGCCCCGGCGGCCCCGGCCGCCGGGCTTTTTTTCTCGCCCGGACGAGGCACCCCGAACTGCCGGGCACGACGAACGCCACACATTCGGCTACACCCGGCGCGCGCTCGACGGGCCTCAGAAGGTAAAATATCGCTTCGGACGGTTCGGCCCCAGCGCTGCGAATCGGCGGCGGCACGGTCGACGTGCCACATTGAAACCAAGACGCTGAAACCAAGATGCACGGCACGGATCAAACCGGAGCCGACTGCGTCGGGCACTCGTCGGCGCGTCGCCCCCAAGACCGGTGCGCGACGGACGGCTCCATGGAGGATCGCTGGAATGTCAGTCAAGTTCGCCACCCGCGTGGGCGTTGTCGCGCTGGCACTGCTCGGTTGCGTGCCCCCGGTCGCCGCGGCAGACACGGCCGCAAGCCGGATGCAGGCGCAGGCAATCGACGTCAGCCAGCTCGAGAAGCGCTTCGCATCCGTCGGTACCCTGCTCACCAAGTCATCGGCCGCCAAGCAGATCGAGGCCAGCGGCGAACCCGAGTCGATGCGGCGCCACGCGGAAGCCAAGCAACTCTACCAGCAGGCGCAGGAAGCTTTTTCGGCCGGCGACCTCGAGAGTGCCTCGCGGCTGCTGTCGGAAGCGAGCGTGACGATGTTTTCAGCGGTCAGGACTGCCGCGCCCGAGCGCATCAGTTCGCAAAAGGCCCAGGCCGATTTCAACAACAAGCTCGAAAGCGTAAAGGCCCTGCTGGCCGCCCAGAAACGGATCAGCGAAGAAAAATCCAACGTCAAGGGCGCGGCGGACAGTGCGCGGCAGATCGAGGAATTGCTGGCCGAAGCGCAGCAGAAGGCGCAGGCCAATCAGCTTACGGAAGCCCGTGCGACGCTCGAGCGTGCCTACCTGATGGCGAAAGCTTCGATCAGCTCGATGCGGACCGGCGACACGCTGGTCAGGTCGCTCAATTTTGCCAGCAAGGAAGAGGAATACCACTACGAGCTCGACCGCAACGACACGCACCAGATGTTGATCAAGGTGCTGGTCGAGGAGCGCCGGCAGGCCAATCCGTCGATGGACGAACGGATGAAGGCGTTTCTGGAGCGGGCGGGCCAGTTACGCGGACAGGCTGAATCCAGCGCCTCGCGCGGTGACTATGGCGGCGCCATCGAGTTGCTCGAAACCTCGACCGCCGAGCTCGTCAAAGCGATTCGCAACGCCGGAATCTACATTCCGGGCTGACAGGAGGCCGCCGTCTTAGTGAGCTTGCGAAGCCTGACCCTCATCGCCCTGATCCTTTCGCTGTGGTTCGTGGCGTCGCCTGCCAGTGCCGGGCATTGGGACAATCTCAAGCAAGACGGCGTGCACGATCCGGATGGCCCCGGCATCAAGCTCCTGCAGCAGCCCGGCGAAGCATTGAAGAACCTGCCGCCGGACAGCGCCGGCAACCAGGTACATTGGATCCGAGCCCTGCGCGAGGGCGTCATCTCGCCGCGCCCCTATATCGATCCGGCGTTCAAGGACCGCAGGCTCGACAAGGATGTCTACCTGGACCTCTACGGCAGCATGCCCTCCGTGCGCTTTCCGCACAAGGCGCATACCGAGTGGCTGGACTGCACGAACTGCCACGACCAGATCTTTCTGCCGAAGCGCAACGCCAACAAGATCAGCATGTTCCTGATCCTGCAGGGACAGCAGTGCGGCATCTGCCACGGCGCGGTGGCCTTCCCGCTGACCGAATGCAGGCGCTGCCATTCGATGGACAACAACGAAGCGCAGCGCCGGGTGGCCGCCCTCGAGGCCGAAGAGCGACGTGCGGCCGCTCAGGCGACTACACCAGGCAAGGGCGCGGGCGGCATGGCCGCGGATGGGAACAGCAAGTGATGCGCACTGCCCGTGCTCGCCGCAATGCGTACCGGACGCTGGCGAGCCTGCTCGTCACGCTGGCGATCTTGAGCCCTCCCAGCCCGGGCCGGGCCGAATACGCGGACGTGGTGCTGAACCGGGTGGCGGAAAAGGAAGGCATGCGGCCGGTCGTGTTTCCGCACTGGTTCCATCGCATCCGCTTCCGCTGCAAGGTCTGCCATGCCGAACTGGGCTTCAAGATGCGCGCCGGCTCGAATCTGGTCACGATGGGCGACATCATCGAGGGCCGCTTCTGCGGAGCCTGCCACAACGGCGAGATCGCCTGGGCGCCGGAAAACTGTGACCTGTGCCATTCGGGCAAGCCGGGGCTGCCGCCCGGGATATTCGGAGGACATGAGACCAATGGCCCTGGCTTCTGGTAGCACGCTGCGCTGCCTCGCCATTGCGCTCGCGCTATCGGGCGGACCGCTCGCCGCGCGATCGGTACAGGGCGCGGAATCCGGCGACGGGCTGCTGGTGCGCGAGGAGATGCTGGGCGCCGGCACCCTCTTCCCGCTGCCCGGCAGCAAGCGCGCGTTTGCCGGCTTCATGCAGGTCACAGCCCTCGCCGGCGAGGACCAGACGCTTTTCGTCGGCGACACCGGCGGGCGGAGCGTCTACCGCGTGGACCTCGCGTCGCGCCAGTTGGCACCGATACACGGTGCGCGAGGCCCCGGCCTGCGCATCCGCAGCGGGGCGGCGGGCAGTTGGTACCTGCTGCAGGGCGATCCGCAGCAAGTGCTCGAACTCGGGCCCGACGGCGGTCGGCGGGCGCGCTATTCGAGCATCGAATTCACCCGCGCGGTAGACGTCGTGCGCGTGCCCAGCGGCACTCTGACATGGGTGTTCGAGTTTTCCGGCGGCATCCACGAATTCTCGCCCAACGGGATCTGGCATCGCGCACTGCGCGCGCTGGACGAGCGTGGAGTGACGATACAGGCCGCCGCCGCAGGACCGGAGTCGACCTTCGTGCTCGACCGCAGCTGCGAGTGCGTGATCGAGATCGACTCGAACGGCCTGCCGCTGCGCATGATCGGATCGGGCGAACTGACGCTGGCGAACGATCTGGCGGTGGACCACTACGGCCGGCTGTGGCTGACGACCTACGATCGCAGCACGCTGCTGTTCATTCCCGGCGACGGTGAGGCCACGCCGATCGATCTGCGCGCGATCGGTATAAACCAGGTGTCGGCGCTGACGATCGTAGACGATCGGCTCTTTCTGGCCGATCCCACCACCGGCCAGATCACGGTCTTCAGCCTGCTTCCACCCAGGGCCGGAGCCGCCCATTGAACTCCGGCCTCGCGAGGTTCCTCGCCGCCGCGCTGCTCGGCTTGGCCTTGGCGGGCTGCGGATCGGCGCCCGCCCGGCTGCATTTCGGCGTCGGCGACGACCCGGCGATGAGCCGCAGGATGTGGCCGGCCAGCCCGGAGATCCCGCGCTACCAGTTTGCCGGCGAACTTTTCGGCGAGAGCAACTTCGTCAGGGACGAGAGCTCGGAGGGCGCCTTGACGCGCTTCTTCCGCTGGCTCGTCGGACTTGGCGGAGAACGCCCGACTTCACTGCAGCGACCCCAGGGGGTGGCGATCGACAGCGCCGGTCGCATCATCGTCAGCGACGTCAGCCGTGCCGCGGTCTTCGTCTTCGACACCGTGGCGGGCGAGCTCCGTGTGCTCGAATACGCTGCCGGCAATCGCCGCTTCGTTGCGCCGATCGGTGTCGCCAGCGACACCGACGGGACGTTCTGGGTCGCGGACGCCGAGCTCGGCCTGATCGCGCATCTGGATCCGGCCGGCACGACATTCGCCCCGATCGGCGAAGGGCGCCTAGCGCGCCCGACGGGTCTGGCCAAAGACCCGACCAGCGGCCATCTGTTCGTATCGGACACCCACGGCCATGCGGTGCTGGAATTCGCCCCCGACGGCACGCTGCTGCGAACGATCGGCCAACGCGGCGACGCCGAGGGCAGCTTCAACTATCCGACGCACCTGAGTATTCGCGACGGCATGCTATACGTCACGGACACGATGAACAGCCGGGTACAAATCCTGCGTACCGACAACGGGGAATTCGTCCGCACAGTGGGCCGCCGTGGCTTGTACACGGGCAACCTGGTACGTCCCAAGGGCGTCGCCAGCGACAGCGACGGAAACATCTACGTCGTCGAGTCCCTCTACGACAACCTTCTGATATTCAACGAGCAGGGGCAGTTCCTGATGCCGATCGGGGGCACCGGACAAGACATCGGGCAGTTCTACCTGCCGTCGGGCATCGCGGTCGATGACAACAACAGGATATTCATCGCAGACACATTCAATGGACGGGTCGCGATTTTCCAGTATTTGGGAAACAACCAATAAGATGAAACCGGTCGGCTTGCTCGCTGCCCTCTTCCTGGTCCTCGCATCGAGTGGTGCATGGGCCGCCAAGGTCTCGGATATCCGTGCCACCAAGCACAATTTTTCCGCGACCGAGGTCGGCCGCACCACTGGCACCGCGCCGAGCAGGAACGTGGTCGCCAACAGCGAGACCGAGGTCTGCGTCTTCTGCCACACGCCTCACTCGGCCAATGCAACCGCACCGGCGCCGCTGTGGAACCGGCAACTCGGCACCACGGCTTACACGCCGTACACTTCGTCCAGCCTCGACGCCGAGGCGATCCGCGGCTTGGCGCTCGAACAACCGGGGGGCAGTTCCAAGCTTTGCCTGTCCTGCCACGACGGCACGCTGGCGATCGGCAACGTCAATGTCAAAGCCGGCCAGACCGATGTCTCGATTTCGATGTCGGGTACGGCCGCCGACGGCTCGATGCCGGCCGGCAGCGGCACCACCACCGGCTTCACCCGCGACCTGGGCGTGGACCTGACCAACGATCACCCGATCTCGGTCACCTATGACAGCGCCCTGGCGGCCCGCGACGGCGAACTGCGCCAGGTGGACGCGCAGCAGCGCTGGCCCGCCGGCGACGGCTCGATCGTCGGCGTGCGCTCGGCCGGCTTCAAGCCGGCCGTCCCGCTGGAGCCGACCGGCAGCGTCGGCGAGGGCCAGGTGCAATGCGCGAGCTGCCACGATCCGCACCTCTACGACAGTGAGGAGCCGACCAAGGGGCCGCAGAAATTCCTGCGCCAGAACCGCTTCCAGGAAGTCCAGCCGACCGACACCCACGCCCCGGACTCGGACATCATCTGCCTGTCCTGCCACGACAAGAACCAGGGTAACGGCAGTTGGGCGTTCTCGGTGCACGCCAACGAGCTCACCGCCGACGAGACCTACAAGGCCGCCTCGGCCAGCCTGCGCGAGTTTCCCTCCAGCCAGCCGGTCTGGAAGGCCGCCTGCCTGAACTGCCACGACACCCATACCGTGCAGGGTTCGCGCCGGCTGCTGCGCGAGGGCACCGACAGCATCGCGACGCCGAAGGCCGGCGGCAACCCGGCGCTGGAGGAAACCTGCTACCAGTGCCACACAACCACCGCTGCCAGCGTGGTCAATACCGCCAACGGTACCGTGCCGAACATCAAGAGCGACTTCGGCCTGCTCCGCCACATGCCGATCAGGTCCGCCGAACAGCCGGCGGGCGAAGAGCGCCACGACATCAACGCCAACTTCAGCGGCAGCTTCGTCGACTGCACGAGCGGCACCTCGGCCTGCGGCAAGGACCTGATCGAGCCCCGTACGACGCTCGGCCTAACCAATCTCGACAATCGGCACGCCGAGTGCACCGACTGCCACAACCCGCACCGCATCATCCGCAGCAACAACGGCCTGCCGGGCACGCTGACCCAGGGCAATACCTCGTCCGATTCGAGGGCCACGCACAATCACGCCGCACCGCACACGAACGTGATTTCCGGCGCCTTGCGCGGCCAGTGGGGTGTCGAGCCGATGTACGGCGGCAGCTCGTTCTTCTCGCTTCCGAGCAGCTACATCGTGAAGCGCGGCGACCCCGGCGCGAATACGGGCACATCCGCGACCAACACCTATGTAACGCGCGAATACCAGATCTGCCTGAAGTGCCATTCCGACTACGGCTACACCGACGACAACGTGCTGCCGAGCGGCAGCACGCGGCCAAGGCTGGACAGCGCCCCCAGCCTGACCGGCGTCAATCCGGACGGCCGCAGCAACTTCAGCCGCTACACCAACCAGGCGCGGGAATTCCAGCCCAACGATGCGGCCGGCATCAGCGGTGCCGATCCCGCATATACGGCCAACAACAAGCGCGGCTGGCACCCGGTGATCGGCGCTACCGGCCGCGATCTTTCGGCGCGCGGCATCAGCAGTTCTTCTCCCTGGCTGTCACCATGGACCAACAACGTCGGCACCCAGACCATGTACTGCTCGGACTGCCATGGCAGCAGCACCGGCAGCACGACCGTCGACCCGGGCGCCAACCCGTGGGGCCCGCACGGTTCGACCAACAAGTTCATTCTGAAGGGCGTGTGGGGGCCCGGCATGGGCGGCACGACGCGCGACGGCGGCCCGACGTCCAACTTCCTGTGCTTCAAGTGCCACGACCAGAGCGTCTACATCGGCCGCAACGATTCGGGGCGACGAACCGGCTTCTACGACGGCGTCCGCGGCAAGGGCAACCTGCACAACTACCACGTCGACAAGATCGAGCACATCTACTGCAGCTGGTGTCACGTGGCGGTGCCGCACGGCTGGAAGAACAAGATGCTGCTGGTCAATCTGAACGACGTCGGTGCCGAGGCCGGCCAGGCCGGCAGCAAGGAAGTCGCGATCAACGGCAATAGCGACAACTACAGCAACGGCCCCTACTACGCGCGCGCCAAGCTGAAGGTCATCCAGTTCTCGCCCAGCGGCAACTGGGACTGGGACAACTGCGGCTCGGCCGGCAAGAGCGGCACTGACCTGATCGCCAACAGCGGGGGCGGCAGCTCGAACAACACCAACAACGGCATCGACTGGATGAAGAGCGTCTGCTCCAGCCCGCCGTGATCGAACAGTTCGCCCCCCGCGCCGGAGCCGGCCAGCCGGGTCCCCGCGCGCTGCTGAGCCGTCTCGGTTCGCTGAAGACCACGCTGGTGCTGCTGGCCGTGCTGGCGACGGCCATCGTGTTCGCCTACCAGTCTGAACAGTGGCGCAGTTGGCCGCTGGCGGTGCCGCTGGCGCTGCTGTCGATCAATCTGCTGGCAGCCCTGCTGAGCAATCCGGCCTTCCGGCGCCAAACCGCGCTGATCGTCTTCCATCTCGCCCTGGTGGCCCTGCTGCTGCTGATCGCGGCCGGCCGCATGACCTATCTGAAGGGAACGCTGGAACTGACCGAAGGCGCCTGGTTCGAAGGCCGGCTGACGTCGACCGATGCGGCCCAATGGCATGCCGGCAACCTCGATCGCGTACGCTTCACCAACCTCGGCTTCACGATCGACTATGCGCGCGGCATCAAACGCGGCCCGACCCGCAACCGCGTCCAGTGGATCGACAAAGAGCAGCGCGTGCGAGAAACCTTCATCGGCGACCAGCACCCGCTGATCGTCGAGGGCTACCGCTTCTACACCAGTTTCAACAAGGGCTTCGCACCGACGTTCAGGTACACGCCGAGCGGCGGCGAAGCGATCGTCGGATCGGTTCATCTGCCGTCCTACCCGATCCACCTGTACGAACAGGCCCGCCAGTGGCCGCTGCCGGGGTCCAAACGCGACGTATGGATCCTGCTGGACTTCGACGAGACGATCCTGGATCCTTCGCAGCCCTCGGCGTTTCGCCTGCCCGATCGCTACAAGGTCATCGTCCGCGCGGGGGAGCGGCGCGCGGAACTCGAACCGGGGGAGTTCATCGATCTTCCGGAAGGGCGGCTGGAATTGGTCGATCTGCGTACCTGGATGGGATACAACGTGTTCTACGACTGGACTTTGCCCTGGCTCGCCGCCACCGCCACGCTGGCGGTACTGAGCCTGGGCTGGCATTTCGCCGCCAAGTTCCAGCGCAAGGCCTGGGACGCCTGAAGCGATGGAGCGCGAACTCCAGGTACTCTGGGCGGCGGTCGTCGCCTACGTGCTGGGTGGCGTACTGGCGATCTTCGGCGTCGCGCTGGGACGGCGGCGCGGCCACTACGTGCTGGCCCTGTTGCTGATCGGCCTGCTGCTGCACACCGTGTCGCTCGGCCTGCGCTGGCAGCGGCTCGACCACGGCCCGTTCATCACGCTGTTCGAAATCCTGTCCTCCAACGTCTGGAGCCTGATGCTGATCTTCATCGTCGCCTACTGGCGCATCCCGAAGATCCGTCCCAGCGCAGCCGTCGTGATGCCGGTGTTGTTCGTGCTGATGGGCTGGCTGATGCTGTCGCACCCCGGCGAGGGTCATTTCCCGCCGACCTACCGCACGCCCTGGCTGTTCATCCATATCGGCATGGCCAAGGTCTTCCTCGGCACGACGCTGGTCGCACTGGGCATTGCCGGCGTCGTGCTGCTGCGCCGCTACGGCATCGGCCTGAAGCGCTTCGCGCAATTGCCCGGGGACGGCCGACTGGACGAACTGGCCTACCGCTTCATGGCCCTGGCCCTGGTCTTCGACACGCTGATGCTGATCACCGGCGCGATCTGGGCGCAGGACGCCTGGGGCCGCTACTGGTCCTGGGATCCGCTCGAGACCTGGTCCTTCATCACCTGGCTGCTGCTGGCCTTCGCGATCCATCTGCGGGCGACCTACCGCCCGGATCCGGTTCGCAACGCCGGCATGATCGTCGCGGTCTTCGTGCTCGCCTCCCTGACCTTCTTCGGCGTCCCGTTCGTCTCCGAGTCGCCGCACAAGGGTGCCGTATGAGCCCTCATCAACAGCCCGACACGAGTGACGCGAGCCGCCTGCACGCGGGCCACTGGCTGGCGCTGGCCGCCGCGGCAGTCGCCGTCTCGGGCCTGTTCGCGATTCTGATCGCGCTCGCCCGGGTGCCGGCCATCGGACAGCTCTTCCCCGGCGCCGAGTTCTATCGCGTCGCGCTGACCCTGCACGTCAACCTGTCCCAGGGCGTATGGTTCATGGCCTTCGCCGGCTGCCTGTGGGCGCTCGGCCACCGCCGCCAGGTCGACGGCCTCGACCGGACGGTGCTGGCGCTGGCCGCGCTCGGCGCGATCGGCATCGCAACCTCGGTCGGTGTCGGAACCCCGCAGCCGCTGATGAGCAACTACCTGCCGGTGCTCGACTCGCCCGTTTTCCTGAGCTCGCTGTCGGTCTTCGGCCTGGCGCTGGCGCTGCATGCCGCGCGCGCAACCTGGCCCTGGCCCGCGCTGCGACAGGTCGGCATCGGTGACGCCCGCAGCCTGGGTTTGCGCCTCGCCGCCGCCGGCTTCGTGCTGTGCCTCCTGCTGGTCCCGCTGGCCCGCCTGCGCCTGCCGCAAGAGCTGAATGGTCAAGCCTACTTCGAGCTGCTGTTCTGGGGCGGCGGCCATCTCTGGCAGTTCGTGCTGGCGCTGCTGATGATGGTGTGCTGGCTCGACCTGGCGCCGGCGCGGGCAAGACTCGTCGATCCGCGCCTGGCCTGCGCGCTGTTCGGATTGGCTGCCGCGCCGATCGTCGCCGGCGTCGCGCTGGCGCTGTCTTCGCCGCCGGGCTCGGTCCTTCATCACCACGGTTTCACGGCGCTGATGCGATGGGCGAGCTGGCCCGCACCGCTTCTGCTGCTGCTCGCCCTGCTCCGCACCCGCCCTGCAGCCGCCGCCCATCCCGGCTACCGGCTGTCCGCACTGTTGTTCGTACAAGGCCTGCTGCTGGGCACCGCGATCGACGGCCAGACGACGCTGGTCACCGCGCACTACCACGGCACCATCGGGGCGGTTACGCTGGCCTTCATGGCGCAGTCGCTGGCTTCGCTGCCGCGCCTGGGCGCCAGCGCGGTCGGCCCCGGTCCGATCCGCACGCAGCTGGCCTGCTACGGCTACGGCATCATGCTGATGATGTCCGGTCTCGCCGGCGCCGGCTTGATGGGCGCGCCGCGCAAGACGCCCGGCGAACTCGGGCTGGCCTGGAACGTCGAGACCGTGTCGCGCATCATGCTGGGCGTCGGCGGCCTGCTGGCGACGATCGGCATCCTGCTGTTCGCCTACCTGATCCTGAGCCGGCTGTGGCCCGTCGCCGTCGGACGTCGAATGCAAAATGAAGGCGCGCGCTAGTCATCGCGACCGCCGCCCGCTGGCACTGCTGCTGACCGTGGCGGGGGTGCTGCTCGGCGGCCTGCTGATCGCCCACTACGACGACATCGTCGACACGCTGCAAAGCCTGCGGCTGCGCGGCCACGTCGAAATGCAGCGGCGCGCCGAGCTGGATCAGCGCTTCAGTCAGGGCGTCGTGATGTTGCACGCGCACCGCTACGACAATGCCGCCGAGGCCTTCCACCGGGTGCTGCAGCTCTCGCCGCGGCTGCCGGAAGCCCACGTCAACATGGGCTTCGCGCTGGTCGGCCTGAAGCAGTGGCGCGGCGCGCACGACTTCTTCGCCAGCGCGATCGAGCTCAAGCCCGAGCAGGCCAACGCCTATTACGGCCTCGCCGTGGCACTCGAGGGGATGGGCGACCTGCCGGGAGCGCTGGGCGCGATGCGGACCTACGTACACCGCTCGCCGCGCGACGATCCCTACCGGCGCAAGGCCGAAGCGGCCATCTGGGAATGGCAGGATCAGTTGCAGCGCGCGCAGCAGGCTTCCACCGCACCGGCATCGGAGCACGATGCCGATGAAGCCGGCTCGCAGTCTCCGGCCGGGGAAAAGGATTCCCACGCGCGGGAATAGTGCACCGGGACCACCGTCGCCGGCCGGACGGAAGCCTCATCGGAAAGCCTTGCGCGAATTCCTGCGGATGGGCACGTACATTGCTTGCCTGATTTCGATCGCCTGCCCTGTGACCGCCCCCCGATGAACGCGCTCGACGCCGCCTCCACAGCCCCGTTTGGTCCGTCCAAGCAGCGGAGGCTCCTGCCGCCACGGACGTTCTTCCTGGCCGCAGGCCTGCTCGCACCCTGCTTCGCCGCGGTGCCGCCGCTGCGCGCAGGGAACCCGATCCCGGAACGCGAGCGGCGCCGCACCCGGGTCGCCGAGTCCAGGCGGCCGACAAGATGAACTGGGCCAGCTGGCGCGAATTCTGGGCCATGGGCGGCCATGGGCTGTACGTCTGGGGCTCCTATGCCGTGACGCTGGCGGTCATCGTGACCGAGATTGCCGTTCTGCTGCTCAAGCGCAAGTCGATTCTCGATCATCTGGGCCGCCTTTCCCGCCTGCATCGGCGCAAACCAGAATCGCAGCACAACTAGCGGGCGATATCGATGGCGACGGAACCCGCCACGGGAGGTCGTGTCCCACTCCTGCCGCGCGCGGGCGGCCGAGCACGCCCGAGGGCACGATACCGGCAAGCAAGGTAGACTAGTCGGTTATGCAAACACAGACGCACTCACGCGGATGCAGGCGTGGGAAGCGCGGCGGGAAGCCCCCGCCATGTATTCGGAGATGTGAATCATGGTTCCTGAGCTAGGGCAATTCGCGCTGATCATCGCGCTGATCATTTCCGTCGTACTGGGCACCGTACCGATCGTCGGTGCCGCGCGCGGAAACGCCATCCTGATGTCGGTGGCACGCCCGGCGGGCCAGGGATTCTTCGTCTTCGTGGCGATGGCGTACGGCTGCCTGGTGTGGTCCTTCCTGGGCGACGACTTCTCGGTGCTGAACGTCGCCTCCAATTCCAACAGTGCGCTGCCGCTGGCCTACAAGTTTGCGGCCAGCTGGGGCAGCCACGAGGGTTCGCTGCTGCTGTGGACGCTGATGCTGTCCTGTTGGACCGTCGCGGTATCGGTCTTCAGCAAGCACCTGCCCGAAGACATGTCGGCCCGGGTGCTGGGCGTGATGGGCCTGGTCGGCGCCGGCTTCCTGCTCTTCATGCTGACCACCTCGAACCCGTTCGACCGCTTGCTGCCGGCCGCGGCGGACGGCCGCGACCTGAATCCGCTGCTGCAGGATCCCGGCATGGTGATCCATCCGCCGATGCTCTACATGGGCTACGTCGGTTTCTCGGTGGCCTTCGCGTTCGCGATCTCCGCGCTGCTCGGCGGCCGGATGGATGCCGCATGGGCGCGCTGGTCGCGCCCGTGGACCACCGTGGCCTGGATCTTCCTGACGCTCGGCATCGCGATCGGCAGCTGGTGGGCCTACTACGAGCTGGGCTGGGGCGGCTGGTGGTTCTGGGACCCGGTCGAGAACGCCTCCTTCATGCCGTGGCTGGTCGGCACGGCGCTGATCCACTCGCTGGCCGTCACCGAGAAGCGCGGCAGCTTCAAGAGCTGGACCGTGCTGCTGGCGATCGCGGCGTTCTCGCTGTCGCTGCTCGGCACCTTCCTGGTCCGCTCCGGCGTGCTGACCTCGGTGCACGCCTTCGCCACCGATCCCCGGCGCGGCATCTTCATCCTGGCGCTGCTGGTCATCGTCATCGGCAGTTCCCTCGCGCTGTTCGCCTGGCGCGCGCCGAAGGTCGGCCTGGGCGGCAGTTTCGGGCTGCTGTCGCGCGAGTCGCTGCTGCTGACCAACAACGTCCTGCTCAGCGTCGCCGCCGGCTCGGTGCTGCTCGGCACGCTCTACCCGCTGTTCCTCGACGCGCTCGGGCTGGGCAAGATTTCGGTCGGACCGCCCTACTTCGACACGGTGTTCGTGCCGCTGATGCTGCCGATCCTCTTCCTGATCGCGGTCGGGCCGGTGACGCGCTGGAAACAGCAGGACTTCACGCCATTGGCCAAGCGTCTGACGATCGCGCTCGTGCTGTCGGTGATCCTCGGCGTCGTCACGCCGCTGGCGGTCGAAAAATTCACGCCGATGATGGTGACGGCCATGTCGCTGGCGTTCTGGGTCTTCGTGGCGACCGCCACCGGCGTCGTCGAGCGTCTCGGCGCCGCGCGCACACGCCCGGACAGCCGGGTGCCGATGTCGTTCTGGGGCATGAGCCTGGCCCATGTGGGCGTCGGCGTGTTCGTGGTCGGTGTCGCCATGGTCAACGGTTCGCAGACCACGGCGGACCTGAAGATGAAGATCGGCGACACCGCCAACGTGGCCGGCTATATCTATCGCTTCGACAGCGTCAACGAACTGGACGGGCCGAACTACGTGGCGGCGCGCGGTGCCCTCAGCGTGACGCGCGACGGACGGCCGGTCACGACGCTCTATCCGGAAAAGCGGATCTACCGGGTGCAGCAGATGCCGATGACCGAAGCGGCCATCGACACCTCGATCACGCGCGACCTCTACGTTTCGCTCGGCGAAGCGGTCGACGAGGACACCTGGATCGTCCGCATCTTCCACAAGCCCTTCGTCGTGTGGATCTGGGGCGGCTGCGTGCTGATGGCCATCGGAGGCCTGCTGGCCGCGATGGATCGCCGCTATCGCAAACTGGCCGCGCGCGACGTGGCACGCTCCGCCTCGCTCGAGGCGGCAAGTTCGAATTCGGCCCGGCCGGCCCTGCAGCCGGCGCCGGTACGTAGTGAAGGAGTCTGATCGAAATGATGCGTTTCCTGTGGCCGCTGGCCATATTCCTGGCGCTGGTCGGCTTTCTCGCGGTCGGCCTGGGCCTCAATCCGCGGGAGGTTCCGTCGCCGCTGATCGACAAGCCGGCGCCGGCGTTCTCGCTGCCGGTCCTGCACCAGCCGGACACGAAGCTGTCGCGCGATGACTTGAAGGGCCAGGTATGGCTGCTCAACGTCTGGGCCTCGTGGTGCGTTTCCTGTCGCCAGGAACATCCGCTGCTGGTCGAACTGGCCAAGACCGGCATCGTTCCGATCTATGGCCTCGACTACAAGGACGAGCGCGAGGCCGGCCTGAAGTGGCTCAATGAGCACGGCGACCCCTACACCGCGTCGATCATGGATGCGGATGGCCGCATCGGCATCGAATACGGCGTCTACGGCGTGCCGGAGACCTTCGTGATCGACAAGGCCGGCATCATCCGCCACAAGCACATCGGACCAATCACGCCGCAGGCCCTGCAGGAGGAGCTGCTGCCCATCGTGAGGAAACTCAATGCTTCGTAAGCTATTGCCGGCGTTGTTTGCGGTACTGCTCCACCTGACCGCGACGGCGGGCGAAGCGGTTCCGGCCAGCGAAGACCCGGTCCTCGAAGCCCGGGTCATGGAAGTCGGCCATCTGCTGCGCTGCCTGGTGTGCCAGAACCAGACGATCGCCGATTCCCACGCCGACCTGGCCATCGACCTGAAGAACGAGATCCGGGAAATGATGCGTGCCGGCAAGAGCGACCAGGAAATCCTCGACTTCATGGTCGCCCGCTACGGCGACTTCGTGCTCTACAAGCCGCAGGTCAAGAGCAGCACCTGGCTGCTGTGGTTCGGACCGGGCGTGCTGCTGCTGCTCGGCATCGGCACGCTGTTCTACAAGCTGCGCCAGCGCGCCAAGCAGAGCCGCGGGCCCGAATTGACCGACGAGCAACGCAAGCAGGCGTACAGCCTGCTGAATCAGGCCGACGGTGGAGACGCCAAATGATCACGTTTTGGGTCGTTTCCGCGATGCTGATGGCAGGGGCTCTGCTGTTCGTCGTGCCGCCGCTGCTGGGCGGCCGCGTCCGCCTCACCGGCATCGCCGACCACCAGGTCGCCAACCTGACCGTGTTGCGCGACCAGTTGCGCGAACTGGCGAACGAGCACGAATCCGGTGAGATCAGCGAGGCGCAGTACCGGAAGGCGCGCTCCGAACTGGAACAGCGCGTCCTGGAGGAGTCCGACGCCCAGCAGGCGGCCCTCGCGGCCGGCCGGCCGCCATTCGCGTTGATCGCGGCAGTCGTGCTGCTGGTGCCGGCGATCTCGATTCCGCTCTATCTCTACTTCGGCAGTCCCGAGGCGCTGAACCCGGCCGCCCTCGCCGCCCGCGCCGCCGCCGAGGGCGAAGGTCATTCGCTGACGAAGGAACAGGTCGAGGCGATGGTCGAGAAGCTCGCCGCCCGGTTGCGCGAAAATCCGCAGGACACCGAAGGCTGGATCATGCTGGCGCGCACCTACAACGCGCTCGGCCGCTACGAGCAGGCCGCCGAGGCCTTCCGCACCTTGACGCGGCTGCTGCCGGCAGACGCCCAGTTGCTGGCGGACTACGCGGACACGCTGGCGATGGCCCGCGGCCGTCAGTTGAGCGGCGAACCGGAGAGCATCATCGCCCGCGCCCTCGAACTGGATGCCCGCAACATCAAGGCGCTCGCGCTGGCCGGCACGGCCGCCTTCGAGCGCGGCGACTACGCCGGCGCGATCGACTACTGGCAGCGCATCCAGGGCCAGGTGCCGCCCGATTCGCCGACCGCCCGTTCCGTCGCCGGTTCGATCGCGGAGGCGCGCAATCGCATGGGCGGATCCGCCGGCACCGAAACCGTCGCTGCCGCAGCCGGTGCAACCGTCAGCGGCAGCGTCCGGCTGGACGATTCGATCCGCGGCAAGGTCACGCCGCAGGACACCGTCTTCGTCTTTGCGCGAGCGGTACAGGGACCGCGCATGCCGCTCGCGATCGTGCGCAAGAAGGTTGCCGATCTGCCGTTCCGGTTCACGCTCGACGATTCGATGGCGATGGCGCCTTCCGCACGGCTGTCGGGCTTCCCGCAGGTAGTCGTCGGCGCCAGGGTGTCGCGCACCGGCAACGCCATGCCGCAGCCCGGCGACATCGAAGTCTTTTCGCCCGCGCTCGACCCGCACGGCAAGGGGTCGGTCGAACTCGTCCTCGGCGGCAGCGGCAGCGGCGCGAAGGATCGGACCGGACCTGCGGCCGCAGCCGGGCCGGCCGGCGTGTCGGGCGAGGTCTCGCTGGCGCCGGAAGTGAGCGGCCAGGTTTCGCCGTCGGATACGGTGTTCATCTTCGCCCGTGCCGCCAACGGCCCGCGCATGCCGCTGGCTATCCTGAAGAAGCAGGTGAGCGACCTGCCGCTGCGGTTCTCGCTCGACGACTCGATGGCCATGGCCCCCAACATGCGGCTTTCCGCCTTTCCGCAGGTGATCGTCGGCGCCAGGGTGTCGCGATCCGGCCAGGCCGCACCGCAGCCGGGCGATTTCGAGATCGTCTCCGAGCCGGTGACCTCGACCAGCAGCGACCTGAAACTCGTCATCAGCAAGGAGATCCACTAGGCGCGATAGACGGAGGACGCCATGCCCAATGCGAAATGCTTTGCCGAAAGAGTGCTGCGCGCTTCGGCCGTGGCGGCCGGCTGTGCGCTTTCAACCGCGTGGGGCGCGGGAGGCGCAGCGCAGATCGAGGATGATGCGCGGCTGGCGGTGAATCAACTGTTGCAGCAGGTGGCCGGCGAATTGATGCGCGAGTACGCGATGAGCGGCACGCTGCGCTCCCTCGAGGTCTGCAAGTACACGGCGACCGAAGTTTCTTCCAAGATCTCCAAGCGTTTCGGTGCCCAGGTCCGCCGCGTTTCGCTGAAGGTCCGCAACCCGGCGCTCGGCACGCCCGACGCCTGGGAGCAGACGCAACTCAAGGCCTTCGAGCGGCGTGCCGCCGACGGCGAGAATCCCGCCAAGTTGGAGGTCGCCGCCTTCGTCAATGAACCGGCGGGCCGCTACTATCGCTTCATGAAGGCCATTCCGGTCAGCGAGCTGTGCCTCAATTGCCACGGCCCGAAGGACACGCTCACGGCGGCCGCCATCGCCCAGATCGAAGCCGAGTATCCGTTTGATCGGGCCACCGGCTACGCGGTCGGCGATATTCGCGGGGCCGTCTCCTACAAGAAATTCGTCGGGAATAGAACACGATGATCTACCGCCTCGCCCTGATCCTCGCCGCGCTCGGCTTTTCCATCGCCCAAGCCCTTGCCGGACCGACCGAACCTTCGCCCGCATCGCTGCCGCCGGTCGCGCTGCGGCCCGCCGAGGGCATGCCGAAGACCCTGCTCGAATGGCCCCACAAGCCGATGGTGCTGAACCTGTGGGCAACCTGGTGCGGGCCGTGCCGCAAGGAAATGCCCGCGCTCCAGTCGCTGGAGAAGAAGCTCGAGGGCAGCGGGATCAGCGTCGTGGCGCTGTCGGTGGACGACGACGTCAAGCTGATGGAGGAGTTCCTGCGCAAGTACGCCATCGAGCTGCCGACGCCGGTGGCCGAGAGCGCCAGCGACGCGTTCCAGCAGCTCGACGCCATCGCATTGCCGGTGACCTACTACGTCGCGGCGGACGGGCAGATCGTCGGCAAGTACATCGGCGCCCGCGAATGGGACCGCCCCGACGCGCTGCAGGACGTCCTGAAAGCCTTCGAGCGCAGCAAACCGTCCCGCTGACCGTCCCGCCGCAACGGGCTACTGCCCGTGCCCCTTGCCGCCGAGGAAGCTCTGTGCGCCGGTATGGCCATGGTCGGCAGCGCTCCGGATCCACTTCATGGCATGCTCCTGGCTCTGGATGACACCCTTGCCGGCCAGGAACAGCAGGCCGAGATGGTATTCGGCATCGGCGTGGCCGCGGCTCGCAGCCTCGTAGAACCACTTGGCCGCCTCCTGATCCGGATCCTCCGCCTCGAGCGGGACCTGGTCGCCGAAGATGTAGATGTTGCCGAGGAAGAACATCGCATCCACGTTTCCGTTGTCGGCACTCTTGCGCGCCCATTCGAGCGCCTTTTTCTCGTCTTCGGGAACGCCGTGTCCATAGAAGTAGAGAATCGCCAGCCGGTACTGGGCGATCGCATCGCCCGACTCCGCCAGCGGGCCGAGTTGCTCGGCCGCCTGGGCGTACTGGCCCTTGTCGATCAAATCGATCGCATCGTCAATCGGTGCGGCCCAGGCCGCGATACTCACGGCCAGCAGCGCAAGGGTCGAACTCAGGCGTTTCGGCATTTCTTCAGCAGCTCCTCTGGTTGCGAATCAGCGGCCGCGCATGGCGGCGGTGCCGGGCGATCCGTCCGAAGTGCAATTTTCGTACCCCGGATCCGCGCGCAAGCGCGCAATGCGCGCCGGGCGCATATCTTGCAGTCGTCTCATCGTCGGCTGGGATCGAGTCCGCCACGGGCATTTGCCCGATCGGGGCGAATCCAGCACCATTGTACGAACTCGTGCAGCCATGCATGAGCGTGAACCCCCGACAGCGATGAGCGCCGAACAGAATAGCGAAGACTTCGATCCCGCCGAGGAAGCCCTCGGCGGCAAGTCCCGGCACGAGGGCCTGTCTCTGAAGGTCAAGGGCGTGCTGGCCTTCGTTGTCTTCGTGCTGTACGCGCTGCTGGTCGGCATCTTTACCGACGCCGAGCGGCAGAAGCTGCTGGTCATGGTCGAGGAACTGGAGCGCGTCCACCGCTCGGAGGAGTTGCTGGTCCAGATCAACATGTCGATGGCGCGCACGCTGCTTTCCGTCAACGTGGCGTTCTCCTCGACCGATCCGCTGGCCGCGGCACCCGGCGCCGTGATCGAGATCGAGGCCACCCGCTCGCTGCTGCGCGCGCTGGAGGACAAGCACCCGCGCATCCTGATCCTGTCGCACGAATTGCAGGCGCTGACCAACGACCTGGTGCAGAGCCCCGGCCGCGGCGTGCTCGCCATCACCCGCACCACGCTGCACGAGCTGATCACCGAACTCGACCAGGTGACCCAGGCGACGCGGGACCGCAAGGCCCGCCTGCTGGCCGAGTATCGCGTCACCTACGATCGGGTGACGCTGCAGGGGCTCGCTTTCGCGGTGCTCGGCATCATCGTGCTGGGCGCCGCCACGGCAATCTTCTTCAGTCGGCTGACCTGGGACATCCGCAAGCTCGAATCGCGCGCGCTCGACATCGTCAATGGCTACCGCGGCGACGAGCTCGACGTCACCCGCCGCGACGAGGTGGGCAGCCTGATGCGCGCCGTCAACCAGATGCAGAGCGACTTGCGCGAGCGCGAACGGCACATCGAACGGGCCCGGCAGGAGCAGTTCCACCGCGAGAAGATGGTGGCGGTCGGTTCGCTGGCCTCGCAGCTGGCGCACGAGATCAACAACCCGATCGCGGCGATCAGCGGCATCGCCAGCGCGATCCGCACGGTGCGCGAATCCGGCTGCCCGAACCACGGCATCACCTGCCAGCCCGAAATGATCCTCGAGCAGACCAAGCGAATCTCGCTGATCACGCGCCAGATCGCCGACTTCACCCGTCCGCAGCCGCTCTCGCCGGAGCTGCTTGACCTCAACCAGTTGATCCGTTCGACGATAAACTTCGTCTCCTTCGACCGGCGCTTCCGCGGCATCGAACTTTCCACCGACCTGGATGGCGAAATGCCGGCGGTGCGGGCGGTTGCCGATCATGTCACCCAGGTGCTGATGAATCTGCTCATCAATGCGGCCGATGCGATGGAGGACAGCGTCCGCCCGCCGGAAATCCACGTATTCAGCCGTGGCGAGGGAGAGGAGGATGCGGTGATCGAGGTGCGCGACAACGGCAAGGGCATGGACGAGGAAACGCTGTCGCACGCCTTCGACGAATACTTCACGACCAAACCCGCCGGCAAGGGCACGGGCCTGGGACTGGCACTGAGCCGCGAACTGATCCGCGACGGCGGCGGCACGCTGGTGCTGGAATCACGCCCCGGAGACGGCACGGTTGCACGCATTACACTGCCGTTGAAGGTACCGGAAGCGTCCCGCGCCTGAGCGGGCCGACCGACTTCGAGGCCACAGGAGAGGAGATTCAATGCACGTTCTGGTAATCGACGACGAGCGCGCGATCCGCGAAATCATCGCGGATGCGTGCGCACGCGCCGGCTATTCGGTGGACCAGGCGGCGACCTGCAAGGACGCCGCCGGCAAGCTGGTGCGCGGCGACGTGGACATCGCCCTGTGCGACATCAAGCTGCCCGACGGCGATGGCGTCGAACTCGTTCGCTCGATCAAGGAGTCGCGCATCGAGACGAACTTCATCATGGTGACCGCCTTCGCCTCGATGGAGACTGCGGTCGAGGCGCTGCGCGCCGGTGCGTCCGACTACATCGTCAAGCCGGCCAACATGGAGGAATTGCTGCACCGCGTGCAGCAGGTAGCCTCGATGCGCGGCCTGCGGGAGGAAAACCGGGTACTGCGCCAGTTCGCCAAGGGCGACACGACCTTTCGCTTCTCGTCGCCGTCGATGCAGGCCGTCGAACGCCTGGCCGGCAAGGTGGCGCCGACCGAGAGCACCGTGCTGGTGACCGGCGAGTCCGGTACCGGCAAGGGCGTGACGGCCCGATTCATTCACGAGAACAGCCGCCGCGCAGACCACCTTTTCCTGCCGGTCAACTGCTCGGCGATTCCGGAGACGCTGCTCGAGAGCGAGTTCTTCGGCCACACCAAGGGTGCGTTCACCGGCGCCGACAAGGCACGCAAGGGCCTCTTCCTGCAGGCCGACCAGGGCACGTTGTTCCTCGACGAAGTCGGCGAACTGCCGATGCACATGCAGACCAAGCTGCTGCACGCGATCGAGGAAAAGGAGATCCGCGCGGTCGGCAGCGAGCAGCCGCGCAAGGTCGATTGCCGCATCGTCGCGGCCACCAACCGCGACCTGCAGCAGATGGTCGCCGAGGGCACCTTCCGCGAAGACCTGTTCTTCCGCCTCAGCATGTTCCACATCCACATCCCGCCGCTGCGCGAACGCCATGGCGACATCCGCGGCCTGATCGAGTTCTTGCTCGAGCGCGCCGGGGAGCAAGCGGCTGCGTCCGAGCGACTGAGCGTCGCGCCGGACGCCGAACGCCTGCTTCTGTCCTACCCGTGGCCCGGCAATGTGCGGCAACTGGAAAACGTCATCAATCGCGCCTGCATCCTGGCCGAGGACGACGCCATCGCGGTCACCGACCTGCCGCCCGAGATCACCCGCGGCAGTCGCAGTGGCAGCAGCACTGGCACATCATTTGCTCCCGCAAGCTGCTTGCGCGATCAGTTGCGGGAGATCGAGGCCGGCCTGGTCTTCAAGGCGCTCGACGACGCCGGCGGCGACCGCCGCGCGGCGGCTCAGGCGCTGGGCATCGGCCTGTCGAGCCTGTACCGCAAGATCGAGGAGTTCGAATCCCTGGGCTTGCGTCGCTAGAATCCAGAACCGGGCCGCCGCGCCCCGAGACCCGAACACGCCATGACCATTCCCGCAGCAAAGAAACTGATTCTCGCTTTCAGGCAGATTGCCTTGTCGACCGTCGTGCTGCTCGCCCCGCTGTCGGCCCAGGCCGACGTCGAAGGCGACTTCCAGCAGGGCCTGACCTCGTTCCGCAATGGCGACCTGTTCGGTGCGATGGAGCCGCTGCGCCGTGCCGCCGATGCCGGCCACGCCGAGGCGCAGGCGAAACTCGGCTACATACTCGACCTGGGCGAATTCAACGAAGAGGCCCTGCGCTACTACCGCATGTCGGCCGAGCAGGAATTCCCGGAGGGCATATACGGCCTGGCGACCATGATCCTGAACGGTGAAGGCACCGAGAAGGATCCCGAGCAAGGCTACGCCCTGATGAAAGAGGCCGCCCTGAAGGGCTATGATCCGGCCTGGAACGCGCTGGCCGACGGCCTCTTGAACGATCTGATGGCCGCGCCGGCCGATCAGCCCGATGCGGAGACGATCCTGACCAGAAGCGCCGAAGCGGGCTACCTGCGCAGCGTCGACGCGCTGTCGGCGGCCTATGCCGCGGGGGGCCGCTTCGGTATCGCCGCCGACCAGGACAAGGCCGCTCAGTGGACGGCGAAGGCCAAGGAACTCCGCGCCACTGCGGCCAAGAAATGAGGAGGACCGACACCATGATCAGACTCGCCACCGCCGCGTGTCTCGCGGCGACCTGTGCCACCGCCATTGCCGCCAACCCGGACGAAGGCAAGCGGATCTACGAGATGCATTGCGTCGTCTGCCACGGCGTCGCCGGCCACGCGGTATTGCCGCAGGCGCCGAGCTTCGCCAAGGGCGAACGGCTGATGCAGCCGGACGGCGCCCTGATCGATTCGATCAAGAACGGCAAGAACGTAATGCCCTCGTTTCTCGGCATCCTGCGCGAGCAGGAGATTCGCGACGTGATTTCCTATCTAAGAACCTTGAACCGATAATACCAATGCATATTTCAAGCCTTTGCCGCAGCATTGCCGCCACCGCCCTGTCCGCCATCAGCCTGCTCGCCGCCGCCCAGTCGGGCAAACCCGCGGTGGTCGAGACCTTCAACGTCGGCCAGAACGTCTACGTCCGCTCGCTGCATCTCGACGCGGCCGCCAACACGATGTGGGTCGGCACCTCGGCCGGCGTACACGCGGTCGATCTCACCACCAGGGCACCCAAGCAGACCTTCACCCGCGACGACGGCCTGGCCAACGAATACGTCTTCGCGATCGGCACCGACAGCAAGGGCTACAAGTGGTTCGGCACCAACGCCGGCGGCGCGTCCACCTACAAGGACGGCAAGTGGAAGACCTATTTCCCGATGCACGGCTTGGCCGACTACTGGATCTACTCCTTCGCCAACGGCAAGGACGGCAGCCTGTGGATCGGCACCTGGGCGGGCGCCAACCGCTACGACGTCGATACCGGCAAGTTCACGACCTACGTGAAGGAGTTGATCAACGAATGGGTCTACGGCCTGGCCGTGGACGAGGCCGGCAAGGTCTGGTTCGGCACCGAGGGCGGCCTGTCGATGTACGACGGCAAGGAATGGCGCTCCTGGACCCACAAGGACGGGCTCGGAGCATCGAATGCCGAAGGCCTGCCGCCGAGCACCAACACCGGACTCGGTACCCGCAGCCGGCACGACCTGTCCACGCTGGCAGCCGGCCTGCAAACCTACAATCCTAACTACTGTTTCGCGGTCCACGTGGACCAGGACCAGAACATCTGGATCGGCACCTGGGGCGGCGGCGTCAGCCGCTACGACGGCAAGGAATTCAAGAGCTACACGGTCAAGGACGGCCTGGCGGGCCCGATCGTCTATTCGATCGCGCGGGACGCGAACAACGTGCTCTGGTTCGGCACCAACGGCGGCGTCAGCCGTTTCGACGGCAAGAGTTTCCAGACCGTCACGGTTGCCGACGGCCTGCTCGACTCGAACGTGTACGCGCTCGAGGTCGCGCCGGACGGCACCATCTGGGCCGGCACCCGCCACGGCGTTGCGCGCGTCGGCAACAACTAAGCAATCGAGCCAAATCTGAGGAGTTTGAAGGCGATGAATCACAAGACCCTCGCGGTAGCGGTGATCGTGGCGGCTGCCGCGATTGCGGGTGCCTACACGATCGGAAAGCAGCAGGGCCAGTCGAGCGTGCAGACGCCGCCGGCCAAACCGGCCCCGCAGGCCGCCGCACCGGCCGCGCCGGCCGCGCCGGTGGCCGCCGCGGTGGCCCCGAACGACGCCAACCACCAGCGTGGGCCGCAACGCGAAGGCAAGGTCGGTTTCGATCCTTCGCAGCGCTTCACGCATTTCCGGGTCGGCAACAAGAACGTCAAGGCGATGTTCGCGGAACAGGGCAAGATCTGGGTCGGTACCTCCGGCGGCGTGGTCCGCTACGACCTGTCGACCGACGAGTTCAAGCTGTTCGACGTCAAGACCGGCCTGCTCTCCAACGGCATGTTCTACGTCGGCCGCATCCAGGGCAAGCTGACCGTCGGCACCTATGGCGGCGGCATGTCGATGCTGGACGAGAAGACCAATACCTGGAAGACCTACAACATCCCGGAGGGCCTTGGCGACACCTTCGTCTACGACGTGATCGAGACCCGCAACGGCGACGTCTGGATCGCCACCTGGTCCGGCGTCAACCGGGTCAAGGGCGGCAAGCTGGACGACCGCTCGCAGTGGGAACTGCACACCGTCGAAAGCACCAAGGGCGGCTTGCCCAACGACTGGGTGTACGGTCTCGCGGAAGGCAAGAACGGCGAGATCTGGCTGGCCACCGAAGGCGGCATGGCGCGCTACGAGAACGGCCAATGGGAGAACTGGAACCATTCGCGCGGCATCGGTGCCGACTACGACAAGGTGCGCGACGCCATCGCCTTCAAGGACGATCCGGGCAAGGCCTCCCAGCACCACGCCCAGCAAAAGCGCGACATGGGGCTGCAGGACGTTGACCAGGCCTACAATCCGAACTACATCGTGGCCCTCGAGGTGGACAAGGACGGCAGCGTCTGGGCCGGCACCTGGGGCGGAGGGCTGGCCCACTATGTGAACGGCGAGTGGCACAACACCACCACCAAGGAAGGTCTGCCGGGCAACCACGTGTTCATGCTGCACCGCGACGACCACGACCGCCTCTGGATCGGCACCAACAACGGCCTGGCGCTGAAAGAGGGCGATAACTACAAGATCCTGAAGACGCAGGACGGCTTGTACGCGAACGCGGTATTCTCGATGGCAACGACTGAAAACGGCGACCTGTGGGTTGGCAGCTACGGCGGCGTAGCGCACATTCGGGGTAGCTCGATCAACTGAGGCATCCGTCCAGCCCGCGCAAGACGGGCCGTTCCGGGGAGGGAGCAGATGCAGTCAATGCAGGCCAGGGAAAGATCCGCCACCGACGGTGGCGGGCCCGATCTGTACAAGATGCTCGAGCGCATGCCCATTCTCGGCGGCCTGCCGGCCAGCAGCGTCGACCTCTTGGCCAGCGAGGCGCGGCTGGTGCGCTTCTCGCGCGGACAAACCATCTTCCGCCGCGGCACCGCGCCGACCGGGCTCTACTTCGTCATCGGCGGCGCAGTCAAGCTGCTGGCCCAGGACGCGGACGGCCGCGAGAAGGTGATCGAGCTCTTCGGCTCGGGCCAGATGTTCGGCGAGATCGGCATCTTCATGCACTCCTCCTATAAGTCGTGGGCGCAGGCGGTGGACCGCTGCACGCTGGTGCACGTGGACCGTCGCCACGTGATGATGGCGATCGGGCAGGACCAGGAGCTGTCGGCGCGGATGCTGCGGGAAGTCTCCAGCCGCGTGCAGAAGCTGATCGACGCGATCTGTACCACCTCTTCCCGGCTCGGCATCACCCGGGTCGCGTCCTACCTGCTCGACCTCTCGGAAAGCACCGGCGAGCCCGGCCGCGTCTATCTGCCCGCGCCGAAGCGGACCGTGGCGTCGCTGCTGTCGCTGACGCACGAGTCGTTCTCGCGCATCTTGCGTCGCATGATCGACGACGGAATCATCTCGATGACCGGGCGCAACGTGACGATCCGCGACCAGGAGCGGCTCAAGGCCCTGTTGCTGAATTCGGACTGAGGCCGCGCACGTTCAGGGAATCAGCACACCGCCGGGCTGCGGCATGCTGTGACAACGGAAGCAGGCCCGATGGGTGATGAAGGCCACCCGGTCGTGACACTTGCCGCAGAATTCGCCACGGAAGATGTTCTCCATCTTGATCTTGGCGGTACCCGCCTTCTCCGCGAAGATCGCCGGATGGCAATTGCTGCAGGCCAGCCATTCGGTGTGGGTCTTGTGCGGGAACTTCACCCAGGGCATGGCCTTGGTGTTGCGCATGATCACGTCCAGGTCGAGCGGCAGGTAGGTCTTGTCGCCCTTCAACACCTCGCGCGGCTGGATCACCCCCTCGCGCAGCGCGCGCGCCCAATCGACCTTGCCGTTCTGATCCAGCGGAAAGCCCTGCAACGCGTCGTCCGAGTGTTGCAGGCGCGAGAAGTCGGGGTTGTCCCGATCGTAGGAATCGAATTCCCCGACCGGCGGGTGGACCGGCTTTTGCGCCGCCGGCTGATCGATCTCCACCGGCGCCGGTGGCACGACCGCCGGCCGCAGGAAGGCTGCCGCCGGCAACACAAGCGCCAGACCGACCGCCAGCACCGACATCCTGGCACCCGCCCTCCAGCCTCGATCCATCATTTATCCGCTCACTCTTGTTTCAAGCACGGTACTTGCGTCCACATGCATGATCCGGACCAATCGACGCCGACCTCCCCGGCGTGAAAGGGCTTCCCCGGACATCGACCTCGTCATGATTCAAACGGTTCGCGGACTGCTGCTCACCTCTTCGATCGCGCTGGCGACGACGCTCTTCGTGCTCGGCTACTTCACCTTTTCGGCCGCCTACGAAAAGAGCATCCGGGAGGACGCCCAAGCCGACGCCCAACTGCTCGCGCGGCTCACCTTCAACGGTATGTTCCAGCTGATGCGCACCGGCTGGAATCGCGACCAGCTCGAAAGCTACATCGAATCTCTCAGCCAGACCGCCGAGGGCAGCTCGGCGATGATCGACATCTACCGCGGCCCCGTCGTCAGCGAGCTTTATGGACCAATCGAACAGCCGGCACCAGATCAGGCCGTGCTGCAGGCGGTGGGCAACGGACGGGCGGTCGAACTGAACGACAGCGAGCAAATCCGCTACGTGCTGCCGCTGACGGCGGGCGAGCCGTGCCTGCAATGCCACCGAAATGCCCGGCTCGGTACCGTGCTGGGCGCCGTCTCGGTGACCCAGGCGATTGCGCCGCTGCTCGAGGCGCACCACTCGCGTTTCACGGTCGCCGGCCTGCCGGCGATTCCGATCACCGCGGTGGCGGTGCTGGTCATGGTGGCCTACATTTCGCGCCGCCTGTCCAGCTCGATCACGGCCTTGTCCAGCGACATCGACGCGATCGACCGGGTCGCCGACCTGAAGCACCTGGCAACCCGGCCGCCGGCCCTCGCCTTCGAGGAATTCCAGGCCATCGGCGACCAGATTTCGAAACTGACCGAGCGCATGCGCAACGTGGCCGTGGACCGGGACATGCTCGAATTCGAAATCCGGCTGCTGGAAAAATTCATCATCACCTCCGAGGTGGTGCGCGACTGGCGCGACTACGTCAGCCGACTGCTGCTCGAGATCAACACGGTACTCACCACCTGCGCCCTGTTCTCGATCTTCAAGACCGGCAACAACGACTACGAGGTCGAGGTGTTCTGGCTCAAGCAGCCCGACGCCACCCTGGTCACCACCTTCGAAGCGGCGCTGCGCAAGATCCTGCTGCAGGCCACGCTGGACCACGCCGCCGCCGACTGCGGCATCCGCCACAACGTGGCCGAGCCGGCCGACAGCTTCGACGCCTTCGAAGGCACGCCGGAACTGCAGACCAAGTCGCTGGTCATCAGCGTGCCGAAGATCGGCGGCATCGTCGGCATCGGACTGCAGCCCGATCCGGCCGAGGATCCGGCCCGCCTGCTGGTCATCGAGTCGGTGCTGTCCACGCTGCTGAACGTCGTCGGCTCGGTCAAGGCGATCCATCACTACACCAGCGAGCTCGAGTATTTCGCGACCCGCGACCCGCTCACCAAGCTCTACAACCAGCGCATCTTCTGGGAACTGCTGGACAACGAAATCGCGCGCTCCGCCCGCCACGAAACCCGCTTCGTGCTGTTGCTGATCGACGTGGACAACTTCAAGTCCATCAACGACAGTCACGGCCACGCGTTCGGCGACACCTTCCTGCAGGGCGTCGCGCGGGCGCTGCGCCAGGCGGTCAGGCCGGACGACCTGCTGGCCCGCTACGGCGGCGACGAATTCGTCGCGCTGCTGCCGGGCGCCAACGTCGCGGACGGCAGCCGGGTGGCCGAACGCATCCTCGCCTGCGGCAGCAAGCTCGGCACGCTGGCACCGGACAACTCCGTCGTGCGGACCGGCTTCTCGATCGGCCTGGCGGCCTTCCCGGACCATTCGACCGACCGCAAGGATCTCTTCCTGCTCGCCGACAACATGCTCTACAAGGCCAAGACCGAGAGCAAGGGGCAACTGCGCGTGCCTTCGCCGGACGACCTCGCGGCCGCCTTCCGGGCCGCCGGAGAACGAACGCTGCAGTTGTTCACGGCCATCGAGCAGCAGACCTTCGAGCCCTATTTCCAGCCCATCGTCCGACTTGCCGACGGCGGCATCGAAGCCTACGAAGTGCTGAGCCGCCTGCCGGACGAAAGCGGCCGGATCGTCGGAGCCGACGACTTCGTGCCGTTGGCGGAACGCATGGGCGCCGTCCACCGCATCGACCTGATCGTCATCCGCAAGGCCCTGCAGCGCCTGGCGGAGACGGATTTCACCGGCAGCATCTTCGTCAACACCTCGCCGCGCTCGCTGGTGCTCGACGAGTTCATTCCCGAGATCCGCAAGATCATCAGCGAATGCGGCATCGCACCGAAGCGAATCGTGTTCGAGATCACCGAGCGCGAGACGATTCGGCATCCCGGCGTACTCGACCACTTCATCGGCCGGCTGACCCAAGAAGGCTTCCGGCTCGCGATCGACGACTTCGGTTCGGGCTTCTCGTCCTTCCATTACCTGAAGCGCTTCCCGTTCGACTACCTGAAGATCGAGGGCGACTTCGTCGCCAACATGCTGGACAGCGAACGGGACCGCGCCATGGTACGAAGCATCGCCGCCCTGGCGCGGGAGCTCGGCATCCGCTGCCTGGCGGAGCACGTCGAATCCGAGGCCGTATTGGAGGCGCTGCGGGAATTGCGCATCGACCTGGGCCAGGGTTTCCATCTGGGCCTGCCGGCGCCGCTCGAAGGCAGCAAGGTGATCGCACAGTGAGCGGCAGCCGGGGCAGCCCGGCCCGGCAGCGACCGGTAGCGCCGAGCGCCACCGGAAATCCCGCGCCTCACGCGGCGGCGAACTGCCGCTCGTGCCGAGTTGCGCACAGCGAGGCGCTTATGCGTTTGGCACGTATCGGCCGGCCGAGGCCGGATCGATCCGGCCCTAGCGGGAAACACGCTTCGGTCGAGCTCGTCGGGTCGGCTTCAGCCGGCCAGCGGCGCCCGAATTCCGCTTGCATCACAAGCGCCACCAAGATCGCACCGCTAAGAGTTGCCGCGACCTCCCGCGCGAATGTCTCCGCCGTGCCCGGCGGCGATGCTCAGCGCTCGCGAACGCGAACCAGCACCGCCTCGACCGCGTCGATCGGAATCACCGCGTCGAAGAACTCGCGCCCGGAAACCTCGCCCAGCACCAGCAGCCGCTCCGACGAATCGCGCACCAAACCGGACAACTCCTGCCCGCTGCGCATGCGCAGCATGACCCGCTCGCCCTTGTGCGCGGCGATGAAGGACTGCGTCGTATCGGACGGCGAGATCGTCAAGCCTTGCCCAGCAGCGGCGGCAGCGGAGGCGAAGGTCAGGCAGGCGATGGCGGTGATCGGAATACGCATTTCGAGTTCCCCTTGTCGGACGTGGTGCATCGAGCCAGCGCGAGTGTGCGCCCACCTGGCGGGCGTCCTCAAGCCCTCGCCGGCAATACGCTTCGCCGACAACAGAAGTCAGCCGAAGGGCCGCTCCACCGAGGAACCCGACTCGCGGCCTATGGAAGAAGCTCGGGCGAAGGAGCCATTCGAGTTGTTGCTGTCGAGCAACTGCAATCTGATGGCAAAGTCGCCGTTCTGTGTGATCTGTGACCCCTCCTTGCGGGCCCTGAAGCTGCGGGAGCCCCGATCGAAATTGCCTTTCGCTGCGGTATGATCGGGCCTCCTTGGAAGCATGCTGCAGCCGGCCCAGGAGCTGTCCCCATTCGGTCCCGACTGGAGCTGCCAAGCCGTGATGTGCGAGCACGTGGGCAATTGCAGCCGTCGATCGGGCGCCACACGTAACATTCAGAAATCAAATGCAGACGGTTTCGAGTCGAAGCGTTGACCAAATTCACTGCGCGCGCACCGCGATGCCTGCAACATCGCGCATTCGATGGGGCGGCGGCCGGATCGGCCGCGTGCCGGCAAGCCGTCCGGGAAGCTGCGGATTGACCGATCCATCGGGCAGAGTCGGCTGGGCGTGCGTGCCGCACGTTGCGTCCCGGAGCACGAGCTGGATTAGGGTCCGTGGTACTCGGGCGCGGAGCCACAAGTTGTCTTGTCAGGAGAAGGTGATGATATTGAAGTCGTGGTCGAGGAACATCGGGATGATTCGCTACGCGCTGCTTGCGTCGCTTGCGGTCGGAGTCAGCGCCTGTGCGAGCAAGGCGCCGGCGCCGGTGGAACAGATGGCGACCAGCCGCGCAGCCGTGTCCCAGGCCGAACGCGCCGGCGCCGGGGAATTCGCCGCCGTGGAGTTGCTGGCGGCGCGCGAAAAGCTGAATCGGGCCGACGTCGCGATGCGCGACGGCCACAACGACGAGGCGCTCCGTCTCGCCGAGCAGGCGGAAGCCGACGCCGTGCTGGCGGAAGCCAAGGCGCGCAGCGGCCAGTCGAACAAGGCCGTCGAAGAGATGAAACAGGCGATCGAAACGCTGCGCGAAGAAATCCAGCGCAAGAGCCGCTGATCGCCCGCGCGACGACACAGGAGAGTTTGATGAATACGAAGAAGTCCTCCAGACCTGCCGCGTTGATCGCAGCGTTCGCGGCCCTGGGCTTGGCGGCGTGCTCGAGCACACCGATGAAGAACGAGCAGCTCGACGAAGCGCGCACGGCCTACCGCAGCGCGGCGGGCGACCCGCAGACCGCGAAGAGTGCCCTGGTCCAGTTGCGACACGCCGAAGAGGCCTTGCAGCGGGCCGAGAAGCTGCAGGCCGAAGGCGCCAAAGCGGAGCAGGTGTCGCACTACGCCTACCTGGCCAAGCAGCGCAGCCTGATCGCACAGGAAGTCGCCAAGCAGGCCACCGCCCGGCAGAGCATCGAAGACTCAAAGGCGCAGCGCGACCAAATACTGATCGAGTCGCGCACTCGCGAGGCGGAAAGTGCCGCGGAGCGTGCCGAGCAGCGACGCATGGAAGCCGAGCAGCAACGCATGGAAGCCGAGCAGGCCCGCCAACTGGCCGAGGAACGCCTGAACGAGGCGGAGATGGCTCGCGCTCAGGCGCTCGAAGCGCAGAACAAGGCCAAGGCACTGGCTGCCCAGCTCGAGGACTTGCAAGCGAAGCAGACCGATCGCGGCATGGTGCTCACGCTGGGTGACGTATTGTTCGACACCGGCAAGGCAAGCCTCAAGGCGGGCGCAATGCGCACGATGGACAAGCTGGCCGATTTCCTGGGCGCAAACCCGGAGCGCAGGATCCTGGTCGAGGGGCACACCGACAGCGTCGGCTCGGAAGACTACAACCAGGCCTTGTCGGAGCGCCGCGCGCGCTCGGTCCTCAATGCCATCGGCGAACGTGGCATCTCGCGCGACCGCATCGAGATCGAGGGGCTGGGCGAAGCCTACCCGGTGGCCAGCAACGACGATGCCTACGGGCGACAGCAGAATCGGCGCGTCGAGGTCATCTTCTCCGACGACAACGGCCAGTTCAAGAATCGTCGCGCGATGCAGAGCGGCCGGTAGACCTGCCGGCCACGGACAACGCGGGCGCTCATGAGGGCCCGCGTTGTCGTTTGGGGGACCACAGGGCGCCAATCTAGCGAACGACCGGGCCCGCCCACGTTTAGCCACGATGGCACGCACCGTCGTGACGACCCCGTGGGCGGTAGCCCGTCCAAGGTGCGAATGATCCGCTCCGACCGACCGTCAGCCCGGCACATCGAGCGCAGGATTCAAGACCCGCATCATCTCTCTCGCCGCTCCCAGCAACTCGTCGCGGCTTCTGCCCTCCGCCAGGGGCCCATTGATTAAGAGACTGGCCGGACCATGCACGGACGACTAGGCCAACGGCTCCTGTGCGCTGAACGTCTCCGGGTCTTCGTCTTCGAGCGTCTGTACGAAGCCCTCCTGTATGCAGTACACCAGTCGGCGCGTCGCCGCGTGGTAGCCGCCGTCCGGCGAATGGATCGTCTCCTCACGCCGCATGGTGCGGAAGAAGGACGGCTTGGCGGGCGCGAACGCAACGTAGGCCAGCCCCACCGCGCGGAACGCATCGCCGTCGTACCGCTGGGTCTGCTGCCTGACCTCTTCCATCGCTTCGACCAGTTGGTTCGGCACGCGTGTCGCGAAGGCAGTCAGCAGCGCACGCTTGCCCACGTAGTGTCGAAAGACCAAAGAGGGGAAACGCCCACCCGCTTGGCACACGCGCGCAGCGTCACGGTTTCGATGCCGAACTGCGAGGCGATTTCGTCAACGGCGTCCAACAACGATTCTGCGAGATGTCCGTGGTGATAGTGGCTATTTTTGGACTTCACGTGCGTAGTCATGGCACGCAGAGTGAACGACGCCAACTTTTTTCGTTCTCCCCCCTTGTCGTGGCTCGCGGCAGGCCGCTATCCGTAGGCAAGTGTCTCGGGCATCGAAAGCTTGCGGCACGGCGAGCCGGGATGCGGCTCGCCAGCCAGCCGAAGACCAGGCCCACGGCCAGCGTGATCGGCGATCCCCCACCGCCGAACGCGCAACGCAAGGCCGCCCCCTCCCCCAGCATCGGTCGGCCGAAGAATGCCGCCGCCGATGCGCAGCGCCCGCACGATGCCGAGCACGGGATTGCCGTAGCGCTCGGCCGCCTGCTGGTTCATCACCACTTCGGGCGCATCGGACGAGCACAGCAAGCAACCAGCCGCGGCCGGAGCAGGTCGCTGTCGTGCGGCAATGCCACGATGCCGACGCCGCCGGCGGCGGCGACGAGTTGCGATTGCAGTTCGCCGCGGCCGCCGCTCCAGGTTTCGATCCGCGCCACGTTGCCGACGCTTCGAGATACCTGCAGCGCACGTTCGCGATCGATCTGCTGCTCCAGCATGACCAGCACGTCGTGCTTCATGCCACTACGGACGTCGGCCAGCAGTGTGGCCAACGATGCGCGCACGTCGAAGCCGGCATTGAAGAGAAGATCGCGACGCCCAGCACCACGGCCACGACGGTCGGCACCAGGCGTTTGCCGCTGCACAGCCTGTTGCGCAGTGCCAACCGCAGGCCGACCGGCAGCAGCGGGCTGGCGGGTCAGGATCTCGAAATTGAGCTTGCCGGCGACGAAGCAGGAGAACGAGTAGCCAAGCCAGCGCGAGCTGCCGCGCTCTCCGGCGCGCATTTCCCCACGGCACCTGGCGGCGATGCTCAGCGCTCGCGCCCAGGATAGCTTGCTACCGAGTCGCCATTCATGGCGTCCCTCGAATGGGGACGGGCCCGCGCTGCCCATCGGGCGACGATCCGCCGCGGCGACAATACCCGTTGCAGAAAATAATCGAGTCCTAGTTCATAAATGCGGCATTTCCGTTTATCGACACTGAAAACGCCAGAATTTCCGCGCACCAAGGCCCTAGAGTGAACCGTACTGAACGGTCGTGCTCGCCCACGCTTGCACGGGAAGCCTTCACGGCGGACGAGCTGATCCGCCACACGCACCTGCGTTAGATCCTTGGGTGACTCTTGCCACAGCTCACGGACGAAACAACGCACGCAAGTACGACTTCATCCTCTTGGGAAATCACTGCAATGCTCGAAATCGACGGAAAGATCACGCACTTCTCAAACCCCGCAGCACGCACTGGACAGCCTTATCCGGATCAACTGAGGGCGATCATCAGCCTGGCCAGCGCTCGCGAAGCCATCGACGACATTTCGAGCTGGCCTGGATACGAAGCGACGCCGCTGCATTCGCTCGAATCGATGGCCGCGGAAAGCGGCCTCTCGTCGCTGTACTACAAGGATGAGTCGCAACGCTTTGGCCTGAAAAGCTTCAAGGCACTTGGCGGCGCCTACGCCGTCGCGCGTCAATTGCAACATGCGATCGAAGCACGCAGCGGCCGCCGGCCGACCATCGCAGAGCTGCTGAGCGGGCAGCGCCAGGCCGAGGTTGCCGATCTCGTCGTCAGTTGTGCAACCGACGGAAACCACGGGCGCTCCGTGGCCTGGGGAGCCCGGATGTTCGGATGCGGCTGCGTGATCTACGTGCATCGCGATGTCTCGGAGGGCCGCAAGCAGGCGATGGAAGCGTTCGGCGCCGAGGTCGTTCGCATCGACGGCAACTACGACGAATCCGTGCGCACCGCCGACGCCGAGGCGAAAGCGAATGGCCGCATCATCGTTTCCGACACCAGCTATGACGGCTACATGGAAATCCCCAAGGATGTGGCGCTCGGCTACACGGTGATGTTCGCCGAAATTGTCGAGCAGCTCGACGGGATCATTCCGACGCACGTATTCGTCCAGGGCGGCGTCGGCGGGCTGGCGTCGGCGATGGCCGGGTATTTCTGGGAGCTCTGGGGTGCCGATCGGCCGCGCTTGGTCGTGGTCGAGCCCGAGCAAGCGAATTGCCTGCAGCTGAGCGCGCAGGCCGGCAAACCGGTCGTCGTGACGGGCGATCTTGAAACGCTGATGGCGGGCTTGGCCTGCGGCGAAGTTTCAGCGCTTGCATGGCAGATTCTCTCGATCGGCGCCGACGACTTCATGACGGTCAGCGAAGACGCAGTGCCCAAGACCATGCGCGCCCTTGCCCAGGGCTTCGAGGCGGACCCCAAGATCGAAGCGGGCGAATCGGCCGTGCCCGGCTTGGCCGCGGTCGTGATCGCGCGACGCTCCGTGGCAGCTTCGGCGGCTCTGGGCCTCGATGAAAACAGCCGTGTGCTGGTGATCGGCACCGAAGGCGCGACCGACCCGGCGCTCTACCGCTCGCTGGTCGGCTGATCCAAATTGCGCCCGACGGCGCAAGCTGTCGGGCGCGATCCAATGGCATTCAGTCTGGCGCTTCAAAGACCGGGACCGCCAGCCCCACCTTCACCGGATCCATCACGACGATGGTGTGAAAGCTGCGCACGTTGGAGTTCTCGAAGAACGTCCGACGCGTGAATTTCTCGTAGTGGTGCATGTCCTTCGCGGTCACGATGAGCACGAAATCAAACGTGCCCGTGACGTAGTAGCACTGCTGGACCGCGTCGTTGCCTCGCACCCCTTCCTTGAAGGTGTCGATCAGGTCTGCACGCTCCCGCTCCAGACTGACCTGCACGATGAAGGTCATCGGTCGCCCGACGGCCAGCGGATTGACCACCGCGATTTCCGCCTGGATGACCTGCTGCTCCCTCATCCGCTTCAACCGTCTTTGAACCGCCGCGGCCGACAGGCCAACGCGTTCGGCAATCTCCTCGGTCGTGGTGCGACCGGCAACCTGGACGATCTCCAGAATGCTTCGGTCGAAACTGTCCAGCGACGCCGGATTGTGATTCCCCATGAATCGTCTCCTTAGAAAACCCGCTCCCGGACCGCCCCTCGGGCGGCCATTCGAGGCTGAATGCTCGTCTTCAAATCCGACACGCCGGTCGCGCGGAATTTCGTCAACAACAGACCGAAATCAGCGGATTTCACGCAACGAAAACACTGAATTCGACGGATCGCTTCGTTCGCGTAGCGTAACTTATACCAACCGCGACGGGCTTTCGAGTCGCCAATCCAATCAGATCCGGACAACACGGGTCGCTACGGAAAACAAGGAAGAGACAAATGACGAGATACGAAGAAGTGGTCCACCGGCGCCCTCTCGAACGCCTCGCGCCGGGAGGCCGGATAGGCGTCATCTCGCTGGCGACGGACTTCAACATCGAGCAGGACTTGCGCCGCATCCTGCCGTCGGACGTCGAGATCTTCACCAGCCGCGTGCGCAACGTCAATCCGCTGACGATCGAAAACCTGCGCTCCATGGCGCCAGGCATCAGCGCCGCGGCCGACTCGATCCTGCCCGGCACGAAGCTTGACGTGGTGATCTATGCCTGCACCTCGGGCACCGTAGCGATCGGCATCGACCGCATCGCCGAACTGGTCCGGAAAGCGCGCCCCGGAGTGGCCGTGAGCAATCCGGTGAGCGCCGCTTTGAACGCATTCGAGAGGCTGGCGGCGCGCCGCATCTCGATGCTCACCCCCTATACCACTGCGGTAAACCAGGAAGTTGCAGCGCTGTTTTCAGGCAAGGGCTACGAGGTGTTGAACATCGCCGGCTTCGGCTTCGAGGATGACACCGCGATGACCTACATCGATCCACAAGACATCGTCGAGGCCGCAGTCGAGTGCTGCGACCCGTCCGCCGACCTGCTCTTCGTGTCCTGCACGGCGCTGCGCGTGGCGGGCGTGATCGACCAGATCGAAGCCCGACTCGGAAAGCCCGTGGTAAGCAGCAACCAGGCACTGGCTTGGCACAGCCTGCGTCTGGCGGGCCATGCCAAGCCGGTGGCCGGTTTCGGAACCCTGATGAAGCACACCGCCGCCATCCCGAGTTCGTCCTCGAGCGCAAACTAACCGCCCGGCACCCCTCAAACGGAACCAGAACGATGAGCCTTACGCAGCCACACCTGGCGGCCCAGATGACCGAATGGCGTCGCCACATCCACCAGTTCCCGGAATGTGCTTTCGACGTCGACGAGACGGCCGCTTTCATCGCCTCCAAGCTGGAAAGCTTCGGTCTGGAGGTCGTGCGCGGCATCGGCAAGAGCGGGCTAGTGGCCACGCTGCGCTGCGGCGACGGCCAGGCCAGCATCGGTCTTCGCGCCGACATGGATGCACTGCACATCCGCGAGCAGAACGAATTCCCTCACCGCTCCCGGCATGAGGGGCGGATGCATGCCTGCGGCCATGACGGCCACTCCGCGATGCTGATGGGCGCTGCCTGCGAGTTGGCCGCCCGGCGCGACTTCAACGGCACCGTGCATTTCATCTTTCAGCCCGACGAAGAGCACGGCAAGGGCGCGCAGGCGATGATCGACGACGGGCTGTTCGAGCGCTTCCCGATGGATGCGGTGTATGGCCTGCACAACCTGCCCGGCCTGCCCGAAGGGAGCTTCACGATCCGCCCCGGCTCGCTGATGGCCAGCGAGAGCAGCTTCGAGATCGTCATCGACGGTATCGGCGGTCACGCGGCAATGCCGCACACCGGCGTCGATCCGCTGGTGATCGGCGCGCAAATCATTCTCGCGCTGCAAACCATCGTCTCGCGAAAGCTCAGCGCGATTCACGAGACTGCGGTGGTCTCGGCGACCGAGTTCATCACCAACGGCACCGTCAACGTGATCCCGTCCCAGGTGACGATCAAGGGAGATTGCCGTTGTTTCAGTGAAGCCGCGCTTGCGCGGATCGAGGCCAGCATGGCGCGAATCGTCGCCGGCATCTGCGAGTCGGCCGGCGCCAAGCATCGCTTCGAATTCGTCAACACGTTCTATCCGACGGTCAATAGCGAAGCCGAGACCCGGCACGCGATCCATGCCGCCGAAGCGGCGCTGGGCGCCGACATGGTGAACGGCGCGTGCGACCCATTCACGATTTCCGAGGATTTCTCGAGCATGCTGCGCGTCAAGCCGGGCTGCTACGGGCTACTCGGAAACGGTACCGAATCGGTCGGTGGCTGCGCATTGCACAACCCGAAATACGACTTCAACGACCGAATCCTCGAGAAAGGCGCGCGCTACTGGGTCGAACTGGTCCGCCAGCAACTGCGCTAGCACTCATCAACGCATTACCACGCACCCCCGCACTGAAGGAGACACACCATGAAAAAACTCATCGCAGCACTCATCGGCATCGGCATGGCATTCGGCGTGCAGGCCGAAACCTGGAAATTTGCCTCCGAGGAGGACAAGACCGATGTTCAGGACGCCTTCGCGCAAAAATTTGCCGAAGTGATCAAGAAGGAGTCCAAAGGCGACATCAAGGTCCGTATCTATTACTACGGCCAGCTCGGCACCGAAAACGACATCGTCGAACTCACCTCGAAGGGGACCGTCCAGTTCGTCTCCGTCGGCACCGGCCACCTGGGCTCGTACGTACCCGAGGCGCAGGCCATCAGCCTGCCCTATCTGCTCGGCACCGACGAGCCGGTCGTGCGCGAGGTGCTGACCGGCAGCACGACGATCTACAACGACCTCTCGGACAAGTTCGCGAAGGTCAATCTGAAACTGCTGACCATGTTCTCCGAAGGCGAGGAAGTGTGGGGCGCCAACAAGGCCATCCGCACGCCGGAGGATTTTGCAAACCAGAAGATTCGCACTTTCACGTCGACGATTCCGGTCGAGACCTACAAGGTGTTCGGCGCGACCCCGACGCCGCTGTCCTGGGGCGAAGTGTATGGCTCGCTGCAGCTGAAGACCATCGACGGCATGGTGAACCCGATCTACTTCATCTACAACGCCAAGTGGCACGAGGTTCAGACCCACCTGATGTTCCCGGGCCAGCAGGTCTACGTCGGCACCGTGTCGGCCAACCAAAAGTGGTTCAGCGGGCTCTCGCCGGAGAAGCAGGCGATGATCATGAAGGCGACCAAGGAAGGTGAGCAGGCCGCCTACGAGTACCAGCTCCGCATCAACAAGGAGCACATGGACAAGATCATGAAGGAGCGGCCGAACATGCAGATCGTGAAGCTCACCGAAGCCGAGCGCAAGCGCTTCGAAGAGCTGAGCACCAAGCTGCACGAGACCTACTACCAGGTCGTCGAGAACGCCTACAAGGATGACGAGAAGGCCGCTGCTCGCGCGGGCGCCGAAAAGATCATCAAGGGCTTGACCGAGGAAGTCGCAGCAGCCGCTGCCAAGGCCAAGTAATCCGACGCGGATCGGGCTCGCCCGTCCTTTCCACAAGGCCACTGCTCCGGCAGTGGCCCACCGGAGCGCCCCATGAAAAGAATTCTTCAGGGAGTGAGCAAGGTCACCGGGAAGATCGAGGAGGCCATCGTCACGCTCTCGATCGTCCTAATCATGATCAACTCCACCGCCAATGCGATGGGGCGGTACTTCTTCGGCAAGAGCATCTTCTTCGCCGAAGAACTCAACCAGTTCCTCATCGTCTCGGTTACGTTCATCGGCTTCGCCTACGCGGTGCGCAAGGGCCGCAACATCCGCATGACGGCGGTCTATGATTCGCTCGGCCACGGCGCGAAGAAGGCGATCACCATACTGATCTCGGCAACGACCTCGGCACTGATGTTCTACTTCGCCTACAAAGCCTATTTCTACGTGCTCGAGCTCAAGGAGATCAACCGGCTGAGCCCGGCCCTCGAGTTTCCGGTCTACATCATCTACTCGATCATCCCGGTCGGCTTCGTACTGGCCGGCATCCAGTACTTGATCGCGTTCCTGATGAACCTGCTGCACCGTGAAATCCACCTGTCGTTCGACGTGATCGAGAGCGCATCGCCCGGGCTGGGAGAGTCGATATGAGCTCGATGATCGATTTCCTCTCCAACGTCATCACCGGCGAGCTCGACCCCTATGTGATCACCTTCACGCTGGTCACGGTCATGGTCGTGCTGCTGTTCCTCAGCTTTCCGATGATCGTGCCATTGGCCGTGGGTGCCCTGATCGGCCTGGTGCACTTCTCGGATATCGATACCGGCGTGATCATCCAGCAGATGGTGACCGGCATCTCGCCGAACGCGCTGATCGCGGTACCGATGTTCATCCTCGCGGCGGACATCATGACGCGAGGTCACACCTCGCAGAACCTGCTCTCTCTGATCGAGGCCTTCGTCGGCCACATGCGCGGCGGCTTGCCGATCACGACCTGTCTCGCATGCACGCTGTTCGGCTCGGTGTCGGGATCGACGCAGGCCACGGTGGTGTCGGTCGGCCAGATCATGCGGCCGAAGCTTCTAAAGGCGGGCTACAACGACAGCTTCATCATCGCCCTGATCATCAACGCCAGCGACATTGCGTTTCTGATTCCGCCCAGCATCGGGCTGATTCTGTACGGCACTCTGGCCAATGCCAGCGTCGGGGAGCTGTTCATCGCCGGCATCGGGCCCGGAATCGTATTGGCCCTGATGTTTGCAGCGTTCAGCTACGTCTACAGCGTGCGCCAGGCCGATCGCATCGCGCTGGTCGAAAAAACCACGCTCGAGCAGAAGCTGAAGGCAGTGCGCAAGGCGATGTGGCCGCTCGGATTCCCTGTGCTGATCGTCGGCGGGATCTACTCGGGCATCGTCACGCCGACCGAGGCGGCATCGTTCTCGGTGCTGTACGCGATCTTTGTGGAATGCTTTGTATACCGCGAACTGGGGCTGCGCGACGTGCTGGACGCGGCACTCAGCACCGGGCTGATCACCGCCGTGGTGTTCGTGCTGGTCGGCATCGGACAGGCCTTTTCCTGGTACATCTCGTTCGAGCAGATTCCGCAGTCGCTGCTCGAGCCGCTCGACCTGGCCAGCGCATCGCCCGAGTTCCTGCTGTTCGTGATCGCAGTGTCGTTCTTCGTCGGCTGCATGTTCGTCGACTCGCTGGTGGTATTGCTGATCCTGACGCCGATCTTCATGCCCGCGGTGGCCGCGGTCGGACTCGATCCGATCCTCGTCGGCGTGCTGGTCACGCTGCAGATGGCCGTCGGTTCGGCGACCCCGCCGTTCGGCTGCGACATCTTCACCGCGATCGCCATCTTCAATCGACCTTATATGGACGTGATCAGAGGCACCTTGCCGTTCATCCTGATCCTGACGCTGATGACCGCGCTGCTGATCTACTTCCCGGGGATTGCACTGCTGCTGCGCGATCTGGCATTCAAGTAAACCGGCGCCGGCGCACGGTGCGCAAGCACCGCGGACCGAGCGCGCCGCCGATTTGCCTGCCGCCACCGTCCCCCAACCGGAATGACCATTCATGGGAGCAAACATGAGCAACGCCCCGAGTGCGCCCCCGCGCAGCTTCGAGCAGGTGGAGTACGAAACGCGCACCGCCCTGCTGCAGGAACGCATGGCCGCCGCCAAGCTGGACGCGGTCTTCTTCACCACGGAGCCCGAGTTTCGCTACTTCAGCGGCTTCAAGTCGCAGTTCTGGGAGAGCCCCACACGGCCCTGGTTCCTAGTGGTTCCGGCGAGCGGACGGCCGATTGCGGTCGTGCCCGAAATCGGCGTCGCGGGATTTGCCGACACCTGGATCGACGACGTACGCAGCTGGCCCTCGCCGCGGCCCGAGGACGACGGCATTTCGCTTCTGGCCGACACCCTGGCCGCCGCCTCGCGAGGCCGCCGCATTGGTGCGATGCTCGGACCCGAGACCCATCTGCGCATGCCCGCCGCAAACTATGCGGCCCTGCAGAGCAGGCTGTCGGGCTTCGACATCGCCGACGTGTCGCTGATCGTCCGCGACCTGCGCAGCGTCAAGTCCGCCGCCGAGATTGCCAAGATCCGCTTCGCCTGCGAGGTGACCGCCGCCGGCTTCGAGTACCTGCGCAATCACCTCAAAGCAGGCATGACCGAGCGCGAGGCCTGCAAGGCCATGCACATCGAGATGCTGCGTCTTGGCGCGGACGCCTGTCCATATCTCATTTCCGCCTCCGGACCCGGCGGATACGACAACATCATCATGGGACCGACCGACCGCCGCCTGTCCGAGGGCGACGTCCTGATCATCGACACCGGTGCCAACTTCGACGGCTACTTCAGCGATTTCGACCGCAATTTTGCGTTCGGACAGGTCGAGGCGGACGCCCATGAGGCGTACGAGGCGGTCTATCGCTCCACCGAGGCGGGCCTCGCCGCGGCCGCGCCGGGTGCGACCACCGGCGACGTCTGGCGGGCGATGTGGGCAGTGCTCGAAAAGGCCGGCGCACTCGGCAACGATGTCGGACGCATGGGCCACGGACTCGGCATGCAGCTCACCGAGTGGCCTTCGAACGTGCCGAACGGCGACGTCGTCCTGCGCCCCGGCATGATCCTCACGCTGGAACCTGGGATGAGCTTCGCGCCCGGCCGGATGATGGTCCATGAGGAAAACATCGTCATCACCGCCGATGGCTGCGAACTGCTCCATCAGCGTGCATGGGAGCGCATGCCGACCGTCGGCTGAAGCCGGCCGGCGCCACAAGACGGGCGTCTCAGGACGCCTTTTTCCTTTCCCCAGGCGGTAACCATGAAGACCTCTAGCACCGGCGTGCTGATGAGCATTGCCGGCGTCACCCTGCTTTCGCCCGACGTGCTGGTAATGCGCTGGATCGACCTTGATCACGCCTCGATCCTTTTCTGGCGCGGCATCCTGCTGACCTGCGGCTTTGGCGTGGTGATTCTGCTGCGCTATCACCATCGCAGCCTGCGCGCACTGATCGAACTCGGTTGGCTGGGCCTGGCCAGCGGGCTGTGCTTCGCCATCAACACCACCTGCTACACGCTGGCAATCCAGCGCACCAGCGCAACCGCGACCATGATGATCATCAGCACCGCACCTGTGTTTGCCGCCATCCTCGGCTGGCTTGCGCTGCGAGAACGCATTTCGGCCAAGACCGCAATCGTGATCGTGGCCACGATCGGCGGCATCGCGATCATCGCCGGCGACCCCGGCCCCGACAACAGCATGACCGGCAACCTGTTTGCGCTCGGAACGGCCATCTTCATGGCCATCAACTTCAATCTCGCGCGCATGCACCGTACGCGAGACATCGCGCCCGCGCTGATCTATGGCGGCATCTTCACTGCCGCGTTCGCGCTGTTGGGGGGCGCCTCGGCAGCGCGGCCCGAAACCTATCAAATCGGCGCGATGGCCTTGACGGCCGCCGTTTCGATGCCCATCGGCTTCACGCTGCTGCAGATCGCGCCACGCTACATCAGCGCAACGGAGGTCAGTCTGTTTCTGCTGCTGGAGGCCGTGCTCGGCCCGCTGTGGGTGTGGCTCGCGCTGCACGAAGCACCGGGGCCTGCCACGCTAACGGGCAGCGCGCTGATTCTTCTGACGCTGGCCTACTATGGATCCCCATTGCCCGGGCCTTTCGGCCGGTCCGGGCCTCAATGCCAATAAACCAAGTACCACCGGCAAACCAGCGCGGTCTGGATCGATCACTTTCGGCAAGCCGATCACACACTTGTCGGAATGCTCGACGGGTGCAGAGTACTGGGTCATCCGTTTGCGACCGGTGAATTGGCGCTCGCCAATCTTCGAAATCACGACGAAGTACTCGACGCGCTGCAAGGGCTGCCAAAGGCCAGCGTCGCCACCGATGATGAAGTGCTCCCGTTTATCAAGGCGAACACTTTGGGCGGCCTGGGGGTCGGCTATGTCGACGCGCATCTTCTGGCCTCCGTTCGCCTCTCTCCCGGTGCAGCGCTGCGGGCTCGGGACAAACGGCTACAGGCTGCCGCTCGTCGCCTTGGACTGGCCGCAGCGATCGCTCGCTGATTACCGCACGTCGCCGGAACGCTGGTCGAATTGCCGGCATCGCGGGTCGACGCCGGCGACCAACTCGAACGCTACCTCCACCGCCTGACGCAGCCGGCGCTCGCCCGCTTGGCCGGCACCGAAGCCTGAAGCGCACCTCGGCGCACAACCCGGCAGCCTTTCGCCGTGCCTGGCCGCGCATGCCGCCGCCAGCGCGATCAGCCAGGCGGCCGTGGCGTTGCGCCCCCGCAAGGCGGTCCGTGGGGCGGTCCGTGGGGCGGGCCGTGGGGCGGGCCGTGCGGCGGGCCGTAGGGCGGGCTTCAGCCCGCCAATCCCCGTCAATCAAAGAGCAAGACCTACTCCGTATCGCCGCCCGCCTCCACCCGGCCTGCAGCACCAAAGCCCCGCGAATCACAAGTCCGACCAGGATCGCTTCGCCACACCAACGCGAACTGCCGCGCCCTCCCCCACGCATCTCACCGCCGCGCCCGGCGGCGATGCTCAGCGATCGCGGACGCGGACCAGCACCGCCTCGACCGCGTCGACCGGAATCACCGCGTCAAAGAACTCGCGCCCGGAGACCTCGCCCAGCACCACCAGCCGCTCCGACGAATCGCGCACCAGGCCGGACAACTCCTGCCCGCTGCGCATGCGCAGCATGACGCGCTCGCCCTTGTGCGCGGCGATGAAGGACTGCGTCGTATCGGACGGCGAGATCGTCAGTCCTTGCCCGGCGGCGGCGGCGGCGGAGGCGAAGCACAGGCAGGCGATGGCGGTGATCGGAATACGCATTTCGGGTTCCCCTTGTCGGATGTGGTGCATCGGGCCAGCGCGAGTGTGCGCCCACCTGGCGGGCGTCCTCAAGCCCCCGCGGGCATTACGGTTCGGCGACGCCAATCGCCGGCCGGTACACGCCCCGGGGGCGCCACGACGCCGGGTGCGGGCGCAACGGCGAAAGGCCTGCCGCCAACGCGTACTGTTCGACGGCCGATCGGAGGGATTGTTTGCTGCCGTCAATGGACCCGCATTAGTGCGGCCCGCCCGTCTTCCAACGGCGAAACGCTGATCGCGCCCCCGACCGATCCACTCATGGAACGACCCGCCAGGGTCGAAGGCCCCGGCGCTACGAGATTGCGGCCTTGCCACGCATCGGCAACTTTCCACGACAGCGCGGATACGTCGGGCAACCCCAGAAGGCCCCCTTCGAGCCATCCCTCGCCACCATCCGCTCGCCGCAACTCGGGCAGGTCGGCGTCGTCCAGTCGCCCTCGGTCGCCAGATCGAGAAGCCTGTTCCGGCTCGCCTCCGGCAAGCGCTGGATCATCGCGAGAAACAACTTGCCGTCCAGCAGCGTGATCCGGTTCGACTCGGCGAAGGCACGCGCATCCTCCGTATAGCCGCTGGGCGCCATGAAGATGCCCTTCTCCGCCCCCTCATGCGCCATCACGCCCCGCAATTCACGAATCGGCTTCACGCCGATGGGTTTGTTGTGGGCCTTGCACTGGACCACCGTCGTCGTTCTGGCCGGCCGAGCCTCGTCCTGGAACAAGCGAATGTCCACGCCGCCGTCCGCACCGAGCACGGTCGTCTCCGCGGCAATACCCTTTTCACGGTAGAAGGCGCAGCACAGGTCCTCGAGGCGCTTCCACTCCACCTGCGCCAGGACGTTCGCCGACCACTCGGTTGGCTTGTCGGCCTCCGCAGTCGGCCGCCATGGCATTTCGTCCGCAATTGCGGTCGTGTCGTAGCCGCCACCGCCAATAGTAGGCTCCGTTCCAAGCCCCGGCCCTAGGTCGATAACGGACGAGCGCCCCCCTGCCCGGTACGCCTTCCACACCGCAATCGCCCCGAACACCGCGGCCAGCACGGCCGTCACCGGCTTCAGCATTGCCACGAGAGTCCCGGTAAGGGGATTGCCTCCCAGTGCGATCGGCAGCACAACGTAGCCGAGCACCAGATTGCCCGCCGCGACCGACGCCGCAAACGTCCAGTCGCGCTCCAACGCCAACGACAAGAGCCCTGGGTCGCGCCGGCGGCGCGTTCTTCGTTTCGCCATCTTGAATCCCGACCGCCTCATGTATCGGTTGATAGATGCCGCCTTCGGAGCCGACCGTATCCAGATCCTGTGGCGGATCAGATGATATCGCCATACCAATGAAGAGGCTTGAGCCAATTGCCGTCCAGCAACCGTGCTTGCGGACTAGCCGCAAGCGGCCCGCCGAACGGCCGCCTCCACTCACGAGCCTGACTCGCGGCCTATGGGAGTAGCCCGGCCTTTGCTGTCGCCCGGCTTGCGCTGGATGGGTGGCAGCGACGCGGCGGTGTCGCACCGAGCGCGCATTTCGTCCCGGTGTGATACGCGTCACGGGCGTGGGGGGCGGCGTTTGACATACCGCAAATGCATGCTTTGGGGTGCCCCCAAGAATCACCCGGCAAGAAGCAACCTGGTGCGCTCTCACCGCTTGATATCGGGATGGAATCATGGCGCTACGTACTGTGCTGGCACTGCTGGTCCTTATATTCGTGTCGGGTTGCGCGACCAACACGGTAACAGGACGCTCACAGCTCATGCTGGTGTCGGAGCAATCGGCGATCAGCCAGTCGGCGCTCGCCTATGACTCGATGATCAGCCAGCTCGATGACAAGGGAAAGCTCAACGACGACCCCGAACTGCAGCAGCGCGTCGACCGAATCACCGGGAATCTTGTCGCCCAGGCGATCCGTTACCGGCCCGAGACTCAAAGCTGGGCCTGGAGAGTGAAGATCATCGACGATCCCGACGTGATCAACGCGTTCTGCATGGCGGGCGGAAAGATGGCGGTCTATACGGGTCTGATCGAGAAGATCGAGCCCACGGACGACGAACTCGCACAGGTCATGGGGCACGAGATCGGGCACGCATTGGCCAACCATTCCGCCGAGAAGATGTCGGTGCGCATGGCTGCACAGCTCGGGGTAGCCGTATTCGCGGCCTTGGGATCGAACTCGCGTGACCGGGCAGTCCGTCAAGACACCGGGGTTTTGGCGGCATCCCTGATCGTTACACTGCCAAACAGTCGTGCCGCCGAGACCGAGGCGGATCACATCGGCCTGGAACTCGCTGCGCGCGCCGGCTACGACCCGAACGCGGCGGCAAGCCTGTGGCAAAAGATGATGGACAAGAGCGGCAACCACTCGCGCGCCGATTTCACCAGCACTCACCCGGCATCGGTGAAGCGGATCGAGGACTTGCAGGCCCGCGTACCCCTCGTGCGTGCGTTCTACGAAGCCCCCGGACCGCGTCCGACCTACGACCTTGCGAGCGGTATCCTCACGGGCGATTCGGCGGGCGCCTTGTCGCAGCTCTCGGCAGATGCTGCAAAAGGCGGGCCTCTGATGCTCAACACGCCTGAATACGATCGATTTACAAAGGGTGAAGTCGTGCTCACGTGCGCGGGACCGTGCGCGCTCGGCTACTCGCTGCGCGGCGGGGGCTGGAAGAAACTGCACGACGCCGGGCAGTGGCGGCAGCTCGCCACCCAGATCGTCGATGCCGGATATCAGATGGACCTGACCTACTACTATCTAGGCCGCGCGGCCCTGGCGCTCGGCTTTACCGACAGCGCGACCACGTATTTCAGCCGCTCCGTCGAGGCCTCGGCCGCCGAGTCGACACGCTGCAAGGGTCGATTTGTGGACTGGTGCGAGGGGTTTGCTCTGCCCGAAGCGGCGCAGTCGGAGCTGGCAGCGCTCACGGAGCGGCGGGCGGCAGCCGGTGGGAACTAGTGGGACAAACGAGTGACACGAACGGCCAACCGGGGCAGCTCCATGCGGGAGGTTGCGAGACTCGGATGTTCGAGGGGGCACGCCAGTCCGTTGCGGTTGCTCTTTAGCCGAAGCGAACCTTTGGAGCCTCCATCGCGACCGCCCTGAATGGCGCCGGATACCTGTCGCTGGTGCGATTCCTCTCGCGCAATTTTGCAAGGCCTGACCCCATCTGCTGTCTTCCCGCACACTGCGGCAATCGCTCGACACATCGTGTATGCTCTCGAAAACATGTCTCTGGGATGCGACATTGAATGACCGCCAGAGCCCGAGGTTAGATCTTTATGGGGTTGCTCTAATTGCCTTCCGACAACGCTGAACTCAGGGCGACCCTCGGCCACATCTTCCCTGATCTGATTATCGACGGTGTTGCAAAGGAGTCCGGCCAGCGAGTTGTTTATTACTGTCACTTTTCAGCCGCAGGTTTGGCAACGGAGGGTGAGCCACTGTGGTCCGGTTGGGGGTCAGTAGTAATGAAGATCTGCTCTGGCATTGACGCCGCCACCATCGCATACATGCAGATGGAAATTGATGTGCTCAATGGATTAAGTTCGACCTTCTTCCCACGCCTGCATTGGAGCGATGTCTTCACCGAAGACCCCGAAACAGAAGAAAAGCTTCCGGAGAGGTTGTTTGTTAGCATTGAGGAATATGTAGAATCCACTCCTCTTAGTCAATGTCAGCAACAATTCTGTAGCGAACCGGCGGCCATAGGCCTTCTCCTGGATCTAATTGATGGCGCCAGTCTGCTTTGGGAGCATGAGCGAAGACTCGTACACCGCGATCTAAAGCCCGACAATATCTTGATTCGACCAACAGGAAAGCCAGTCATTATCGATCTCGGAATATTGAGGGAAACTGGGGCGAAGGGCGTAACGGTGACGCATTTCTGGGGACCAATGACGCCGAACTATGCCAGCCCCGAACAAGCCAACTACGACAAGTCTGCCATTTCGTTTAAGACAGACTTGTTTGCTCTTGCGACGATTTGTTATGAGCTACTAGCAGGCAGGAATCCATACGTCGATGATGGCCCAACGAACACACACGCTGTTCTGAATAACATCCTGACCCGAACGCCCCCAACCTTGCAAAGTATTGGAGTAGCGTCGACCTCTTTTTCAAATATTATCGCCAGGATGATGGAGAAGGAGCCGTTCAAGAGGTACCGAACGATTTCACTCTTGCGATCCGAGTTACGGAAAGCACTGGAGGAGTGTGCATGAGTGTCACATTGCTGCATCAAGTTGGCCACAACGCCAACTGGAACTTAGATAGCTTCCAAATCGACGGTTGTGGTGA
>JBNLCM010000127.1:0-21341 GCA_050303815.1 Rhodocyclaceae bacterium
AGGACGTCGTAGAAGACGAAATCCAGGTCCTCGTCGTAGGCACCCTCTTCCTCGAGGAAGTTGATCGCGGTGATGACGCCACGACCGGCACAGCCAACGCCGGGCTCCGGGCCACCGGACTCGACGCACTTGACACCGCCGTAGCCGACGGAGAGCACGTCGTCCAGTTCCAGGTCTTCAACCGAACCCGCCTCGGCAGCCAGGTGCATGACCGTGGTCTGGGCCTTGCTGTGGAGGATCAGTCGGGTCGAGTCGGCTTTCGGATCGCAGCCGACGATCATCACTTTCTTGCCAGCCTCGGCCAGCGCGGCGACCAGGTTCTGGGTGGTGGTAGACTTGCCGATCCCGCCCTTGCCGTAGATGGCACATTGACGAAGAGCCATGGTCATTTCTCCTTGGGTCATGCGTTTAATGGAGGGAAAACTTGCGTCCCGCCTGCCATATCGCAACGCCCGTGCCACGGCCAGACAATTTATATAACCTGTTGTTTTCTTTGCGCTTTTGAAAAAGCCAGTGGCCTCGCAAACCAGTTCGGCTTCCGACAAAGACCCTGGCCTTTGTAGGGCTAGCGACAATCCGCGCCTGCCCCGTGCCGCCCGCCTGCCCATCAACCGCTGCAACCTGCCGGCGGACATCCTGGGTGGGCTCTCTTTCCAGCACTCCCCCTGCCCCCTCGCCCTCGACGGTGTGGCGGAACTGCATGCCGACCTGTTCTCCGCCCTCGCCCGCATCGAGGCACTCGCCGCGCGCGCGCGGCGCTTCGAGGACTACCTGACGGTTCACTTCCGCCTCGACCGCCCCGAGGAGATGGGCCTCACCGCCGGGGCCCAGCTCGATCGCAGCCGTGCCACCTGGCTACGCGTGCTGCGCGGATGGCACTTCGACGCGGGCGGACGCGAGGCGGCCGTGCTCAAGGGCTGGGTGGAATCCCGTTTCGGGCTCTTGCCGCGCCACCACCGCGAGCCCCTGCGCGTACCGGGCGACGCGGCCTGGTTGCGCTACGAGGAGGATCGGGCACGCGGCCTGTATGGCACATCGGCGCTGGAGGCCCAGCTGGACCTCGTCTATGCCTATACCCAGTACGAATTCGGCCGGGCCGCGGCGCTGGCGCACCTGACCCTCTACCGGGGCGTCAACCGAGGGGATGCCTACGAGCGGCTGTCCGCCCAGGGCGAGCGGGAGGTCTGGCTGATGAACAGCGTCGGGTCGTTCAGCAGCAGCCGGGAACGCGCCGGCGAGTTCGGCGACCGGGTCCTGCGGGTCGACGTGCCGGTCGGCAAGGTGTTCTGCCACAGCGGCATCTTCCCGGGCCGGCTCCAGGGCGAGGATGAATACATCGTGATCGGTGGCCTCTACGCGGTCGAGCCGCTGCGCTGAGCCGAACCGCTTGACCGCCACCGGCCCTATTGTGGCGTTTGCGACACCACCTGGTTGCGTCCACCCTGCTTGGCCCGGTAGAGGGCCGCATCGGCACGCCGCAGCAGGTCATCCGCGCTGCGGTCCTGCCGCCTGGCCTGCGCGGTCCCCACGCTGATCGTCAGGGGCACCTCCCCGGCGTCGGTCAGGGCCGGGTGCGACTCGACCAGCGCACGGAAGCGGCTCGCGAAGTCCATCGCGCCATCGAGGTCACTGCCCGTGAGCAGGAATGCGAACTCCTCGCCACCCAGCCGGGCAAAGACGTCGGTCCGACGCAACTCGCGGGCGGCCAGATGGCACAGGTGCTTCAGGACCTCGTCGCCCACCGCGTGGCCGTAGGTATCGTTGACCCGCTTGAAGTGGTCCACGTCGAGCATCAGCAGGCTGACCGGATCCTCGAAGCGCTTCTGGCGGACCAGCTCCTGCTCGCAGCGCTCGATGAACTGGCGCCGGTTGGTCACCCCGGTCAGCGGGTCGGTCGTCGCCAGCCGCTCCAGCTCGCGCTCCATCGCGCGGCGGGCGGAGATGTCCTGGAACACCACCTCCACCCCGATGCGCTCCGCCCCCTCGCGCATCTCGGTCACCGTCATGCGCACCGCGATGCTGCTGCCGTCTCGTCGCTCGATCGTGTCCTCGACCTGCCGCCGCTTGCCGTCGGCGAGCGTGAGCAGGATCGGACAGGCGCCATCCTCGCAGCCGGAGCCCGCCTCGTGCCGATGCTCGAACATGCTGGACACCGGCTGGTGAAGCGCGTCGGACTCGACCAGCCCCAGCAGATCGAGGGCCATGGGATTGATGAACATGCACAGCCCTTCGGTATCGGCGCCGAAGATGCCCTCCCCCGCCGACGTGAGCAACAGCTCGTTGCGCGACGACAGGCGCGCGATCTCGCGCTGCGCTTCGCTCGCCTGTTCTTCGGCGCGTCGCCGCTCGGTGACGTCGAGCTGGATGCCCGCCGCCCGCAGGGGCACGCCGTCCTGGTCGAAATGGATCACCTGCCCCAGGCCATGGACCCAGACCCAGCGCCCGGCCTCCTTGTGGCGCATCCGGTACTCGCAGTCGAAGCGCTCGCTACGCCCCTTGAGGTGCTCGACGAGGTAGCTGCGCACCGCGTCGCGGTCGTCGGGATGGATCAGCTCCTCCCAGCTGTCGTAGTGCGGGCTCACCTCGTCGTTGTCGTAGCCGAGCATCGCGATACCGGAGCCGCCCAGGTCGAGCCGTCCGCTGACGATGTCCCAGTCCCACAGCCCGAGCCCTGCCCCCTCGATGGCCAGGCTCAGCTGTTCCTCGCTCCGCCGCAGCGCGTCCGCGGTCTCGCGGGCACCCGAGATATCGATCATCACCCCGCGCAGCCAGCGGGGCTCGCCCGCCTCGAGCACCACCGTCACGATGTCCCGCAGCCACACGGTGCGCCCGTCGCTGGCCAGCATCCGGTATTCGAACTCGTAGCCTTCCGTCCGCTCGGCCATGCCGGCAACGTAATTGAGCACCCATTTGCGGTCGTCCGGATGGATGTGGAGCTTCCAGAACTCGTGGTCGTACCAGCGTTCGATCGGATAGCCGAGCAGGCGCTCGGCGTGGCGGCTGACATAGGTGAACTGTCCGCTGCGGGCGTCGGCTTCCCAGACCAGCCCGTCGGTGGAGTCGACCAGGTCCCGGTAGCGCCGGCGTTCCTGGATCAGGATCTGCTCACTGCGCTTCAGCGTCGTCATGTCGAGACACACGCCCGACAGACTCTTCACGCCACCGGTTGCGTCCCGCACGACGCGCGCGCACGCGCGCAGGTAGTGGGTATCGCCGCCGCGCCGGATCACCCGAAAATCCACCTCCATGTCTTCATCGCCACTACGCGCCCGCTCCAGCGCCATGGCCATCCGCGCCCGGTCCTGCGTGGCGATGCATTCGAGCCAGCCTGCCAGGGAGCCGTCGAAGCGATCGCTGGCGACCCCATGCAGGCGGAACATGGCCTCGTCCCAGCGGAAGCACTGTGCCGCCAGCTCGTACTCCCAGACGCCGATGCCGGCCGCCGCCGCGGCAATCGAGAAGCGGCGGTTCAACCCCTCGATCCGCTCGGCGTTCTCGCGCGTCGAGGCCTCGGCCTCGCGCCGCGCCGCGAGGCTCACCATCGCGATCACGACACCCATGTCCTCGCCGGCCACCGGCACCGCGCTCATCTCGAGCTCGACGGTGGCCTCGCGCAGGGTCACCTGAAGCTCCATCGGCGACACCGGCGCCTGTTCGGCGAGGGCCCGCGCATCGGGCAACTCGTCGGCCCTCAGCGCACCTCCCCGGCTGTCGCTTATCACTAGGCCCAGCTCCGACAGACGCTTGCCGGCCATCTCCAGCGGTCGCACCTGCAGGAGGTCCACCGCGGCCGCATTGAACTCCCGCAGGCGCCCCTCGGCGTCGGTGATCGCGACGCCCACCGGCATGGCGGCCAGCATCGCCCGGGCCATCGCCTGCTGGGCGCGAATCTTCTCCTGCGCTTCGACCCGGATCGAGATGTCCTGCAAGGTGCCGACAACGTGTCCCTGGTGGCCATGTTCGTCCTCGGGCATCTCGGCCCGCATCTCGACGTGGCGGATGCGCCCGCTGCGCGTCTGCAGGCGCATCTGCACCTGCAGCGGCTTGCCCTGGCGCTGGGCTTCCCGATACACGCTATTGACCCACTCCCGGTCATCCGGGTGGATTGTCTCCATGAACACGTCGTAGTGCGGGTCGATCGCCTCGCGCTCGAGCTCGAACATCCGGAAGATCTCGTCCGACCAGTAGATCTCGCCAGTGTCCAGGTTGCGTTCCCAGCTGCCGATCCGCGCGACCCGCTGCGCCGCGTTGAGGCGTGCCTCGCTGCGCTTGTAGCCTTCGGTCATCTCGTGCAGGTCGGTGATGTCGCGGGCGACGCAGAGCACGCCAATCAGCTTGCCGTTGCCCGAAAACATCGGGGTGCGCACGGTCTGGACGAGTTCGCAATGCCCGTCGTTGGCGAAGGTGATCCACTGCTCGGAGATCGACGGGGTCCGCCGCTCAAGCACCTCCCGGTCACTGATGCGGCTCGCGTCGATGAACTGGGTGTCGGCAAAGTCCTCGTCCGTCTTGCCGACCAGCTCGCCCACCGGCGCGCCGAAGAACTTCTCGAAGCGGCGGTTGCAGCCCAGGTAGCGCCCCTCCGGGTCCTTCAGCCACACCAGGTCGGGAATGCTCCGCACCACGGTCCGGAAGCGCTCCTCGCTCTCCCGCAGGGCGCGGGTTCGACGCTCGACCTCGGCGCGCAGGAAGAGCGGCTTCATCAGCATCCGTTGGAGCAGGTAGGACAGCACCAGGCACAGCGCGAGTCCCGCCGCGCGCAGGCGCCAGAGCGCGCCGGCGTCTTCCCACCCGCCCCGCGGCGAGAGGCTGAAGGTCCATTGGCCGTTGGGCACCGGCAGGCCAACCTCGACCGGGTCCGGCGGCAGCCGATCGGCCGACGCGGCGATCAGCGTCACGCCGCGGCCGTCCGCACTGCGCGTCCACAGGGCGTACTCGTAATCGCGCTCGGGAATCCGGTCGACTCCCGTGCCCTTCAGCAGCGAAGGAAAGCGCAGGTAGACGGACACCAGACCCCAGAGCGATTCGCCCGCGCCCTGACTGGCCACCAGGAAGACCGGCAGGCGCCCGACCACGTACTGCCCGCCACCGGCCAGCGGGAAGGGCCCGGCAACCGTCAGGCGACGATCCCGCACGGCATTGCGCGCCTCGCGCTCGGCACGCTCACCTCGCAGCAGGTCGCGTCCGATCTCTCCTTCGTTGCCCTTCAACGGGCTGATCTCGCTGACCACGCCATTCGGCGCCAGTTGCAGCGCCGCGACACCCGGAAAGTGCGCCAGCAGGGAAGCGGACACCCGCGGGAAATCGTCGATCCGGCCCTCCCCCTGGCGCACCAGTTCCGCCAACACACGGGACGCAGCCAGGCTGCCGTTGAGACGTTCGCTGAAGAGGCGCAGGTGGGCATGGGCCAGTTCCGTCGCCTCGGCCTTTCGGGCCTCGAGCTGCGCAGCCTCCCAGCGCACGAGGAGCGCCATGGCGAACAGGCCAAGGCCGATGAACAGGCCGAGGCCGACCAGGACGGCGCGCAGGGTGTTTTCGTGGTCCGGGCTTTCGCTTCCGGACCGCGGACGGTGCTTCATCGACGATTCCATTGTGCGGTACCCGTGTGCCGCAGACCCATCATTCTACGACGCCTCCCGCCGCCTGCCCGCGGCAGCCCGCACGCGCGGCGACCCCGGATGCGACAGCACGTGCGTTATCGCACGCGGACGAGACACCGAGCAGGCTAGCCGCTCGCCGGCCGCGCCGTCGCACCGACGTGACCGCCAGCATCCGCGATATGCCCCAGGCATGCAAGTGATCCATGACCATCGGCCGCCGCGTGCCCGCCGGCACGAAATGTGCGACATTCGCGCCTCACACTCGCCAGCGTAGGCGAACTGTCGGGAATCCGCGATGAATCAATTCGAATGGGACGACGCCCGCCACGGCGTGGGCGTCGAGGACATGGACAGGGTGCACCGGGAATTCCTGGCGCTCGCCCGGAGCCTGGAGGATTGCCCCACCAGCCTGTTCGCCGAGCGCCTGGAGGCGCTGGTCAGGCACACCGAGCAGCATTTCGCCGGGGAGGAGGCGGCGATGCGGGAATCGGCCTGTCCGTCCCTCACGGAACATGTCGCCGAACACGGACGACTGCTGGCGGATCTGCGCCGGTTCTCGCTTGCCGTGCAGCGGGGGCGGCCTGCCATGGCACGCGCCTTTCTCGAAGACGGCCTCGCCGCCTGGTTCGTCAACCACCTGGCGACGATGGATGCCGCCCTGGCAGCCCATCTGAAGGCCACCCGCAAGGCGCCGGGCAGCTGACGCCGCTGCGGTGTGCGTCAGCCCGCCGCGCGCAGGACGGCGGCGCGCCGCATGCGCAAGACCCGGCCAGCGCTGGCGCCGCCCGCCACGGACCGGAAGCCGAATTGGCGGAAGAAGCGGATCGCACGCTCGTTGTACACGGTGACGACGAGCCCGACCGACCGCCCCTGGCCCAGCCGTGACAGGCCCGCTTCCAGCAGCCGCCGGGCCTCGCCCGTGCCCAGATGCCCCGGCAACATCACGATCCAGCGCAGTTCGGCGAGCGCGTCCGCGCCGTCAAGGATCAGGAAGCCACAGGCCCGTCCGTCCTGCTCCGCGACGAGGACGACCTGTCGGGGATCCGACACCGCCTGGCGAAAAGCCGACTCGACCGAGGCCACGATCTGCTCGGTTTCGGCGTGGGCGATCTCGTCGTAGCCCGGCACGACGACGGCCGGATGCAGCGCGGCCGCGATCTGTTCGCGCATGGCGTCGAGATCGGCCTGGCACCCCTTCCGTATGCGTGATTCCATCATCGTCCGCCTGCGTCGCCGTCAGCTTCAGAGGATAGCCCTCACGCCAACGCTGACCATGTCGGATAGTCCTAATGGCGCGGCAGGTCGAAGCGCTCGACGGGCGCGAAGGCCAGCAGGCGACGGGCCTGGGACAGGCAAGCGGAGTGAACCGCGGGATCGAGGGCGGCCAGCCAGCGCGCCGGAAGAGCGTCCGCACCATAGAGGGCGCCCGCGAGCATCCCGGCGATCGCACCGGTCGTGTCGGCATCGCCGCCACGATTGACGATATCGACCAGGCATGGCTCGAAGCCGTCCGTGTCGATGACGGCCTGCATCACGGCGCGGTAGGTATCGACGACGTAGCCGCTCGGGTTGCTGCACGCTCGCCCGCGGAACTGCAGCAGCGGATGGCGCTCGGCGAGGCCGGCCGCGACCGCCACCAGCGCGTCGGGACCGGCGCCGCACACCAGCGCGGAGACCATCCGCACCAGGGCGCAGACCACCGCATCGGACAGCGCATTGTGGTGGGTGACGCGCGCCTGCAACAGGGCCGCCGCATCGAGGCGGGCCGGCTCGGCGCCGGCGAGCACGAGGGCCACCGGCAGGCAGCGCATGGCGGCTCCGTTGCCGGCATCCTGGGACTCGGGCACTTGGACGGCGCCCGTATTGCGAAAGTGCAGGATGCCGCGCCGGACGGTGTTCCCGATATCCACCGGCCGAGCGCGCATCCAGTCATCGAAGGCGCGCGCGCAGGCCTCGGCGTCCACGTGGCCACCCGAATCGAGGATGGCCTTGCCCAGGGCCAGGGCCATCGTCGTATCGTCCGTCACCTGCCCCTTGCGCAGGCGCAGCCAGCCCCCGCCGACGATCTCCCGGTGGCACCCACCCTGTCGACGATAGGCCAGCGCGATCTCGCTGGGCGTCATGAACTCGACGGTCGCGCCGAGGGCATCACCGATGGCCAGCCCGAGGTAGGCGCCAACCGCACGCGCTTCGGTCCCCGGAACCGCGTGACCGGCAATGGGCGCCGCGTCAGCGCTCGGGACCGAAGCAATCATCGAACTCGCTGCAGGCGTCGCAGCTGGGCGAGCGGCAGATGATCAAGCCCTCGAGCTCGCACAGCTGGCGATAGAGGAACTTCTTCCATTTCATGTCCCGATCGTTGCGGGCCGCCAGGGCGGGAAAATTACGGCGCATCAGATCGCCGAGTTCGCCGCGCGAGGCCAGTCCCAGGTCCTGCCAGAGGTGGTCGCTGCCGAGGCAGCCGAAGGCGACGATCACGGCCATATCCAGCGAGCCCTTGACCTCGAGGTCCGCGTGGTCCTGCAGGAGGCGGATCAGGTCGTCCATCTCGAGGGCGCGCTCACGGGCCGCCGCGGCCGCCGGATCATCCCGTTGGGGCAGTCGCCACGCCAGGTCAGGAAAATGTTCGGCAACGCACTGGGCGAAGCCCTCCCGGCCGAGGCCCAGGTCGGCCGGGAGGCAGCCACGCCCCAGCGTCCAGCCCGCCAGCAGGGAGGCCAGCGTCGCGTCGTTCGCGAGCCCGCTGGCACGCGACATCAGGTGCGCGACCATCGCCGTGCGTGGCGCATCGGATCGGCTTCGAATGCTCGTCTGTACGCTCAGGTCCGCCATGTCGGGATCTCCGGTCGGGTCGGTGGCCGGCCGGGACGGCTGGCGCCGCCCTGGCCGGGTCGGATCAGGACAGGTCGCCCGTGCCGTACTCGACGAGGATGTCCTCGTCCCGGACGATGCACTGGCAGGCCAGGCGGTAATCCGGTGCGAGATCGTCCACGTCCATGCGGTCGAGGTCGTCCTGGGTGACCTTCTTCAGCTCCTTGAGCACGGTGCGCTCCTTGGGGGTCAGATGGCCGGCGTGCTTCTTCTTGTGCTGGTCGATGACCGTGACCTTGATCAGACAGGTGCCGCACTCGCCGTCCTCGCAGGAGAACTCGATCGGTACGTGATGGTCCTTGGCAACCTTCAGGATGGTCTCCTTGTGGCTGCCTGCGGGGGCATAGACGGTCTTGTCCCGGTGTTCGGGGCTGGTAAAGGTGATGTTTGGCATGACGAAACTCCGCGGTAACGCGTGGTGGTTGAAAATCAGCCCGGGCGAACGACGATCTCGCCGCCCAGGACCTGCGCCTGACAGGCCAGGCGCGTCGAACGTGGCGCCAGGTTGTCGGACAGGATCTGGTGCTCCAGGACCGAGGGCTGGGCCAGGTTCTCGGAACCGGAGACGATCTTCATCATGCAGGTCCCGCACTCGCCTTCGCGGCAACCGTAGGTGATGCCGGCCCCGACCTTCTCCGAGACCTCGATCAGCCGGGTGCCCGCCGGTACGGTGACGGTGACGTCGATGTCCTCGAAGGTGACGCTCGCTTTGGGCATGGTGAAATCTCCGCAATGAGGGGTCTGACTCAGGCCAGCTCGGCCATGTCGATGACGCGCTTGCGCGCCGTTCCGGTGAGGTGGGCACCCAGCAGTCGGCCCAGCTCGCGGCAGTGTTCGAGGTCTTCCTCGGTGGGATTGAGCTTGACCTTCAGGCCCTTCACGGGCACCCGCATCTTCAGGCCGCGCAAGCGGTCCTCGACCAGCCCGACCGCCTCGCCACTCCACCCGTAGGAGCCGAATGCGGCGCCGAACTTGCCCTTCACCGACACCCGCGTCAGCGACGACAGCAGCTCCCAGACGGGCTTGACCGCATCGGCATTGAGGGTGGGCGAGCCGAAGGCCAGGCCGTCGGCCTCTTCGATCAGGTCCACAAACTGGCCGACGTCGCTCATCTGCAGGTCATACAGGGACACCCTCAGGTGGGCGATCTCCTCGGCACCCTCGGCCACGGCCCGTGCCATCCGTGCCGTGTTGCCATAGGCCGAGGCATAGAAGACCAGCAGGGTCTTCTCGTCGCTACGGGCGGCCAGCTCGGGCGTGGCCAGGCGGCGGTAACGCGCCATGTAGCGGCAGGGATCCTGTCGCAGGATCGGGCCATGGGCCGGCAGGATCGTGCGTGGGGCCAGCGGCTCGAGCTTGTCGAGGGCCTCGAGCACATGGGCCCGGAACGGCCGCATGATGTGGTGGTAGTAGTAGTCGAACGAGAATCGGAAGTCGCCGACCGTGTCGTTCCACAGCCGATCGTCGCAGAAGTGGCAACCGAACACGTCGCCGGAGAACAGCATGCCCTGGTCCTCGAGCCAGGTGCATTGGGTGTCCGGCCAGTGCAGGTAAGGCGTGTTGACGAAGGACAGCTGCCGGTCGCCCAGATCGAAGCGGTCGCCGTCACCGACCGGGATGAACTCGGGTTCCGTCCCCAGCTCGCGCACCAGGGCCCGCAGGATGGCCGGCGCCCGGTTGGACAGCACCAGCTCCGCATTCGGCGCCCGGCGCATCAACTCCGGCAGGGCGCCCGAGTGATCCGGCTCCAGGTGGTTGAGCACGATCACCCGGATCTCGTCGTAGCGAGCGACCTGCTCCAGACGGGCGAAGAACTCGTCGGCGAACTCGATCTTGACGGTGTCGATCACCGCCACGCCGGCGCTGCCCCGGACCGCGTAGGCGTTGTAGCTGGTTCCGTTGGCGGTGTTGAGGATGATGTCGAAGCGGCGCATCTGGGGATCGAGCGCACCGATCCAATGCACGCCATCGGCCAGTTCCACCGGCCTGCCCGGCTGGACGACGGCGGGATGGCTCATATCAGGCCTCCTCGACGGGACACGGTTCGGCGGCGGCAGCGCAGCCCTCGCCAAGCTTGGGCGCATCGTCGGCCAAGCCGACCCAGGCCGCCACGCGGGCACTGTCGAAGCCAACCATGCGAGCGCCATCCTCGCGCTCCATCAACGGTCGCCGGATCAGCAGGGGCTCGGCCAGCAGCAGCACCAGAGCCTCGTCGCGTCCCAGCCGGGCGGGGTCGATCTCGCCGGACTTCACGCGCGGCGCGGCAAGATTGAACCACTCGGCCACCGGCAATCCGCCCAGGAAATCGAGCAGGCGCGGCGCGGTCCAGGCTTCGTCGAGCAGGTTGCGAACGAGCAGGCGATGGCCCGCCTGGCGCAGCAACGCCTTCTGCTTGGCGTTGCCCGCACAGCCGGGCTTCTCCCAGAAGTAGAGCCGGGTCATGGCGCCCCGCCGGCCTTGGCCTCTGCGATCCGGGCCTTCTCGATCAGCGTCAGGGCCAGCTCCATCGGGATGCCCGTGAGCGAACCCGGCGGGTTCACCGGTTCGCCGTATTCGTCGAGGATCGCCCCTTCGATGGGGCAGATGCTCGCACACTGGGCGTCGTCGTGGTCGCCGATGCACTCGGTGCAGCGGTCGGCGATGATCTTGAAGTGCGGCTTCGCCTCGACGATGGCCTGGTTGGGGCACAGGGGTTCGCAGGCCCAGCAGTTCACACAGGATTCGACGATCTCGAGTGCCATTTGTGGCTCCTTGGCGTGTCGTATCGGCGGCCGGTGCAGCCGCCGGGGTGTTCTGGGCGGGGCGAGCCCCGCCCCGGTCAGGCAGCGCAGGCCGCGCCGTCGTCCTTCGGCTCGAGCTTGCCGGCCGCCGCCATCTCCTCGAAGACGGCCGCACAGGCTTCCTCAATGGGCTCCATCGCGTGCTCGCCATTCGGCATGATGCCGGCCGCCTCAAGGAGGCCCCAGGGCTCGAAACCGATCTTCGAGCACAAGACCACCTCGCAGTCCGACAGGGCCTTGATCGTGCGGGCCAGCACCGACTCACCGTCGCCACAGGTCTCGTCGCCGGAGCAGTAGAGATCCGTCTTGCGGTGCGAGAGGAAGCGCACGCCCTCCTCGGACGCCTCGTAGACCAGAAACTCCTTGGCGTGGCCGAAGTGCTGGTTGATCACCCCGTGGCCAGCCGTTGCGACGGCGATCTTGACCGGGCGCAGTCCGCGCTTGGCCTTCTCCGGCGCCACGCTGGCGGCCTGCGCCTTTTCGGCCCGCTTGGCATTCAGTTCGGCGGTGATGCCCTCATGTACCGCTGCGCGCATCTCCATCGCCTTGTCGTAGTCGATGTTCATCTCGGCGATCTTGTCGAGGGTGAACTCTTCGCCACGATCCTCGCCGAGCAGACCGACCGCGTCGGCCCGGCACTGGCGGCAGTGGCGCATCATGTTCATGTCGCCGGAACAGGCGTCCTGCAGGTCCTGAAGCTCTTCCGCGGTCGGGCCCCGCTGCTCCATCAGGCCATAGAAGGTGCCGTGCTCGGCCTCGGCGATCAGCGGCATGACGTTGTGCAGGAACGCCCCCTTGGCCTTGACGACCTTGGACACCTCCTTGAGATGCTGGTCGTTGACGCCCGGGATCATCACCGAGTTCACCTTCACCAGGATGCCCCGCGCGGTCAGCATCTCGAGCCCCTTCTGCTGCTGCTCGATCAGGATCCGGGCACCCTCGACGCCAAAGATGCGCTTGTTCTTCCAGAACACCCACGGATAGATCTTGGCGCCGATCTCTGGATCGAGGCAGTTGATCGTGATCGTCACGTGGTCGATGTTGTGGCGGGACAGCTCCTCGACCGACTCGGGCAAGGCGAGACAGTTGGTGGACACGCAGAGCTTGATGTCGGGCGCCTCTTCGGACAGACGGCGGAAGGTCTCGAAGGTCCGCTCCGGGTTGGCAAGGGGGTCCCCCGGGCCCGCGATGCCGAGCACCGTCATCTGCGGGATCGTCGCAGCCACCGCCTTGGTCTTCATGACCGCCTGGTCCGGCGTCAGCAGTTCCGACACCACGCCCGGGCGCGACTCGTTCGAACAGTCGTACTTGCGGTTGCAGTAATGGCACTGGATGTTGCAGGCCGGCGCCACCGCCACATGCATGCGGGCGAAGTAGTGGTGGGCATCTTCCGAGTAACAGGGGTGGTCCTGCACCTTGGCCCGGATCGCGTCCGGCAGGTGCGAGAGCTGGTCATTGCTGGAGCCACAGGAGCTGGCGCTGCAGCCACCGCCGCTCGACTGGGCGGCTTCCTGTCCGATCACTGGGAGTTCCATGGGGCACGTCCTCGCTGGGGTCTTGCCCATCCTCCGCAAGCGCCGTGCCGTACCGCATCAATCCTTTCTATTCAATATCTTGCAATCTCTTTACAGGCCCCGACGCAGCCATTTTGTGGGACATCCGACAGTCACAAAGGCGACAGCGACCGTCCGAATGCGCCATTTACATCCGGATACCAGGGCAGCCGGTCCGTTAAGTACCGCTTAATCCGGCCCGCCCAATCTGGCCGCCGTCGCAACCTATCATCGACGCCCACTGAGGAACCCATCATGACCCTGACCCGCCAGATCCTGCTCGCCGCTGCGGCGACCCTGACCACCACCGCCGCGATCGCCGGCCCGACCTGTACCGACGCGCCGCGTGCCGCCTGGCTGAAGCCCGAAGAGATGCAGCAGCGCATCCTGGACGCCGGCTATTCCATCAAGCAGTTCAAGGTCACCAAAGGCAACTGCTACGAGATCTATGGACACGACAAGCGTGGCGCCCGGGTCGAGATCTACTACAACCCGGTCGATGGCGCCGAAGTGCGCCGCAAGGTCAGCTGAGGCCTGCCGGCGTGACTTCGACGAAGCGGGTCAAGGTGTGGGATCTGCCCCAGCGACTCTTCCACTGGAGTCTGGTGGGCTGCTTTGCTGCCGCCTGGCTGAGCGCCGACGATGCCGGGCAGCTGCACCAGTGGGCCGGCTACGGCACGGTGGCCTTGGTCGCCTTCCGGCTGCTGTGGGGTTTCGTCGGCTCCCGCCACGCCCGCTTCGCCGACTTTGTGCCGTCACCCGGTGTCCTGTGGGACTACCTCAAGCGTCTGGTGCGCCGTAAGGAACCCCGCTATCTGGGCCACAATCCCGCCGCGGCCGTGATGATCCTGTTTCTGCTCGCGATCGTCGCCCTTATCGGTGGCACCGGCTGGTGGCTGACCACCGACGCGGGCTGGGGGAGCGCGCTCGGCGAGGCGAGTCACGCATCGCTGGCAGAACTCGCGCTGGCCGCCGTGGCGGTCCATGTCGCGGCGGCCATCTACGAGAGTGCCCACCTGAAGGACAATCTCGTCCGCGCGATGATCGACGGGACCAAGCGCGAGCACTGAGCGGACGCGTCTCGGCCGCCCCCCGCCGGGGCGGCGGTGGGCCTCGCGCGCCGCCTTAGAACTGGCGGACCTTGATGTTCAGGGTCTGGATCCGGTAGGCAATCTGGCGCGGTGTCATGTTCAGCAGCCGGGCCGCCTTGGCCTGGACCCAGCCCGCCTGCTCGAGCGCAGCGATGACCCGCTCGCGTTCGTCCAGGTTGGGGTCATCGAAACGCACGCTCGAGCGTACGACGCTGGTGCCGCGCATCTCCGAAATCTTCTCTTCCAGGCCGAGTTCGAGCACATCGTCGCGGCCGATCACCCCCTCGGCGCTCATCACTGCCGCCCGCTCCAGGCAGTTCTCGAGCTCGCGCACGTTGCCAGGCCAGTCGTGGTGCGTCAGGACGCGCAACGCGTCCTCTTCGATGGTGAGCCGCCGCCCCTGCTGCCGTCCGATCTTCTCCACCAGGAAGCACGCGATCTCGGGCAGGTCCTCGATGCGATCGCGCAGCGGCGGCAGGTTGATCGGCATGACGTTCAGGCGGTAATACAGATCCTCGCGGAAGTCGCCCTCCTCTACCGCCCGCTCCAGGTCGCGGTGGGTCGCCGCCACCAGACGCACGTCCACCTTGATCGTGCGGCTGCCCCCCACCCGCTCCAGCTCGCCCTCCTGGAGCACACGCAGCAGCTTGGCCTGGAAGGCCGCCGAGACCTCGCCGATCTCGTCGAGGAAGAGCGAGCCGCCATCGGCCTGCTCGAAGCGCCCCTTGCGGGCCGATACGGCGCCCGTGAAGGCGCCCTTCTCGTGGCCGAACAGTTCGGACTCGAGCAGGTTCTCGGGCAGCGCCGCGCAGTTCAGCTTGACGAAGGGGCCGTCGGCGCGCGGCGAGTTGTAGTGGATCGCGTGGGCGATCAGTTCCTTGCCGGTGCCCGTCTCACCTCGGATCAGCACCGTGGTGTTCCACTTGCCCACCTGGCGCACCTGCTCGAAGACCCGCTGCATGCGCGCCGAGTGCCCGACGATGTTGTCGAAGCCATACTGGTTGCGCACCGCGCGGCGCAGTCCGTCGCGCTCCTCCTCGAGGTCGGCCTTCTCGTTGCGGACCTGCCAGGCCAGTTGCACGGTCTGGCCGACGAGGTGGGCGATCATACGGACGAGGTGGGCGCGCTCTTCCAGTCCCGACAGGCTGCACGCCTCGGGCTGGCAGGCAAGCACCCCGACGAGGTCGCCGGCGACGCGCACCGGCTGCGCGATGAAGGCGCCGCCCGGGTCGAAGAGGCCGGTCCGGTTGAGGAAGTCCGGATCGTCCTCGACCACCGGCACCACCACCTCCCGGCCCGTTTCCATGACGCGACCGACGATGCCCTCGCCCGGCCGGTAGCGGACCGGACGGCGGGCTTCGAGGCCAAGCGCCACGTCCACCACCAGGTCCTCCGTTTCCGGATCGATCAGCGACACCATGCCGCTGTACAACCCGCCTTCCTGCATGGCCAGCAGCATGCCGCCCAGCGTGTCGCGAAGGTCGAGCGAACGCGACAGCACCCGCCCCACCTCATACACCGTGTCGAGCGCCCGCTCGAGGTCGCGGATGCGCGCGCCTTCGCTGATGACGGGTCCCCTGCCGCTCATCATCATGCCATCTCCCTCGGGTTCGCCGAGAAGAAGACCTCGAAGCGGCATCCCTCTTCGTAGGCCGGATCGATCCGCACCGAACCGCAGTGCCGGGTGACGACCTCCTGCACCAGCGCCAGGCCCATGCCGGCGTTGCGACCGGCGGGCCGTGCGGTGGTGAAGAAGGGCTCGAACACCTTGTGGCGCAGTTCCTCGGGAATGCCCGGCCCGGTGTCTTCGATCAGCACCCGGACCCCGTCGGCGGACGCCTCGGTGATCACGCGCAGGTCGCGCTCGGAAGACCGGGCCCGCACCATGGCGGCCAACGCATTGTCGATCAGCTGCTTGAACATCGTGCGCAGGGCCGTGGCGCGCCCCGGCACGGCGGGCAGCACCGAGGCCGGTCGCCACTCGACCGCCACGCCGGCGGCCAGCAGCGAGGCGGTCGACACTGACAGCACGTCGCGCAGGATCTCGTTCAGATTCAGGGGGGCCGTCGATTCCTGCGGCTCGCTCGGCAGGCTCGACTGCAGGCGGGCCAGCGCGTCCTCTCCGGCACGATGGGCCTCGCGCAGGACGCCCACCAGCGCCGCCGGATCCTTCGATCCGCGCCGGGTCAGCATGTTGAGCGCGGCCTCGATCATGTTCACCGGCCCCTGGAGCTGGTAGATCGCGCCATTGATCGTCTCGCGCAGGCTCTGGTTCAGCTCGCCCTCCGCCAGGAGGGTGCGCAGCGCGCTGATGCGCTGTTCCTCCGCGCGCCGCTTGTGGGCCGTGATGTCCTCCATCACGAGCAGCAGGTAGCTGCGCAGGCGCGGTTCGAAGAAACTGTCGGCACTGGGGTCGTTCTCGTCGAACCAGGTGCCCGAACAGGAGAACCAGCGCACCGGCCCACCGCCACGCTCGACCACGAACTCCTGCTCGACGAAGCCGCCTGGTGGGACGTCCGGGACGCCGTTGTCCCGTCCGAACAGCGAACTCAGGACGACCCTGGCTGGCTCCTTGCCATGAAACAGGCTATGCAGCTTCTTGTACTCGAGGTTGTCGAGCAGCACCTTCAGGCCGCCGTCCAGCACGACCGTCGCCACCGGAGCGAGGTTGATGGTGGTTTCGATCAGCGCCTTCTGGCTCACCACCTGCTGCTGAAGCTGGTGCACTTCGGTCACGTCGCGGTGGATGCCGACGAAGTAAATGTTCTCGCCGTTGTCGTCGAGGATCGGCGAGATCGTCAGCTCGGCCAGATACCGGCTGCCATCCTTGCGGCGGTTGATCAGCCGGCCCGTCCAGGGCCGATGCTCGTTCAGATGGGTCCACATCCGCGCATACACCTCGCGGGGCGTGGTGCGATACGAAAGCAGCGACTCGTTGCGGCCGATCACGTCCTCGGGCGAGTAGCCGGTGACCTTCTGGAAGGCCTGGTTCGCATAGAGGATGTTGGCGTGGGCGTCCGTGATCGAGATCGCGACCGATGACTGGTCGGTCGTCTCGACGAAGACCCGGGGCGGCAGGCCGTGGCCACTCTTCAGGATGCTCTCGATGACTTCCGTCACCCGTTCGGGCGAGTAATCGCCGAGGCGCTCCATGACCTGCTCGAGCGTCTGGCAGGGCTTGCCGGAACTACAGCAACTCGAATTCTCCATTCAAGCGGACCCTCCTAGTCCGGTCGCCGGCGCGTGGCGTCCACATCGATATTGCAACGCACCAAGCAAGAAACTTGCCTCACGACGCCCGCGCCTGCCGAGCCGCCCCCAAGCGCCTTGCCGGGCGCGGACTCCGGCGAATTGCCGACCCTCCGCGAGTGCGCCAGTCAGCCGCGCCAACGGCATCCGCCCCCCAATCACGCACCATGGGAGTGCATCGCACAGCGATCCGACGGCGACCGTGTCGCGAGCTGTCGCAAACGCAACAAAGGGTTCTCGGCCAGTGTCGTTTGCCACAGCCGGGCCGCGACCGGAAGCGGCCCTCGCCCGCCCTGCGGATTCCCCATGGACCCAACAGCGACGGGGCTTCCCGGCCGGTTCCCCGCATGCCGCGCGAGGAGATCCCCCGCCTTGGCACGCTCCCTGCGCGTGTCAGCGCGACACCCCAACATCCTTCCACGGCCATGACAGAACTGCTTCTCCTGCTGGTTTCGACCGCCCTGGTGAATAACGTGGTGCTGGTCAAGTTTCTCGGCCTGTGCCCCTTCCTTGGCGTATCCCGCAAGCTCGACGCCGCGATCGGCATGGGCCTCGCAACCACCTTCGTGCTGACCCTGGCCTCGGCCGCCAGCTGGATGCTGGAGCACTGGCTGCTGGCCCCCTTCGGCCTCGGCTACCTGCGCATCGTCAGTTTCATCATGGTGATCGCCGCCGCGGTGCAGTTCGTCGAGCTCGCCATCAAGAAAAGCAGCCCCGAGCTCTATCAGGTCCTTGGCATCTACCTGCCCCTGATCACGACCAACTGCGCCGTGCTTGGCGTCGCACTGCTCAACGTCCAGGAGGGTGCGGGCTTCCTCAAGTCGATCTTCTACGGCCTGGGTTCCGCCGCGGGCTTCACGCTCGTCATGGTGATGTTCGCGGGCATTCGCGAGCGTCTTGAACTGGCGACGGTGCCAGCCGCCTTTTCCGGTGCCCCCATCGCGCTGGTCAGCGCGGGCCTGTTGTCGATGGCCTTCATGGGCTTTTCCGGGCTCAGCCTGAACTGACGAACGGAGGACAGCCATGCTTCTCGCGGTAGCCAGCCTGACCCTGATCGCCACGGCACTCGGCCTCATCCTGGGCGTGGCGGCGAAGCGCTTTCACGTCGAACCGAGCGAGATCGTCGCCGAGCTGGAGGCCCTGCTGCCGGGCAGCCAGTGCGGACAGTGCGGCTTTCCGGGCTGCGCCGGCGCCGCTCAGGCCCTCGCCGACGGCAGCGCGCCCGTCACCCTCTGCCCGCCCGGTGGTCCTGCCCTCGCCCAGGCACTCGCCGACAAGCTCGGCGTCAGCGCCGATCTGGGCGACATGGCTGAGCCCGTGCCCCAGCTCGCCACCGTGCGCGAGGAGATCTGCATCGGTTGCACCAAGTGCTTCAAGGCCTGCCCGACCGATGCAATCCACGGCGCCATGAAACAGATCCACTCCGTCATGCGCGAAGCCTGCACCGGCTGCGGGAAGTGCGTTGACGTCTGCCCGACCGAGGCGCTCGACCTCGTCCCGATGCCTACCACGCTGGGCACCTGGACCTGGACTCGGCCGGCCGGTGCCTGACAGGGGAAGAAAAATGGGATTCAGGGACTTTCTCGACACCATCCGGCTCAACTGGGGCGTCCATCCCCAGGGCAACAAGACCTTGACCAGCGAGTGCGCCATCGAGGCGATGCCACTGGCTGACCGGCTGGTCCTCCCGCTGGCCCAGCACATCGGCGCCCCGGGGCGGGTCATCGTGGCCCCGGGTGATCGCGTGCTGCGGGGCCAGGTACTGGCCCAGGCCGGCGGCGTGGTGTCCGCGCCACTGCACGCCCCGGCCAGCGGACGCATCCTCGACATCGGCGACTATCCGGTGCCGCACCCCTCGGGCCTCACCGCGGCGGCTGTGATCCTTGAGCCCGACGGCCTCGATGCGTCGGTCGACTTCACCCCGTGCGACGATCCGATGAGCCTGCCCGGCGACGAGATCGGTCGCCGGGTCGCCGCCGCCGGCGTGGTGGGACTGGGCGGCGCGACCTTTCCGGCCGCGGTGAAGCTCTCGCTCGGCAAGCGCAATCCGATCCACACGCTGCTGCTGAACGGCGGCGAGTGCGAACCCTACCTGACCTGCGACGATCGGGTCATGCGCGAGCAGGCAGCCCAGGTCATCGAGGGTGCCCGCCTGATGGCGCGGGCGCTGGGCGCCGCCCAGATCGTGATCGGCATCGAGAATAACAAGCCGGCCGCCATGGCAGCCATTCAGCTCGCTGCCCTGCCCCACGCCGAGATTGCCGTCCGCGCCCTGCCGGCCCGCTACCCGATGGGCTCGGAAAAGCAACTCGTCGAGTTCCTGACCGGCGCGGAAGTGCCCGCCGGGGGACTGTCGGCGGAGATCGGCGTGGTGGTCCACAACGTGGGCACCGCCGCCGCGATCAGCCACGCGCTGAAGACCGGCGAGCCGCTGATGGCGCGGGTCGTCACCGTCAGCGGCGGTGCGGTGCAGCGCCCGACCAACCTCCGGGTTGCCATCGGCACCCCGGTGTCGGAGGTGCTCGCCTATTGCGGCGGACTCAAGGAGACGCTTGCCCGCCTGGTGATGGGTGGGCCGATGATGGGCATGATCCTGCCCGGCGATGCGGTGCCGGTGGTCAAGGGCAGTTCCGGCATCCTGGCCCTGACCGCCGACGAGATTCCGGCCGGCGATCCCGGCGCCTGCATCCGCTGCGCCAGCTGTGTCGACGTGTGCCCGATCGGCCTGATGCCGATGGAGATGGCGGCGCGGATTCGTGCCGGCAAGGCGGATACGGCGGTGGACATCGGCCTCAAGGACTGCATCGGCTGTGGCACCTGTGCCTACACCTGTCCGGCACACATCCCCCTGTCCCACTACTTCAGCTATGCCAAGGGTTCGCTGGCGGCCGCAGAGCGCTCGCGCCTGAAGAACGAAGCCGTCAAGAAGCTGACGGTTGCACGCAACGAGCGCCTGGAACGCGAAGCCCAGGAAAAGAAGGAAGCAGCCGCGCGACGCAAGGCTGAGCGCGAAGCCGCCAAGCGGAAGGCCGCCGAGGCCGCTGCCCAGAGCGCCGCGACCGGCGGCCAGGAGGTGACGGCATGAACCCGGTGACCCACGCCCCCCATGCCCATGGGGGCAAGAGCATCCGGGGCGTCATGACCTCGGTCATGCTCGCCCTGGCGCCCCTCACCCTGTGGGGCTTCTACCTGTTCGGCTGGACAGCCGTGTGGATCTGGCTCCTGACCGTGGGCAGCGCACTGCTGTTCGAACTGGTCTGCCTCAATCTGGCCAGGCGCGGTGGCCCGGCCTCGCTGCTCGACGGCTCCGCCGCACTGGCCGGCTGGCTCCTCGCGCTCACGCTGCCGCCGTGGGCCCCCTGGTGGATCGCCGTCCTGGGCAGCTTCCTCGCCATCGCTGTGGCGAAGCACGCCTACGGCGGCCTCGGCCAGAACCCGTTCAACCCGGCCATGGTGGCACGCGCCGCCCTGCTCGTGTCCTTCCCGCTCGAGATGACCCAGTGGGTCAGCCCGACCCCCATGGGGTCAGGCGTGGGGCTGGGCGCGCTCGAGGCCCTAGAACAGGTCCTGTTCGGCGCCGCGGTGCCCGACGCGCTGACCAGCGCAACCCTGCTCGGGCACGTCAAGACCGAGGCCTCCCGGGGCCTTGACCTGCTGGTCAGCGTGCCCGCCCTGGGCGGCGGTCTGGCCGATGGCATCGGTCGCCACGCGGGCAGCCTCGGCGAGACGGGGAGCTGGCTGATCCTCGCGGGCGGCGCCTTCCTGCTCCTGAAGCGCATCATCACCTGGCACATCCCCGCGGCCGTGCTGGCCGGCATCACCCTGCCCGCGGCCATCGCACATGCCCTGGATCCGGCCCACTACCTGTCGGCCCAGCATCACGTGACGGCGGGGGCGGCGCTCCTCGGCGCCTTCTTCATTGCGACCGACTTGGTCACCTCGCCAGCCACCGCGGCCGGACGCATCGTGTATGGCCTGGGCATCGGCTTCCTGACCTGGATCATCCGGACTTTCGCCGGCTTCCCCGAAGGATTCGCCTTCGCGGTCCTGCTCATGAACGCCTGCGTCCCGATCATCGATCGCTTCCTGCGGCCGCGCATCTACGGCCATGGCCGCCTCGCGAGGAGCCCGGCATGAGCGAGTCCCTGAATCTCGAGCGCCTTCGCCCGACCATTCCCTACCAGGCCGCGGGGGGGG
>JBNLCM010000128.1:0-14494 GCA_050303815.1 Rhodocyclaceae bacterium
CACGCGTGAAGAGTGCGTATGGAATGACGAAGTGCTGGACATTGATCCATGTCAATGTTGTCATTCCATCAATATAAATTTCGATTATTCAATAAGTTGAATTGTGTGTCTGGTCGTGTGAAATAGTTCCTTCTTGCCTGAAATATCTATTTACATATGAAAATGTCAACGAGAGAATCCGCGGCTGCGATGACGTGAGCACGCGGGTTCTTACAGCGTTTCCGTCATGGCATCGGGTGTCCGAATGCATATGACGAAACTGGGCACGCGTCGATCGATCGGCTGAGGAAGCCTTGTGCTTCGAGCACCGCGCTTCCAGGCCATGACTCGCAAAGGCTTGGACGATGTGTACAGTGGCGATGACCTTGGACGAACGGCTGCTCGGCTGGGTGCTGCGACTTCGGAAGCGGGGGCTACTGTGCGGCATCGCGCTGGGTTGGCTGTGTGCCGTCTCCGGCAGCGTGTCCGCCCAGACCAGCGAGATCGAACTCGGTCTGGGTTGGCTGCAATCGCAGGTTCGCCCCGACGGGACCGTTGCCGGCGAAGCGACGTCTGTTGCGTACGATTACCAGGTGCGCGCGGAGGTCGCGCAGACCCTGGTCTCGCTTGCGACGCTGCCGCCCGCCTTGGCCCAGGTCGTCGACGCTGGTGACGACGGCTCGACCGAAGCGTCGGCGCGTGAAGCGATTGTCGCCGGCGCGCGCTCGGTCGGTGCCACAGCACAGCTCGCCGATGTGCTCGGCGCGCAGAACGACGACGGTGGCTTCGGTGGGAGTCCTGGCTATTCCAGCAATGCGCTGGATACCGCGCTCGCGTTGGCCGCGCTCAAGCAGCAGCAGGCCTTCGAATCCCATCCCGACGAGGTCGCTCGTGCACTGAGCTTCCTGACCAGTGCCATGAGTTCGGATGCGGCGTGGGGCGTCCATGAGCAGTCGAAGATCTACGTCACCTCGTGGGTGCTCCAGGGCGCCCAGGTCTGGAATACCGAGCACGCCGTCGCGTCGATCACCGTACCCGCGCGCGACTGGCTGCTCGCCGCTCGCAGCGGGGATTCCTTCGGCAACCCGCTGGACGATGCCGCTGCGCTGCTCGCCCTGACCACCCAGACCAGCGACCTTGCGGTGCTGCAGCCGCTCGCCACGGCCTTGGTTGCGGCCCAAGGCGCGGACGGGAGTTGGCAGTCCGACCCCTTCATCACGGCGCTGGCCTTGCGGGCGTTGTGGAACCTCAGCAATCCGCCACCGGTTTCCACTACTGCCGGGCTTGCTGGCGTGGTGCTGGACGGTTCCTCCGGTGCGCCCGTGGCCGGAGCACTCGTTCGCTTGGATGAACTGCCCGGAGTTTCGACCAATACCCAGGCGGACGGCAATTTCGCGCTGTCTGGCATCGCTGCCGGCAGCTATACGCTGCGTATCGACAAGCTCGGCTTCTCTGGATTCGCGGCCGTGGTGAACCTGGCGGCCGGGCAATTGACGAACCTGGGTCAGATCAATGTTGTGAAGGCCGGGCTAACGGCGACGGTCAAGGGGGTGGTGCATAACTCATTGGGCGGTCCTTACTCGGGCGCGACCGTGGCGGTTGGCAGCCTGTCGACTCTGACCGATACCAGCGGCCACTATGTGCTTTCCGGGGTCGAGCCCACTACCGCGACTATCTCAGTCACCGCGTCCGGCTACCCCCAGGTCGTGTCGGTTCCGATTGCCTTCGTGGCCGGGCAGACGTATGAATTCTCGCCTACGTTCTACGCCGTGGCGCCACCGACCACCAGCCTCACTGGCATCGTGACAGACGCCCATGCTGGCGCGGTCATTGCCGGCGCAACGATTAGCCTCAACGGCACCGACGTGCAGTCTGGTCCCGATGGCCATTTCGCGTTCGCCAATATTGGCAGCGGTTTGTCTCAGCTCGCGGCGTCGGCCACAGGCTACCGCGACATGGTCGAGCCCATCGTGCTGGCTAGCGGTGTCAATGACGTCGGCAGGATCGCTCTGCAGGTGGCCGATGTTGCGACCGAATTGTCCGGTCGTGTCACAGACGTTCACACGGGTCTTCCGATTGCCGGCGCCAGTGTTTCGGTGATGGGGCGCAGCGTGTCTACTGGGGCCGATGGTAGCTACGCGATCGCCGGAATTGCAGCATCCGAATTCGACGTCGTGGCGAGCGCCGACGGCTTTTTTGCGATGTCGCAGCACGTTGCGCTCGGATCGCCTGGGGCGGCCGTAATCGATCTGGCACTGACACCGGCCCAGGCGATCGGAATTGCTCTCGATTCGGTGCTGTCGCGTCAGGCAAGCTATCTTCCAACCGACATGCTGCAGATCGATGTGGCGGTGCGCAATACTACGGATCAATCTGCAGATGTCGTCATCGACGCGCTGGTGATGGATGCATCGAACAGCGTTGTCATGGAGATGAAGGCCAATACGCACGACCTGGGGCAGTTTCCGCCGAACCTCCCGTTTTCGCTCGCCGCGGGCGAAACCATCACCGTTCCGCTCGAACAGCTTCTGCTCAACCAAGCCGCTGGCGAATACACGGTGCTGGTCCGGGCGCACGACGTTCTTGGTCGCGCGCTGGCCGAGGGGCAGGCGACATTTGCGATCGACTCGCTGGCAGTCCTTGGTGGCGGACTGACGGCTGATCCGCCGCTCACCCAGGCCGGCACTGAGCTGCCAATCGCCTTCCGCGGGCAGCTCGCGAATTTGGGCAACGTCGGGATCGCCGACGGCAAGATGGATTTGTCGGTCGTCGTCGAGCATCCTGATCCTCGGGTCTCGTCGAAGATCCGCACCGAAGCAATTCATCTCGCATCATCCGCGGACCTCACTCAGATAAGAGGCATGGAGCGGGATTCCGGCGGCAATTTGTACGTTGTGTCGAATCGTTCCGGGGACGGACGCATCTTCCGGATTGCGCCGGACGGGCAAATATCAGTCGTCGCCCGGATCCCGTCGGTACTGCCGGACGTTCCCCGGCTCTCGGACTTGGTGATGGACTCGGCTGGCGCTTTCTGGGTTTCAAATGCGAACACCGGTGTGGTGTGGCGCGTGCCTTCGCAGCAGACGCCGGAGCTGATCCGAATCTCCTCGTTGGATGCGGTCACCGGCATTGCCTTGGATGGGCAGGGCCGTTTGTTGCTGAGTGGGCGCTTTGACTCCGAAGATAGGCTCGTTCGGCGAGATCTGGCCGGCTCGGAAACCGTGCTCTGGGCCAATGGGCTGTCCTTTCCGATGGGTCTGGTTGCCGATGCCAGCGGTAACCTGTACGTCGCCAACAACGCGGATGGCACGATTAGTCGCGTGACTTCCGACGGCGGAATCGAGCCTTTTGCCAGCGGTCTGGCGCGGCCCATGGGCGTGACTCTCGGCGGCGACGGAAGTCTTCTGGTCGCCAACAACGGAGACGGTACGATCTCTCGAGTTGACAGCGGGGGCAACGCCACCGTGCTGGCGGAGGGGCTGCCTGCTCCAGCCGATCTGAGTGTCGCGCCAAATGGGGATTTGTTCGTTAGTTGCCAGGGCGACAATTCCATTCGCCGAATCGATCTGGGTGGGCAGATCTCCGTTTTTGCGCGGAGCATCGCAAACCGGCCACGGGCGATGCAATACGACTCCGCCGGAAATCTCTATATCGCCAACGACGATGGCACGCTACGCAGGGTTGACGGCAGTGGAGAGGTATCCGTGCTGACAACGGGGCTCGTCAATCCTCGTGGTCTGGCGATTGACCCATCTGATTCGAGCGTGCTGATAACCAATTACGGATCTTCGTCCGTAACGCGCACAAATTCGAGTGGTACCACACTGTTGAGCTCGGGGCTCAGCCAGCCAATGGGTATTGCAGTCGGAGCCGATGGGGAATTTGTGGTCGCCGAGTACGGCGCGCATGCGCTCTCACGCTTCGATGCCGACGGTACGCGGCTCGAAACTGTATCGACCTTGTTCGACTCTCCGACCAAGATCGTGACAGATCCTGACGGGAACGTCGTCGTAGCCAACACCAACGGGTTGACGATCATCGAGGCTGGTGGTCCGCGAGTCTTCCATGGCGGCTTGATCGGTGGCGCCAATTCGATCGCCCCGGATCCCGCGGGCGGGGCAGTGTATGTCGTACAAGGTTTCTCGAGGGAGTTGTATCGAATCGCCTACGACGGTAGCTCCACCTATTTGGGACGGCTGCCGAGTTTTGACTACGGTATCTCGGTCGATCAGGAAGGCAATCTCTACTACGCCGATTACTTTGCCCAGGCCATCCTCAAGCGAACGCCGAGCGGGCAGATCGTTGAACATGCGTCGTTGCCGGCGCGCCCGAGAATGATGGTCGGCACCGTCGACGGCACCACGTTCGTCCTATTGACAGACGGCTCCATTGTGCGGGTGTCTGCAGTCGGGCAAGTCGAGACCCTGTCGAATCCGTACCAGGCGCCTGATTGGGATTATCCGAATGGCCTGGGGGTGACTTCCGACGGCAGGCCGCTGGTCTGGACCCATACGTCGAAGCTCATGTCTATCGACCCGCTCAATGGCGCCCTTTCGGTGTTGCTGGAGGGGGTGAAGCCGAGCGGAGCGACGGTGGATTCTCAGATGAACGCGCATCTGACCTTTTCGGCTGCGCAAGACGTTGTGAGTTTTGATGCGCAGGGTCGGGAGATTGCCCGTTGGTCTGGCTTCGGACTCCCCAAAGAGGTGGTTTGGGACGGGACTCAGTATTGGTTCTCGGACGGTAGCCGACTGTACAGCTTGGCAGCGTCGCAAGGCACCTATCCGGTCAAGCGCGACGAACGCACGCATATTTCGGCCCTGTCGGCGGGTCCGGGCGGATCGTTGTATGCGCTCTATGCCAAGCAGCTGATGCGATGGAACGGAAATACGTTGGAAGACCAAGCCAGCCTGGAAGGCGTTATTGCGGGCAATGTAGGCGTGCCCGTTGCGTCGCTGGCAGTTCGTCCGTTGGGAGGTTTGGCTGTGGCGGATTTCGCTCGCTCCCAAGTCACCCTATTGACGAGTGACTACGCTGTCGCCGAACGATTTGCCGGCATCGATGGCGTCACCGGACTCGCCTTCGATGCGCTCGGGCACCTCTATGCGGCGGGAACCGTTTCCGGAAATCTCGTCAAGTTCGAATCCATTGTCGAGTCGATCGCAAACCCGGCACCCTTTGCGACAATTTCGTCGCCGGGATGGCTGGATTTTGATGCGGCTGGGCAATTGTGGGTGTCGCGTCCGGGTTCGACCAGCATCGTTGACCCTCGCGGGTTCGTCAGCAGCCTGCCCGACGCGTTGCCTGTGACGGGGATTCGGGCGACCCCGGCCGGCGTGTTCGGCTCCACGGGATCGTCCGGCCAAGTCGTACGCTGGGACGGCCAGAAGTGGCAGGGATTCGCGGCCGGTCTGGCGGCGCCCGAGGGCCTCATCGAGCGCTCCGGTGGCAGCATCGACATCGTCAACCGTGCAAACGGCACGCTTGTCGAATGGCAGGCTGGCGTCGTCCGGTACCGGGCGGGCGGGATGAGCAATCCCCGCGGCGTGACCGAATGGCCCGGAGGCGGAGCACTTACGATCGTTGGCGACCAAGGACAGGTATATCGCGTTGCAGACGATGGGGTTGTCAGTAGCGTTGGCAGCTCTGGGCTTGTCGGTGGCGCCAATCTATTTGGTGTCGTCGCAACGGCTGTTGACCGAGTCGCAATTGCGGCGGCTACCAGTTCCTCGGGATCGCTGTTTGAGTTGGTCATCCGCGAGCCAACCGTACCGCCAGTTCCTGGAACGGTGGTCCATCAGGTCAGTGTCGATGTGCCGGAGCTGTCTGCCGGCGGTGATTCTCAGAAACTCGATCTCGGTGAGTGGATCCCGACCGCCCCCGGCGACTACTCGGCGCACCTGAGTCGCGAGGGATTGGCTGGAGAAATTTCGACTACGTTCCACGTGGGTTCGCTCGCGCAAGGGCTGTTGACGGGCGACAAGTCCGTCGTTAAGCCCGGTGCCGACCAAGTCGGTCTGCACCTTTCGGTAAGCGGCTCCGACTTCAGTTCGATCTCTCGTGTCGAAACGGGCCTGTTGCGGCCAACAGCATCCAGCTACCGCCCACAAGGGTTTGCCGCAGACCGCTCCGGAAATCTCATCCTGACGACGTACTTCGGGACGCTGATGCGCGTCGGTCCCGACGGTGTGGCGACGACGCTGGCTAGCGGCTACAGGTTTGGCGACGGCATGGCGATTGACGATCTAGGCAATATCTACGTTCCTGCGCTCGATGGACACAATGTGGTGCGTTTGGAGCGCTTTGCCCCAGACGGCCATAGTGAGGTTCTCGTTCCCGATCTCGGCGGCACCGTTGGGGGGATTGCGATCAACTCCCACGGCGAGTTGCTGGTAGGCGTTCCAGGCCGCTTGTTGCAGATATCCCAGGAAGGCCAGGTAAGCGAATTCACGCGTTCAGGTATTCCGAACCCGTATGGCATCAGCGTCGATGGAAAGGACAATGTCTACGTCTTCAACCGCAATCATCTGGTCACCCAGATCCGTCCTGATCGGAGCGTTACCACACTCTTCGAAGGTGGAGATCCGGCAGGCAATCCGCACTTCGAATACGAGGGCGTGACCGTCGCTGGCGATTGTGGAGAAGGCGTCTATTTGGCGCCTCTGGCCTGGGAGTCGACCACGCAGGCGGGTGAGGAGCACACGCTCTTCCACTTCAATCCACGTACCGGTCAAGTGTCGTCCGTCCTCGACGGCAGCAAGATCCACCACGACCTTGGCGACATGGACTACATCGTCTTCGATCGTTTCGGCTCGCGGATCCTGATCTGGACCGACTACAGCGGTGGCCGGATCTGGCAGGTGCCGGTGACCTGCGGCGCGATCTCGGTCGAAGCGCATCTGATCACCGAGCCGGGTCAGACCCTGACCGGCATCAACCGCGCGCCGGCGGCGGTCGTGCCGCTGGCCGACGGTGGCTCCGAGTACGTCTGGGGTCTGCGCGACGTCACCCAGGCCGGCATCACGTTCGGCTTCGATACCCTGCTTGAGGGGCTGTCGCTCGGCGAGAGCCGTCCGGTGGTCAAGAGCGCCCACCTGCTGTTCGAGAACAGCTTCTCGCCGAACAAGATCAAGCTGCCAATCGCGGTGCCGACCGTGCAGGTCGACAACCTCGTCGATCTTGCCGTGAACAGTGACAAGCCGGCCTATCGTGCCGGCGAGGCGGCGCTGCTGGGGTCGCAGCTCGTCAACAGCCGCCCGGCCGAGGTCTCGGGGCTGCTCGTGGTCGATGTGCTCGACGCCGCCGGCGTGGTGCTCGGGCAGGCGGCCGCGGAGGCGGTGGTGGTCCCCGCGGGCGGTCACATCGATCTGCCCGGCAGCTACCCGATCGGCAGCCTCTATCCGGCCACGTACACGGCTCGCGCGACGTTGTTCGACGGCACCGAGCCGGTTGCGCGCGCGCGGACCGATTTCCAGGTGCTGTCGGACCTGGGTGACGGGGTGGCCTCGTCGACGCTCGCGCTCGACCAGGCCAGCTACCCGGCCAGCGGCTTGGTCGGCATCGACTCGTCGGTCCTCAATTCGAGCGCCAACACGCTGCTGGGCCCCCTGAGCGTGAGCCTGCAGATCGCGGATCCGCAGGGCACGGTGGTATTCACCAAGCAGATCTCGCTTGCGCAGCTCGCGGCCGGCAGCACGCAGACCTACCTCAACCAGTACGGCTACCTGTCTGCCGAGCCGGGAACCTACACCGTCACACAGACTCTCGCGGACGGCGACGGAGTGGTGCTCGATGTCCAGCGCCGCAGCTACCAGGTCGAGTCCTCGGCCGACACCGGCTTCGGGCTGACCGGCACTCTTGCCGCGAGCCCGATGGAAGTGGCCGTCGGCGATCCGGCGAACCTCGCCTACAGCCTTGCCAATGAGGGCAACGCCGATCTCGTCGGCGTCCCGGTGGTGTTGTCGGTGGTCGATCCGGTGTCGGGGCAACTCGTTGCGACCGATACGTTCCCGGCCGATCTGGCCACCGGCGATCGGCTGATCGGCAACTGGGCGTGGACTGCGCAGGGCGTTCCCGGTCAGGTTCTGGTGGCGGTGCTGAGTGCGACGATGCCCAACGGCGAGCGCACCCTCGCGCAGACCAATCTCCGGATCGCGCAGCCGGTCGCACCGGTGATCGACGTCACCAGTGTCGATACCAGCGGTGCGCGTGTGCTGGTGCTGGTGACCTGCCGCAAGGGCGAAGCGCTGGATGTCTATTCCGACAACCCAGACACCATGGCGCCGGAAGGGCTGAACTGCACCGAAGATCGCGCCGCGGTGATCCGCCAGAAGCTCACCGAGCTGGGCATCGAGCACACCGTGGTCTCCACCGGCGCGGAGTTCGAGACGGAACTGCGCTGCGGCGCCTACGACGTCTACTGGGTGAGCGGTGGCTCGCACAAGCTGAGCCCGGTTGCGCTCGGCGAATTGCGCGAGGCCATGGGGCGCGGCGACGGCATCCTGGTGGACGGCTTCCACGACGCCGCCAAGGGCTCGCTCGACAGCGTGCTCGGCCTCACCGCCAAGGGCCAGCAGAATCGCACTGAGCTTGCGGCCATGGTGCTGCCGGGCTCCGGCCTGCCGGCCGGGGCGTTCGTCGCGCCGGGCCGTGCGGTGAGCTACTGGCTCGAGGGCGGGACCGTGGTCGCGAGTTTCGACGACAACGGCGCACCGGCGATCGTGTCCCATGGCGACGGCGCCGGGCGCAGCCTGGTGTTCGCGTTCAGCCTGCCGGACCTGATTGCCCGCGGCTACGCATCGGCCGATCCCTGGCCGGGCGAACTGCTGGCCGAAGCGATTGCCCAGGTGCAGGCGCCGGCCCGCGATCCGTGGCCCGACGAACCCGTCGAGGTCGCGGTGCAGCTCGCCAACCCGGGTCAGGTGACCGCCTATGTGACCGCCGTCGCGACTCTACCGCCCGGACTGGCGTTGCTGTCGGCTTCACCCGACCCGTTGCCGCCGGCGCCCGACGCCGACCGGCGGATCGTCTGGACCCTGCCGCTGGGTGCGGGAGCTGGCCAGGCGCTCAGGCTTTGGGTGTCGGGCCAGGGCGCCGGCAGCTACCTCGTGCCCTTCGTTGTCGCCAGCAGCGAGACCGCAGGCGGGGCGCTCGGCCAGAGCAGCGAGCTTGGCATTCAGGTCACGATTGGCAGCAGCGACGGCCTGTCCGTGGCCGCCGCCGCCGCCATCGATGCGGTGGTGGTCAGCGGCAACTCGGACGGGGCCGCACTCGATCGGGCGCGGCTGTCCGCCGGCAACGCCATTGCGGCGGCAGCCGGCGCCGATCCGGCCAGGGCACTGGCCGAGTGGGTCGAAGCCGGCAAGGCCCTGCGTGGCATCGGTAGCGGCGATACGGCGAGTGCATTGCAGGCCGTGTCGACCGCGATCCGGGTCGACGAGCGCGCGCTGTGCGATCGGATGAGCTGTATCGACGGCGCGCTCTCGGTGACCGTCGCCGGGGTCGCGCACGACGAACTGGACGCCAACGAAGCCGCCCAGCTCGGTGTGCGCTTCCGCAACCTGTGCCCGGCGCCCTTCATTTCGCTCGATCTCGCCGCGCGTCTCGTCTCGCGCGCCACCGGCGGCGATCTGGTGCTGCACGAGGAGAGCCTGAGCCTGGCCGACGCCGACGGCGAGCAGCAGCGGCAGATCGACTGGCTGGCGCCGAACCGAGCCGACGCGGTGGATGGCCTGTTCACCATCCACTGGCAGGGCGTGCCCTGGCATCTCGACCACATCGAAGTCGAGATCGAACCGCCCGTCGCCCCCTAACACAGCCCGCACCCGGAATTCGGAGCAGATTCATGACCCTCATTGCGAACCTCCTGCGCGCCACCGTGGCACGCACGCACAGGACGCGACTCGGCCAGCGCGCGATCGTCCTGGCAAAGCGCCGGCTCGGTGCCGTCGCCCTGGGCGGGCTTCTGGGCTGTGTGCCCCTGTCGGCCAACTCGGTCGGCCTGAACGCCGACACCGTGGGCGAACTCCGCGCCCGCGGCACGCCGGGCGAGTCGCTGCATCTGGACGCCCGGCGGACAGCGCCGGGCAGGGCGGTCGGTGCGGACTACGCGACCCTGCTGTCGCAGGCGGCGCGTCTTGCGAGCGGGGATGCCGAACCGCAGCGCGTCGCCGAGGCGATGCGGCGGGTGCGCGCCGCACTGGCCCGCGAAGAGGCGTTCGCGGCGCAGCTCGATCGCGACGGCGATCGCCTGCAGAGCGCTCCGCTGTCGATCCGCGAGCGCCATCGCCAGGCGGTCGATGACTACGCGCTGTTCGCGGCCCAGGTGCGCGACATCGTCGGCCGCGCCGAGGCCGCTGACGCAGCGGGCGACGTGCTCGGCGCAGCGAACGCCTTGCGCGAGCTGGAACCCGCTGCCCGCACGCGAAAGCCGCGCAGGCACTGGCGCGTGAGCCAGGCGCCGGCGCGCGAGGCTTCGCAGGGGCGGCTCGCGCTCGCTCGGCAACTCGGCCGCGAAGCGCTGCAGCTCGCGGCCGCCGGCAGCCTGTCCGGCCTCGCGCTGCCGGACTCGACCGGTCTGCTGCCGCCCGCCGCCGCCGATCTCGCCGAAACCGACGAGACCCGGCAGAGCGCCGAGATCGTCGTGCTGGCCGAGCAGCTCGGCCACCACCCGGTCCGCATCTACAACTGGGTGCGCAACAACATTCGCGTGGTAGCCGGATTCGGCGCCGCGCAGAGCGCCCGGGCGACGCTCGCCGAGCGGCGCGGCAACGACGCCGATAGCGCCAGCCTGCTGGTGGCGCTGCTGCGCGCCTCGGGGATTCCCGCGCGCTACGTGTATGGCACCGTCGAACTCACCGACGGCCAGCTCGCTTCCTGGCTGAATCTGCCCGCCGCGACCGCGCGGGATCTGCTCTCGCGGGCCGGGGTGCCGCTGAGCGCGGTCACCACCGCATCCGGCCAGCCCGGTGTTCAGGTCGAACACCTGTGGATCATGGCGTGGACTGACTTCGCGCCCTCGCGCGGCGCGGCGAATCGTCCCGGCAACGCGTGGGTGGTGATGGATCCGTCGTTCAAGGAGACGCTGCCCGTCGCGCCGAGCCAGCTCGCTTCGCTGGCCTTCAACGAGCAGGGGGTGATCGACGCCGCGCTGCTCGGCGCGACCTGTAGCGCGACCGGCGCCCAAGGTGTTTCGCAGGACGCGATCGCCGATGGATTCGCCGCCTTCCAGGACGCCGCCGCGCAACTCATCGACGCCTCCGGCGGCAATGCACTGGTCGGCGACCTTCTGGGGCGGGAGCAGGTTCGCGCCGAGAACTACAAGATCCTGATGGGCACCTTGCCCTACCGGACGGTGGTCGAGAGTTCCGCCTTTGCCGCGATCCCGGATCAACTGAAGTGGTCCTTCCGGGTGCGGGTCTTCGGCGACGAGACCGCACAGGCGGCAGGCCAGAGTGCGGTGGCGTTCGAGCAGGGCTTCGGGCTCGCCGCCGACGCGCGACTGACGCTCGCCTTCGCGCCCGAGACCGCGGACGATCAGGCCGCACTCGATCTCTATCTGCCGCAACCCCACGCCGACGGCAGCCCGATCGAGCCGCAGGAATACCCGAGCGAGCTGCCCGCCTACCTGGTGCGGGTGCGCGCGGAAGTCCGCCGGGACGGGCAGTTGCTCGCCCAGGGCGGCAGTTTCGTGCTCGGCGGCGGGCTGATCCTGGTCACCGAACTGTTCGACCCGTCCAGCCAGAGCTGGATCGTCGATGAAGACGGCCTGGTGGCCGGCGAGACCCACGCCTTCGGCCTCGACCCGCGTGGCGCGCTCAGCGGCCGCCTGGCCCGAATTTCCGACGCCGCCGAAGCGGCCCGCGCGCGGATCGAAGCCGGCTCGGCGGCGGATCTCGCGGCCGACGACGTGGTCGGCGAACTGCTCGGGGCGACGGTCGTGAGCTACCTCGCGCTGCTCGATGCCGGCGCCGATCTGAGCCACCGTGCCGGCGGGCCGCGGATCGTCCGCCTGCCGTCCTTTGCCCGCGCCGCGGCCAAGCTCGAACCGGTCAGCGTGCTGAACCTGATTGCCCGTGTGCGCTTCCCCGGGGTCGTGATCGAGACCGACCACCTGGCCGGGGCGACACCGCTCGGCCGCCGCGCGCTCGCCACCCGACAGGCCTTGCAGCGTGCTTCGACCAGCGCCCACCAGGTGCTCGAAAGAATCTACGGCGCCGGCCAGCTGCGCGGCGTCTCCGCGGTGTCGGCGCTGTCGCAGGCCGAAGCGGCCGGGCAGACCCTGGTCTGGGCCGATGCCGACCAACCCACCGCGCTGGACGGCCTGCTGGCCGGCAGCGACGTCCTGGAGGCCGCCCGCGATTCGCTCAATGCCGGTCACCGGGTGCTGGTGAACGAAGCGCCGGTACTGCTCGGCGGCTGGTCGGGCGACGCGCTCGCCACCGAGAACCCGGCCGACGGCGCCGGTCAATACCGGATCAGCCTGGGGCCGATCGACGCCGGGCTCGCCACCGGCGCCCTGTTCAACGGCCACGGCTGGCTGTCGCTGATCCGCGCCGATCAGGCCGGGACCGCCACCGCCGACGCGCTGGCTGGCGCGAGCCTGCTGGCGCTGGTCGGCGAGGCGCTGTCGGCCGACCCGGGCTCGATCCACTGGAGCGCCTTCCCGGCCAAGGACGACCTGCTGCAAAACCTCTACGTCGCACGCCTGAGTGCTGCCAGCGCCACCGCCGAGACGCGCGCCTGCGTCTGGCTGGCCGGTGCGATGGGCGGCAACCTGGGGCTGGGTCTGGCCGGCGCCGATCCCTACCGCAACCACGCGCCGGTGATCCTGTCATCGCCGGTGACGCTCGCCAAGGCCGAACTGCCCTACCAGTACCAACTCCAGGCCACGGATCTCGATCAGGATCCGCTGAGCTACCGCCTCGTTGCCGGGCCGGCGGGCGCGACCATCTCCGCCAGCGGGCTGGTCCAGTGGCCGCTTCCCCTGGCCGGCAGCCATCTGCTGCGGGTCCAGGTCGATGACGGCCAGGCCGTCACCGAACAAAGCTGGCTGCTCAGCGTGGGCGACGCCGACGCACCGCTGCAGATTTCGCTGGCGGTCGAACCGCTGTTTGCCGACGCCGGTGCCGACGTGATGATCACCGTCGCCGTCGCGGGGGGCACCGAAGCCGGTGCGCCCGAGCTGCTGGTGGACGGGCTGGCGGTAGCGCTCGATGCGAATGGCGGGGCCGTCATCCAGGCGGCGCCCTCCGGCACCCACCGCATCGTCGCACGCGCGGCCGACGCGATCGGCACGCTGACGCGCGAAGCGCAGTACTCGGTCAAGGATCCGGCCGACACGCTCGTGCCGCTGGCGGCCATCACCTCACCGGCGGCCGACACCGAAGTGACCGACCGGGTCGCGATCCAGGGCAGCGCCAGCGACGCCGGCTTCGCCTACTACCGCCTGCTGTACCGCCCGTCCGGCGCGCCCGACAGCGCCTGGCTGGAGTTCGAGCGAGCCTACGCCCCGGTGACCGACGGCGCGCTCGGCAGCTTCGACCCGACCGTGCTCGACAACGGCCTGTACCAGATCGCGCTGCAGGTGTTCGACGTGAACGGCCAGTACGCGGTCGACACGGTCACCGTCGAAGTCACCCGGAATCTCAAGATCGGCCCCTTCAGCGTCAGCTTCGAAGACCTCTCGGTCGAAGCGGCCGGCATCCCGATCCGGGTCACCCGCAGCTACACCACGCTGCGCCGGAGCGAAGACCTCGACTTCGGCTACGGCTGGAGCGTCGGCTACCAGGATGTCCGAGTACGCAAGAACATGGTGCTGGGCCTGGCCTGGAACGTCGAGGCGCAACAGCTCAATCTGTGTCTGCGCCCGGTCGGCAACCGCAAGGTCAGCATCACGCTGCCGGGCGGCGAGATGGCACGCTTCACGGCGCGCAACGAGACCGAATGCGCGTTCTTCCAGGTGCCGCCGGTGTCGGTCGTCTTCGACCCGCTGGCCGGCACCACCAGCCGGCTCGAAGTCATCAACGTCCCGTTGCTGATGGCCCAGGGCGGCCAGCTCTACGACGTGGACAACTTCGGCCCGTGGAACCCGACCGAGTTCAAGCTCACCACCGAGGAGGGTGTCCAGTACTACCTGAAGGAAGGCGTCGGCATCACCCAGGTCAAGGACGCCTATGGCAACACGCTCACCTTCGGCGCCAACGGCATCCTGCACAGCAACGGCCAGAGTGTCAGCTTCCAGCGCGATGCGGCCGGCCGCATCGTCGCCGTGACCGACCCGTCCGGCAAACGCATCGCCTACAGCTACGACGCCATCGGCAACCTGAGCTCGGTCACCGACCGCAACGGGCTGGTGAGCCGGTTGAGCTACGTTCCGGGCCACCTGCTGGCGAGCTGGACCGACCCGGCCGGCACCGTGCTGGTGAGAAACCGCTACGACGAAGCCGGGCGGCTGATCGAGAGCGTCGATGGCGCCGGCAACCCGATCGCGATCGAGCACGACACCGCCACCGAC
>JBNLCM010000129.1:0-29813 GCA_050303815.1 Rhodocyclaceae bacterium
CGTTGTGGAATAGGCAGGGAGGAAGGTTGATTGCACCAAGCAGTTGCAATGGCTCGGACCTTGTCATCATTCGAATCAGCCATAAAAAAACTCCTGCGAACGCCTTGAAGTGGAGAGAAGTGGGGTCAGGTCATACGGCGCTACACGAGTCGCGATCCATCCGAATCACATCACCTCGCACCACCGTCGCGCCCTATTGCCGCTTCTCACCATGACTGCTACAGCTATGTAAACGCTCAGTCAAAGCGAGGACTGCCGATACGCTTCCCAATAGCCACACATCAGCCTAGGAATCCGGATCCTATATGTCATGGGTTTTATTCTGCCATGTCACAACGTGTAACAATTGCGCGCCCGCACATTTCCGGCCCCAAACCGAGTCGCGATTTCGGACGTGAAACTCCAGGGTCTAGCATCGCAGCATCAACCCGGCACACCCTCTTCGAAGCCTGCCGCTGCATGCACTGCGGCAGCCTCATCGAGTGCGACAACTGCTACGGCGTGTGCCCGGACAACGCGGTGATCAAGCTCGGCCCGGGCAATCGCTTCAAGTTCAACTACGACTACTGCAAGGGTTGCGGCATCTGCGTGTCGGAGAGCCCGTGCGGGGCGATCAAGATGGAGACGGAGAGTATTTGATCGCTTGATGTTTCGTCATGCAAAGGGCCGCCCGGTGGGGCGGCCCTTTTTGCGTGGGGGGATGGCGCGCGGGTGTGGGGGATGGACCGGAAACGACCCGCCGGGTGCGGCAGCAGGGAGCGGGGGCGGCCGTAGCCGCCCCGTCAGCGGGTATTCGGGCTCAGCGCCATTGCATGAAGATGCTCATCAGCATCGCCATCACAACGATCAGTCCGATCCAGGCCATCACCCCTTCAGTGACGATGAAACCAGCCATCAGCCGCGAGCGGCTGTGGTTCCCGAGCTGGAACAGCGGCTCGACACCGTGCAGCACCAGTGCCACGGAGAGACACCAGGCGATTGCGCCGACCGTCAGCATGAAGCCGAAGCTCGGCACGAACAGCGCCAGCGAAGCGAGCCACAGCGGCGTCGGCGCCACCGCGGCGAGTGTGAACGCGTTGTGGTAGTCGGCATCCGCTTCAAGCATCTCGGCGGTCTTGTGGATCACCGCCGCCATGATCCTCACCATCAGCAACTGGGCGAGGAAGAACACCGCGCAGTTGGCCGCGACCTCCAACCCGGACGCCGCCGGCACCAGTGCCGGCAGCACTGCGCCCGGGTGGAGCATCGTTGAATAGGCGAACATCGCTGGCGGCAGCAGCGACATCGGCATCACGTAGCGCCACATCAGGTGCGATGGCGTCGGATGGGCTTCCATCAGGTCGTCCCAACCCTCGCCATAGGACCAGATCATCTTCGGATATTGAGCAAGATGCATCATCGACCTCCTTTGGACAGGCGATGATTCATTATAGAAATCACCCGCTTGGCGCAGCGCGGGGCGCCGAACGGCAGTGACGCCGTCATCAGGGCCGGGCCGGTTCCGCGGCCGGCGCGGGCCACTCGGCGAGCAAGCGGGCGAGATCCGCCGGGCAGGCGACATCCCACAGCGTGAACGGCTCCGCCCAGTCGAGGCCGGCACCGCACAGGCGGCCGCGGGTCTCGTCGAGCACCGTCTCGCTGCCCATGGCGACGCCTTCGAAGGGCGCCGGGTGGGCGCTGTCCACGCCTGTGCGAGCGAACGATGCCTCTCGCCGCTGCGGGGACTTCGCCGGGTCAGGGCCTTGTCGAATCGGCCCCGGGGGCGTCGGCTGCCACGTTGGCTTGGCCTCGCGTGTCGCCGATGGGTGCCGCCCGTGCCGCCGTCACCAGCGCGTCGACCCCTGCGCCGTTGAGTGCGCGTAGGAAGGCTTCGAGATCCTGTTTCTGGCCCGCGTCGAGCCCGAGTGGTCTCAGCAGCGGGCTCAGTAGCGGGTTGGCGATTCCGCCCCGATCGTAGAAATCGATCACGTCGGCCAGCGTGGCGAGGGACCCATCGTGCATATAAGGTGCCGTCAACGCCACATTGCGGAGCGAGGGCGTGCGGTACTTCCAGCGGTCGGCCGGATCCTGGGTGACCTCGTAGCGCCCCAGATCGCTCGGCGGCGCCGCAGCCTGAGCATCGATCACCGTGGTGTCGAGCGTCAGCACCACGCCAGGGGCCAGCTCCACCGGGCGCAGGCCGGACCGAGTCTGCATCGTGGCGCGGTAGCCGACACCGGTATTGTGCATCTGCCCGTCGGCGAACAGTGCCCAGTGCGCCTCGAGCCGATGGCAGCCGGCGCAGCCAGCCTTACCGACGAACAACGCGAAGCCGCGCTGGGCCGCTGCGCTGAGCGCCGCCGGATCGCCGCCAAAATGCCAGCGATCGAAGGGCGAATCGGCCGCCAGCAGGCTGTGCTGGAAGGCCGCCAGCGCTCGTCCGACAGTTTCCATGCCCGGCCCCTGACCGTAGGCTTGCTCGAAGCGGTCGGCGTAGTCCGGCAGCCGCCGCAGGGTCTCGATCACCGCACCGACCGATGGGTTCGCCATCTCGTTCGTCGCCAGCAAGGGCCCCCAGACCTGCTGCTCCAGGGCGTACTCGCGCGCGTCGTGGAAAAGCCGGCTGGCATGGGCGACATTGAGCAGCGTCGGTGCATTGCGCCGTACCGTGCGCCCCTCGAATCCGACCGGGGTGGCCAACTCGTTCTGGGTGAAACCCTGCTCCGGCACGTGGCACATGGCGCAGGAGAGGGTATTGTTGAGTGACAGGCGACGGTCGAAGAACAGCTTGCGCCCGAGGGCCAGCTGGGCCGGCGTGATCCGCTCCGCGCCGGCCAGCGGTGGCAGGCCCAGGGGGGGCTGGCGCAGTCGCGCGAGCAGCGTCGCGAGGTCGCCGCGGTCGTCGGCCGCTTCCATCGGCGACCCGCCTGTGAGGCCGTCATTCGTGGCGACCCGCTCCTCACCCAGCAGTGTCCGGATATCGGCGAGCAGCAGGTCCGCGTGCAGGAAGTCGGCGCTGTAGATATTGCGGATGCGCTGCGCCCGGTCGATCAGGAAGACCTTCAGGAGGTGGGCATAGCGACCGGTGGCATGTCCCTCGGCATCGATCTCCTCCGTGACGCTCTGGCCATAGGCGGCAAGCAGCGGGGCGAGCTGCGCTCGGCTGACGCCCGACAACTGCAGCCAGTTCGGATCGTCCTGGTGTTGGGCACCGTGGGCGTGCTCAGCGCCCGGCCCGTCCCTCGGATCGAAGCTCAGGCTCAGGAGTCGGAGCTGTTGGTCCAGCGCGGGGTCGTCACGCATGCGCTGGCGGACCTCGCCGAGCACGGCGTTGGCCAGAGGGCAGCCATTCACGTCATCGCAGCTGCGGTAGATGAAGCTCAGCAGTGTCAGCCGGCCATCGTACAGATCATGGAGGCGCCGCACCCGGCCGTGTTCGTCGAGCACCGCACCGTCCGACGCCGGTCCGATCACCGGCAGCGCGTAGCTGCCGGGCTGTGGCGCTGCATAGCCGAGAGGCCCCCAGCCCGGTGCCAACTGCGCTGCTGCGGCCGGCTCGCCGTCGGCCGGCCCGGCCAGGGCCAGCGCGGCGTACAGTGCCAACGCAGGGATCGACCAGCGCAACAAGCCCATGCCCTTGCCCGCCCTAGCGGGCGCCGAGGCTGACCTGCATGTCGCGGGGCCGGGCGTCCGGATAGAGGGCATAGGCGCCGAACCGCATCTGGTGCGGGCGGCCCAGCTTCTCGGCATGAAAATCAATGCTGAAAGCCGGTTGAAGCGCCTTCCCATCCCACGTGTAGGCCTTGAAGAACTGCAGATCACCGGGTGGGCCGTTCTTCTTGTCCCAATTGGCCAGCAGCGACGAGGTGTAATAGACACGCTTGCCGTCCCAGCTCTGCGAGACCATGTTCAGCTGCTCGCCGATCTTCGTGCTGTAGATCTGTTTGGGCGCCTGCGGGTCGCTGATGTCGAACAGGCGCGTGAGGCCATCGTTCCAGGTATCGACCCAGAGCAGCGAATCGTCGGCGGCAATGGAAATATCGACCGGCAGCGGAATCTTCGATGCATCGCCGATATCGGCCACCGGCTTGGCCTGCCACTCGCCCTGCCGATCCTCATAGATCAGCCAGATCTTCGACGTCAGCGCCGTGGTGGTGAAACAGTAGTCGTTGCGCGGCCCCCAGGCACAACGGATCTCCAGGGGCGCACCGGGCACATCAAGGATCTTGCGCGGCTTGCGGGTGTGCAGATCCCATACCACCACGGTATTGCCGAAGCGCTTCATCGCCTCGCCGTCGGACATCAGCTTGCCTAGATCCATCATGTAGTTGTTCCAGCCGGTGAACGAAGAGGTCACCAGGACATTGCGGCGCGGCAGCGCGCGCACGTCGTAGCCGTAGCCATCGGCGAACTGGCCGCTTTTCGTCGCCCCGCCGAGTGCTTCCTCATGGGGCATCCAGTGGGTTGCGAGGTAGTCGCCACCATTGCCGTATTCGACCAGCGCCGTGCGCCCCCCGTGATCGCGGTTGTTCGACAGCCCGCTGATCATCATCCGACCTGGCAATGCATAGGTGGTATGGGGGCCGACGACGCCGCCGCTCGCCGCGACGAAGTCGTCGATCACCTTGTGCAGCCTCGGCTTGGCAGGATCCGAGTGGATGTCGAACACGAAGACCTTGCTGGTGTCCAGGCCGCCCGCCCAGAGATAGCGACGGTCGTCGGTGAGACCTGAGTGGTGCGCCTCGTTGCGGCCGCCAACCGACAGCGCGTGCACCACCTGGCCATAGCGCTTCGACGCGGGATTGACGTCGATCGTCACCAGTTTGTCCTGCTCGTCGCCGACGCCGGGCTCGCCCAGCGTCCACACGTAGACAAAATCCTCCTGGCCGACGATCTTGGCCATGTAGGGTGACATGCAGGTTTCGTCGCCGGATGCCGGCGACATGGGCAGCAGGCAGGCCGCCGCCAGCACTGCCGCCATCATTCGCCCAAGGGGGCGCGCGGCGCTCCGAGCTTCCCCGGAATCCGCTCGATACCTGATTGACCAGGACCTTCCACGCATGGCTGCCTCCTCCGGATTGCCGGCGGTCCCGCCATGCTGCCGGCAGAATGGGTTTGAATGTGATGAGGTGTTGGGTCGATGGCGGGATGGTCCCAGTATAGGCAGCATGTCCGGCTCTCGCGCTGGCCCGATGGGCCCTGGCGCGACCGGCCTGCAGAAAGAATGGAATGGGTCAGGTCTGGCAAAGTCGTATCTATCCGGCATGGACTCTTGAGGCCCGCTGTGTGTGCCGGGAGCGTTGCGCCCACAATCAGCGGCATGGGTGATCTGCGGGAGGACCTGATGCATCGCAAACCAAAAGGGTCAGGTCTAGAAAAGTAGCGCGCGCGTTTGAACGGGTGTTTGGGAGGTTGTGGTTGCTACAACGCGAGACCTGAAAATCATCTAGCCTGGCCTGGGCGCCGACCTCTCTGTGAGGCGTATCGTCGTGGTTGCGAAATCATGACAAACGCGAACCAAACAGAGCTTTGGGGTCACCCATGAGCCCCTCCGTTGCAATGGGGTGAGCGCGACTCTGCGGCTCACCCGCATTCTGTCTCTGCCATTCCGAGCGCAGCCGTCTTCAGCGCTGCCATGGTCCTCGATATAAAGTTGCGCGAAATTGCGCACCAGTCACCCATCAGGATCAAGGCGGTCATCAGCTTCGATGCCGCGCCTGGCTGCTCCGCGGCCCCAAAGAACCGTCTGTTCCGCGACGCATCCGGTCTTGGCGGGCGCGGGGCCCGCACAGGTCTTTGGGTTCGCTCCTGGCGATCCAATCCCATTCTGGCTCGCGACGCGGGCGCTCTTTCGCTTGCTGCTCGGGTGGGGCCGCTGCTTATGTCCATTCAGGCCTGATGGTTTGTCCAACCCCTTGGCGTGACTACAGCAGCGCCCAGTTGATCACTCAGTCGAAGGGGCGCGCCGAGCCAAATGGCTCGCCCGTCTTCATCACGTGGAAGCAGGCACGCGCCAGTTTGTGGGCCACGGCCTTGAAGGCCACGACCGGGAGCGTCTTGGCCTTCTTGCGCTGATAGAAGCGCTTGATCCGCTCGTCGTAGCGCACCGCGGCGCTGGCCGCTTCGACGAAGGCCCAGGCCAGGTGGCGGTTGCCGCACTTGGTGTTGCCGCTGCCTTTCCTCTTGCCGTTCGATTCGCGTCGCGAGCCGACCGTGCGGGCATACGAGGCAAAGTTGCCCGGCCCCCCGATCTTTGCTGCCGCATGCCAGTGTCCTGCCGGCTGCTTCATGGCAACCCGGGCCAATGGCCAGTTCTCGCGCATGCGCCGGGCGCGCTGGGCGCCGCGCTGCCGGTCGAGCCACTCGGCGAGGGCTTCGTCGGGATGGTCGTCGACAGCGAGCGCTGGCGGATGTGCGCACGCACCGAACCGGCCTCGGCGGGTGAGTCGTTCCGGGTGGGGGTGGGTCAGCGCTACGGCATCCGCGACGAACTCGCGCACGAGTTTGAGGAGCACCTGCTGATCCCGCTCGGAGTCGGCTTTCCACTGTTGGCAGCGGCAATCCGGTGGTCCATCGGGGTCGCGATGCGCCCGGTGCGCGAGGCGGCCTGCGAGGTCCGCGGCATGCGCGCCGATCGGCTCAATCCGATCCGCCTCGACCGTCCCCGCCCGGTCGAGATCGCCTCTCCGATCGCGGCCATCCACCTGCTCGTCGGGCGTCTGGAACGGGCGCTCAGCAACGAGCGGCGCTTCTCTGCCGTTGCGGCGCACGAGCTGCGAACACCGCTGGCAGCAATGCGGGTGCAGACACAGGTCGCGATGCGGGTCGAGGGTGCCGAGGCGCGCCGGCGGGTGCTCGGTCAGGTCGGCGAGGGCGTCGCGCGGCCAGGCGGTGTCGCTGGATGCGCCCGTGGCGGCACCGGTGGCGCTCGACATCCGCTGGGCCGAGGCGCTGGTGCGCAATCTGGTGGGATAACGCGCTGCGCTATGGAGAACCGGGAGGGCAGGTCGAGGTGGCGGTCGAGCTGTTCGCCGATGGTGCTGCCGAAGTCTCGGTCCGCGACGACGGCCCGGGCGTCCCGGCCGATGAACGTGGTCGGCCCGTCGCGCGCTTCAACTGCGGTAACTCCGGCTCGGACGGCGACGGTTGCGGGCCTGGGCTGTCGATCGTCACCCGGATCGTCGAGCGCGCAGGCGCCTTGCTGAGCTTCGGCGACGGATTGGCGCGCCCAGGCGGCGTGGGGCTGGAGGTGCGGGTCCGATTTCCGGCGCCGGCTGCGCACGGCGATTGAGCCGCCACTCGCGGAATCAGTGCGCGGCGGGGTGGTCTGCGTTGGCGAGTCGGTCGTTGGCCACGAAGCGCTCGTAGTCGGCGACGCTCAACGGGCGGGCGATGTGATATCCCTGTGCGTCGTGGCAGCCGCTGGCTTCCGCGAATGCGAACTGGGCTTCGTTCTCGACCCCTTCGGCGAGGCAGCGCATGCCCAGCAGCCTGGAGATGTTGGCGATCATCTGCACGATCGCACGGTCCTCTTCGCTGCCCTGGGCATTGGCGATGAAGGAACGGTCGATCTTCAGCTTGTCGACCCGGAATCGGCTGAGGTAGGACAGGCTGGAATAGCCGGTGCCAAAGTCGTCGATGGCGACCGTGCTGCCGAGCCGCTTGACGTCCTCGATGACCTCGCGCACTGCGGCGCTGTCCTGGATCAGGGTCGACTCGGTGAGTTCGATCTCGATCAGCGAAGGCTCGATGGCGGCCTCGCGGGCGCAGCGCAGCAGCAGGTCGGCGACGTTGGCGCGGTAGATCTGGATCCCCGAGACGTTGACTGCGATCTGGCACGGTAGACCGGCATCGCGCCAGATCCGCGCCTGGCGGCAGGCGTTGGCCATCACCCAGTCACCGATCGGGAGGATCAGACCGCTTTCCTCGGCCAGCGCAATGAGTTCGGCCGCCGGCACCCTCTGGCCGTCGGGCGACCAGCGCAGCAGGGCCTCGGCACCGTACACCCGCCGATCCGGGATGCGCATCAGTGGCTGGTAGTGGAGCTCGAAGCTGCCCTCGGAGATCGCCCGATGCAGGGCATTGACCATGTCCAGGCGGCGGATCGCGGTGTCGTTCATCTCCTGGCGGAAGAAGGTGTAGGCGCCGCGGCCGATCTCCTTGGATCGGTACATCGCGGTGTCGGCCTTCTGCAGCAGGGTGTCGAAGTCGCGTCCGTCGGCCGGCGCCATCGCGATCCCGATCGAGGCTGAGGTGGTGATCGGCATGCCGCGGAGGTTGAACGGGTTCGCGAGCACCGAAATGATCTTGTCGGCAATCGACGCCGCGGCTTGGATCGATTCCACGTCGCTCAGCAGCACCACGAATTCATCGCCCCCTTCACGGCTGATGGTGTCGGCCTCGCGCAGGACCGAGCGCAGGCGTTTGACCACCGACACCAGCAGTTCGTCGCCCATCCGGTGGCCGAGCGAGTCGTTGATCCGCTTGAAGTGGTCGAGGTCGACGAACATGAAGGCCAGCGACTTGCCGCTGCGCCGCATCCCCTCGACGGCGTGGGCGAATCGGTCGCGGAGCAGCATCCGGTTCGGCAGGCCGGTCAGGTGGTCGTGTTCGGCGAGCGCCTGGATGCGCGCCTCGGCACGCTTGCGATCGGTAATATCGGTAAATGAGGCGACGAAGTTGGTCAGTTCGCCTGCTGCGTTTCTCACCGCGGCGATCGACAGCCATTTCGGATACACCTCGCCGTCCTTGCGGCGGTCCCACAACTCGCCCTGCCATTGCCCCTTCTCCAGCAACTGGCCCCACATCGACTTGTAGAAGGATTCGTCCTGACGGCCGGACTTGAGGATCCGCGGGCTGTTGCCGATCGCCTCATCGGCGCTGTAGCCGCTGATCCGCGTGAAGGCCTCGTTGACGTCCATGATGATGCCGTGCGCATCGGTCACCAGCAGCGCATCGGAGCTGTGATGGAACACCTTGTGGGCGAGTTCCAGGCGTTCTTCCTGGGCGCGTCGCTCGGTCAGGTCGACGAACACCCAGATCGATCCGGCGTGCGGATCCTCCTGGTCCAGCGGGCGGCCGGTGCGGTGACACCAGATCGTCGAGCCGTCCTTGCGCATGTGCTGGGAGATGCGGTCGCTGTAGCCCTGTTCGCGCAGATCACCGTAGATCAGCGAGCCTTCCTCACTCCAGTATTCCTCGCTTGGGTAGATCACCGCGGTGTGCTGGCCGATCAGCGCTGCCGCGTCGCTCCAGCCGAACATCTCGGCCATGCGGGAGTTGCAGTTGACGAAGTTGCGCCCGCGAACGTAGGCGATCGCGACGTGGGCGTTCTCGAAGATCAGCCGCAACTCGTCGAGCAGTCGGCGGATACGGGCTTCCTGAAGTCGCTTCTCGGTGATCTCGGTGACCGTCAGCACCCTTCCCTGGTCCGGCATCGCGCCGCAATGCAGATCCAGAACGCGGCCATCGTCGAGGCTGCGCTCGACGTTGGTATCTGAACCGGCGACCGCTCGATCGCCCACCGTCAGGGTCTCCGCGGTGCTGCCGATGCACGGCAGTTCCCGACACGGAAGTCCGACCTTGAGGCTGGTCGCGGGGATCCCGAGGATCTCTGAGAGGCGGCTGTTCCAGGCGCTCAGGCAGAGCTTCGCGTCGAGCACGGCGACGCCTTGTTCCAGGTTGTCGAGGGTGCTCCGGAGCAGGGCGGCCTGGCGGGACAGATCGCGCTGCCTGCGCAGGCTCTCACGCTGCTTGATATCGCTGATGTCGGTGTAGGCGCCGACCACGCCGCCGGCCTCCGAAGGCTGTTCGGCGATCCGCACCCAGCGTCCATCGCCGACCTGAAGCTCACCGCGCACCGGCGTGCCTTCGCGGGCCGCGGCGTGAAGCGCCTGCCAGTGCTGCGCCCAGTCGAGATCCCGATGCGCGGCGAGCACCTCGTCGAAGGGGCGGCCCTGGCGCAATTCAGCGGGATCGAGGCCCACCACCTCACTGAGCTGCGGATTGACCAGCACCAGGCGATCGTCCTCGTCGAACATCGCGAAGCCGTCGGAACTGCTCGCGATCGCCGCGTCCAGCCTCGCCCGCGCCGCTTCCACCGCAGCGCGCTCCTGTCCCAGTTCGGCGTTCAGGGCGCGCAGGCTGCGCATCGCGTCGCCAAGTTCGGTGGTGCGCTGCTTGACCTGCTCACCGAGCAGGATCGCGGTCTGGAAGAAGCTGTAGTCGGTGCCCTGCCCATCCATGCCGCGCTCGACGCGATCCATCAACACGCGGATGATCTTGTCCTTGCGTTGCAGTTCGTCACGCAGCTCCGCGATCAGGGTCCGGGTGTCGGGCACGCGGGCGCTCACTTGGGCGGATCGGCGCGTTCGGGGCCGAATGCGATGCCGGTCAGGGTCTGGTTGACATGCACACCGTTGAACAGCTCGCCGTAGGTCGAGAAGCCGATCGCCCGGTGCTGACTGAGCCAGTCCGAGATCTCTTCGATGGTCTCCCGCTGCTGGAATTCGAGGCGGCGGAGGATGCAGTCGCAGGCCAGGATCGCCTCCGGCTCACCGACCTCGGCGACGCACTCGGCGTACAGCGTATCGAGGTTGTGCACCGGATCGACGCCCTCGGCCAGACTCAGCACGATGCCTTCGTCGATGGCGCAGAAGAAGCTCAGGCTGCCGTCCGGGTTGACCTTCTGGATCGAGCGCACGTGTTCGGTGCCGCCGATGCGGACCAGCACCGGGTAGGCGGCGAAGGCCATCGCGTCGAGGTTCTCGATCGGCAGCCCGGCCAGCCGCGCGTACTCCTGGGCCGCCGGCATGGCGTTAATCTCGGTGACGATGCGCTCTTCGGGTCGCGCGCCGGTGACCACCATGCGGACGCTGGAGCGGACGAAGTGCTGGGTCTTGAACACGTGCAGCGGCAGGCGCGAGCGGACGATGGCGAGCACGGCGCCATGTTCGCAGGCGGTGTCCTCGTGAATCACCCAGGTGCGCTGGAATTGCAGCGCGTCGCCGGCCGAGCCGCCGACGAGCGGTATCGAACCGATCAGGGTCTGGATGGCGTGGCCCACCGCCTCCTCTCGCAGCGAAAGGCCGTCGACCAAGGCCAGCGCGAATGAGTCCGTGGCGTTGTTCTCCGGGGCGTCCGCGTCGAGCGCTGCGAGTGCCGCGACCACCCGCTGACGGCACGCCGTGAGATCGAACTCCGGCGCCAGCGGCAGCATCGTGGTGGCGGCCGAGAAGTGGCTCGCGGGCAGTGCCAGCACCACCAGGGTCTGGTTCTGATAGCCCGCCGGGCCGATCTCTCCCGCCGTACTGCAACCAATGATGCGGGTCCGGGTCGGCAGGCAGCGGCGAAGCTCGGCAGCCAGCTTCGCCGCGTCGAGGGTGGTCGCGAAGAACGCCACGACCAGTTCGAACGGGTCGTCGCCGAGGGCTGCGGCGATCTCGTTCGCGGCGAGGGCGGCCGATTCAGCGTCGGACGATGCGACGACCGGATGTGCCAAGAATTCGATCTCCTTCCCGTTTGCACGCCGCAAATCTGCTGCGAGTGACCGGTGCCGGGCTGCGCAGCGCCGGCATCGTCGGCGCGGGTAGACGGTGGGGTGTCCACCGCTGTCCGTATCAAGGGACGTGAACGGCGTCGCTGGAGGCGACTTTAGCTTGCCGGCAGACGGCCCGAGAGAGCATAGGGGTCTAGCAAAGTAGCAAGCGTGGCGGCTCGACCGGAGATGAATGGGTGCCGTAGGGATTGGCAATACCCAATGTGTCTGCTTGCTGGCCCCAACTGCTGATTCAGGAAGCTGCGCCCATCGTGCATCGCGCGGCCACGCCGGCAGCATGCACGTCGGCCCGTTCGAGCGCACAATCGGCGCGGTGCGTTGCGAGGGGTCAGCGCAGCGCATCCATTCGTTCGTAGCGGCGAAGGGGTCAGGTCTATAAAGATGGCATGCGGGGAATTGGGAAGTAGCTCCCCTGACCTTCTGGCCCTCGCCTTCACCGGGCCGGACAGCAGAGATTCGCTTGCGCTATTGCATGGGGAAGGCCAATCGGCGACCGCGACGCCTCATTCCGGCCAGCGCCAGCAGGGCGGTGGCGATCAGCGCCAGCGTGCCCGGCTCGGGGACCGGATTGCCGCCCGACCCGTTGATATGCAGGCGGTAGACCTCGACATCCAGTCCGTTGATATTGGCGACTTCGATGCCATAGCTGTAGGTCATGCCGAGTCCCAGGCCAAACACCGACACGCTGGCGAAGTCGCCGCTGATGCCGTTGAGGCTGCCGCTGACGATGAGGTCGAAGACCGAGGGCAGCGGATCGTAGGAAAAGACCAGGTTGAGCATGCCATCGAGGAAGGCGCTGTCGGCATCGATGGCCGCGTAATCGGTGCCGCGGACGTCGCCGTCGATGGCCAGTTCGAGGGTACTGCCGTCACCGAGGGTGAGGCCGGTATTGAAGCTGGCCAATGCGTGGTCCATGGCGACCGTGCCGGTGGCGGTACCGCTGCCCTCGCTGACGCCGACGCGCAGGGTCGAGCCGCTCACCGGTCCACCGCTGACGGTCAGATGGCCGGTGGCATTGCCCGTGCTATTGACGCCGCGTACGTTGCCGACCTCGAACGCACCAAAGCCGGTGATGCCGCCGACGATGGTGGCGGTACCGATGGTGCTGCCGTTGGCGTTGGTGGTGCCGACCTCGAAGGACGAGCCGTTGGTGTTGCTGTGGACGCCGCCGGCGTTGACCACGAGCGCGCCGCTGCTGCTGCCGATGGCGCTCGGATCGGCGGTGCCCGCGCCAATGACGATGCTCGTGAAACCGGTGATGCCGTTGGCCACCGTCAGGCTGCCGCTGGAGACGCCATCGCCGGCCACCGTGCCGACCGAGATGAAGCCGCCGGGCGTGGCGCGCGAGAGCGCACCGCCGACGCTCAGGGTGCCGTCGGCGTTGCCGGTGCTGCCCAGACCGGTGACACCCACCTGCAGCGAGGTGTACTCCGCCACATCGCCGCTGACCGCAAGCGCGCCGTTAGCGTTGCCGCTGCCTTCGGTGCGGCCCACGCGCAAGGCGTTGGTGCCCAGACCGGTCAGGTTGCCGGTGATGCTCGCAGTGCCGGTGGCACTGCCGGTGCTGTTGTTGCCGCGTACATTGCCGATCTCAATGGCACCAAAGCCGGTGATGCCACCCGCCACGGTGGCAGTGCCGAGGGTGGTGCCGTTGGCGTTGGTGGTACCGACCTCGAAGGACGAGCCGTTGGTGTTGCTGTGGACGCCGCCGGCGTTGACCACGAGCGCGCCGCTGCTGCTGCCGATGGCGCTCGGATCGGCGGTGCCGGCGCCGATGACGATGCTCGTGAAACCGGTGATGCCGTTGGCCACCGTCAGGCTGCCGCTGGAGACGCCGTCGCCGCCTACCGTGCCGACCGAGATGAAGCCACCGGGCGTGGCGCGCGAGAGCGCACCGCCGACGCTCAGGGTGCCGTCGGCATTGCCGGTGCTGCCCAGACCGGTGACACCCACCTGCAGCGAGGTGAAGTTCGCGATATCGCCGCCGACCGACAGCGTGCCGTTCGCACTGCCGCTGCCTTCGGTGCGGCCGACCTTGAGATCTCCCGTCGCCGCGTTGGTGAGTGCGCCGGCAATGACGCCGGTGCCCGTGGCCGTGCCGCTGGCGACGCCGTCGATGAAGACGCCGAATGCCGCGTTGCCGCTGACGATCACGTCACCCGGATTATTGGCGCCACCCGCGGTCGTCAAACTGCCATTGGAACTGCCCAGACCGGAGGCCGCCGGGGCGTTGGTGACACCGACGTTCAAATGGCCGCGGACGGAAAGGCCGACGTCATTCAGGGTCGCCGCGCCGGTGCCGAACGGCGAAAGCAGGATCGGATTTGTCCTGGAGCCGACGTTGAGGTCGTTGGTTTCAGCAAGCGTGCCGCCGCCGGGATAGAGCACGCTGGTACTGTCGGCGCTGGCGCTGCCGCCATTGTTGATGGACACGTCGTCGCCGCTGCCCGGGACACTGATGCTCCAGTTGCCGCCATCGAACCAGTCACCCGCGCCGCCAGTCCATGAGATCGGCGCCGGAGAGGCGGCCCCTGGCGCCAGTGCTGCCGCTGCAAGGCACAGTCCGAAAAGCGTCTGGTGGGTATTTCGCATGGCCGCAATCCTCCACTGGGCACCACGAACAGGCACGCCTCCCGTTCGGGAAGCAAGAACTGAGCAACACGGCATATTGCTGATTCTTAACCGGTTTTTATTTCCCCTTCGAAGAAACGTAAAATATTCCGACACCATGCGCTGCCGGCGGCTCTTGCGCTTGGCATGCCCGGCCCGCATGACGCACGCTTCGCGTGGCAGCCGCCGCCTACATGGCCCAGTGCGCCGGCCGAGCGGCCGCACAGGCTGACGAGCAGCCTTCGCCATGAATGGGGCAGGCCACCTCGAAACACCCACCAGATGGCACTCGAGACGCGAGCGGCGATCGCCCACAGGCGGATGCCGCAGAAGGATAGGGGTCTGGAAAAGCCGCATTCAGGCCGCTGCTCTTGCGCCAGCACTCCATCTTCCGTCCTCAGGAGGCGAGGGCAATGCAGGCCGCTAAATGCCGTGGTCAGTTCGGAGTGAAGCGCACAACATTGCGCCCGTCGAGTTGAACTGCCACTCCCCAGCCCGCCCGCTGCGCGAGGATGCAAACGCCCATGAGCTGCGGACATCGGACTCCGCGGAGCAACAGCTTGAGCACGTACCAGAGCCGTGTGATCCGTCCATCGGTGGCGGTGTCTAGTTGAATGTAGGCCGAAACCGCCTTGCGATGCTGGGCGAGTTTGTGGATGGGGGCCTGTATGAGAATCTCTCTTTGCTCGGACAAGCACGTCTCGCAAGCTTCGAGGAGGTCCCTGGCTGTTGATAGCGCGACTCGCGGCTCCGTTGTCATCGGCGAACAAGGTTCTGGTTGCGGTCGAACCATACGTGAGAATCGAGCATCAAGAATGAAGAATGGGCTCGGTTCTAGCAAGATGACATTCACCCGCCAAATGTGGACCGGGGTTTTCCCAGGACGCACGGGAGGAGCGGGGCATCACTTCAGCAAGGATTGCAGGCAGCACGGAATGGAGTCAGGTCCCGCATCATTGCATCACGCCGGCGCGAGACATATGAGGCGCGCTGTGTCCGCCGGTAGAGCAGATCTCACAAGGTGCGGCATGGGTGGACTGGCGCAGGTCGTGCCTCATGGCGTTCAGCTGCCAGCACCCTCATGCGGCCAGCTTCAACGGGCGAGTGACCCCGATCCGTTATGGGATTCCCGGTCGGCAATCCCAAGGCGCAAGCAACTGCACCTACAATCGGAGATCTGGTTCCTTCCCTGCACGAACCGAATGGCACACGCGAACCTCGAAGTCCAGGTCTCCCATGGCCTGAGCCAATGGCTGCACGAACACCGGTTGAGCATCGGTTTCACGACCTATCAGACAAACCGCTTGTTCATGATCGGATCGCATTCCGCAGACCGGCTGGCCGTGCAGGAGCGCCTGTTCGACCGGCCCATGGGGCTGACCTGGCACGATGACACCCTGATCCTGGCCTGTCGGTCCCAGATCTGGCAGTTCAGGAACCAGCTCCTCGAGGGTGAACGCTACCAGGGGGCGGACCGGCTATTTTCCCCCAAGCAGTCCTGGGTGACGGGTGACCACAACACGCATGAAGTGGCCATCGACAGGCATCGAAGGCTGTTGTTCGTGAGTACCAATTTCAGCTGTATCGCCACGGTCAGCCCCGATTACAGTTTCGAGCCGGTCTGGCGGCCGCCCTTCATCAGCAAGCTGGCCAGTGAGGACCGCTGCCACCTCAATTGCTTTGCGCTGGTCGATGGGGAGCCGACCTACGCGACGGCCTGCGCCACGACCGACGACGCGGCTGGCTGGCGCAATCACACGACCGATGGGGGTGTCGTCATGCACATCCCCAGCAACGAGATCGTCGCGACCGGGCTGTCGATGCCGCACTCGCCGCGCTGGCACGAGGGGCGGCTCTGGCTGCTCAATTCTGGCAGTGGTGAATTGGGCTATATCGAGCAAGGCCGGTTTCGGCCGGTGATCTTCTGCCCGGGCTTCGTGCGCGGCCTGAGTCTTGTCGATGACCATGCTTTTGTGGGGCTGTCGATACTGCGCAGCACCCGTGCGACCGGCCTCGCGCTGGAAGCACGTCTGAATGCCGACAATCGCACCGCCCAGTCGGGACTGATGGTCATCAATCTGAAAACGGGGACGGTGGTGCACTGGGTGCATTTTCCGAATACCGTCGAGGAGCTTTTCGACGTCGTTGTCTTGCGGGATATCCAGTGCCCGAAAGTACTGGGATTCCAGAACGACGATATCGAGCGGCTGATCAGTTTTCCGGGCAGCCAGGGTCTGGTGATCACCAAGCCGACGCGTCCGGCTCAGGGCATGCCGGCCCCCGTCGCCGGGCGCCCCCGGCAGGCAGGGGACGGGAGCAGGATTCGGTTCCAGCGGGTCTACCACCTGACGCCGGATAACCTTCAGATGTACGAGAGCATGACCTACCCGAGCCTGCGGGAGCGCTGGCAGACGCAGCCGCAGAGAGGCGAGGTGTATGGGGTTTCCGCCGATATGGGCGGAGACATGATCGGCTTCGGCGTCGCGGAGCGAGTCGCCTCCGATTGCGCCGATACGGTTGAGTTGATATCGTTGTTTGTCGCTGCGGAATATCGACATCGGGGAATCGGCAAACGCATCGTGCGCGAGTTGGAAAAGAGCGCCGGCCATTCCCTTTCGAATCGGACTTTGATGGGCAGAACACCGGACGGATAAATGCCTCCACCCGCGTTTTCCTTCGTCAGCAACAATCCGTTCGGGCTGACGACCTCCGGCCTTTATGCGCATCCGACCTTCGTCGATATTGACGGCGACGGGGACTTCGACGCCTTCAACGGCAACAATTCCGGCAATACAAGCTTCCTGGAGAATACCGGCGACGCCAGCAATCCGGCGTTTGCCGGTGCCGTGTCAAATCCCTTCGGCCTGGCCGACGTGGGTGTGTCCGCCGCTCCGGCCTTCGTCGATATCGATGGTGACGGGGACTTCGACGTCTTCATCGGGAATCAAGCCGGCAACACGTTCTTCTTCGAGAATACCGGCGACGCGAACAGTCCCGCATTTGGCGCCGCCATTGAAAACCCGTTTGGCCTGTCCAATGTCGGTGCCTTTGCCCATCCTGCCATCGTCGATATCGACGGCGACGGGGATTTCGACCTGTTCATCGGGAACAATGCCGGCAGCACGGTCTTCTTCGAAAATACGGGCGACGCCAACACGCCAGCATTTGCCGCCGGCACGCTCAACCCCTTCGGCCTGGCGGATATCGGCAGCTACTCGTCGCCTGCCTTCGTCGATATCGATGGGGACGGGGATTTCGATGCGCTCATCGGCGATTTCGCCGGCAATACCATTTTCTTCGAGAACACCGGCGATGCATTGAGCCCGGCTTTCACCAATGCGGGTACGAATCCTTTCGGCCTGGCAGACGTCGGGAATTCGGCGGCACCGACCTTCGTGGATATTGATGGGGATGGCGATCCCGATGCCTTCGTTGGCGGCACCATCCTGCTCACATCGACGCAGATCAGTTATTTCACCGATACCAATGTGCCTGTGGTCGTGCCGCCTCCGGCCTATCCCATCCCGGCGATGAGCGCTCCGTCGGCACTGTTGCTGTTCATGTTGTTGCTCGGTGCAACCTGCTGGCGAAAATGGGTCAATTCAGGATGAGTCCTGGTTGCTGATGCGGGTCGCAAACAGTCGGTATGCACGGCACGTGGCGCAACCGGCCTTTCACGGCGGGTACGGCTCGCCGGTGGTGCGCGCTGCCCCACGCGAGGCGTACGACCGGCATTCCCATTGGCAACGATGGGCCTCGGAGCAGCAGGCCTGAACCAGTCCTCTGGCCCGCGTTCGGGGAGACAGCTTGGGGGGCTACAGGAACCGCCTCCTGCATGACATGGAAACGGGTGAAGGAACGCGTGGGCGATGATGCCGGCCCCACGGTCTTTCGGTACCGACACCCATCCAGTCCAGTCTGATGTTGCCATCCCTTAACGCGGGACGCGCGGGCTCGTCGATCCCTCGAAGCAAGCGGTCGTGACTTCGCACGCCTGACCCTCAAGGCAGGCATGGCCTTGCCTTGTGCGAACGCACGCTTAGAATCAGAGCCGGTTGACGTCGTCGCAGATGGGGATCGGGATGATCAGACACGTGCGCGTGATGGCGATGCTGGTTGTGCTGCTGGCCACGGGGCGCGTGCTCGCTGCCAGCCCGTGGGCAGGCGACCTGTCGCCGCTGCCGGATAACGCCTGGAGCCGCGAGCGGGCGGCGCACCTGGTGGAGCGTGCCGGCTTTGGCGGCACGCCGGCCGAGGTCGATGCCTTTGCCGCCATGAGCCCCCGGCAGGCGGTGCGGCGGCTGGTGGCCTTCGAGGGGGCGCCCGCCGTTGATCTGCCGCCCTTCGAGCATTCCGGCGTATGGCAGGTGGGGATCGACGAGTTCCCGCCCAGCCGGCCTGCCACCACGGCTCTCGCCAAATCGGCGGGCGAGGCGATCGGCATCAAGGTCAAGCCCTCCGGCAATCGGCCGCTCCAGCCGGTGGTGAACCAGTTCTTCTACTGGTTGCGGGCCAGCGTTCTGGAAACCGGCCGTGTCAGCTACTGGTGGGCCAATCGCATGCTCGCCTCGCCGCGTCCGCTGCAGGAAAAGATGGCGCTCTTCTGGCACGGCCACTTCGCCACCAGCGAGGACAAGGTGCGCGATTACCGCAAGATGCTGCAGCAGCTCGAGTTGTTCCAGGCCAAGGGGCTGGGTAATTTCCGCGAGTTGCTCATCGACGTGGCGAAAGGGCCGGCGATGCTGGCCTTTCTCGACGCCGGCATCAACGTGAAGGACGCGCCCAACGAGAACTTCGCCCGCGAGATCATGGAAATGTTCACGATGGGCGTGGGGCATTACAGCGAGCACGACATCCGCGAGGCGGCGCGGGCCTTTACCGGCTGGAACTATCACGGGCTCGATTACCGCTTCATCGCCGACGCCCACGACGTGGGCGAGAAGACCGTGCTGGGGCAGAGCGGCCCGCTGGGGGGCGTCGAGGTCATCGACGTCATCCTGTCCCAGCCCGCCACCGCGGACTACCTGGCGAGCCGCCTCTACGCATTCTTCGTGCGCAGCGATCCGGATGCCGCGCTGCGCCAGCGCCTGGGCACGCTCCTGCGGGATGGGCACTACGAGATCGCCCCCTTCCTGGAGACGCTTTTCCTGTCGAAGGATTTCTATGCGCCGGAATCCATGGCTACCCGTATCAAGAGCCCGGTCGAGCTCCTGGTGTCCACCTACCGCAAGCTCGAGCTGGCCGAGATCCCGGGCGTGCCGGATTTCAACGAGACCACGGCCGCGCTGGGGCAGCGTCTGATGTTTCCGCCGACCGTGGCCGGCTGGGCAGGGGGACGGAGCTGGGTGACGCCGGGGCTGCTGATCCAGCGGGGCAATTTCGTGCTCGACGTGGCCTTTCCCGACATCAATTTCCTGCCGCCCGACCGCTATCCCACCTATGGCACGGGGAAGGAGATCCGCATGGTGCACGAGCGCCTGCGCGCCGGCATGGACATCTCCACGGCGACCCGCCCCGCGGGCAAGGGCGACAACCCGGACATGATGGCCATGGCCAACCGCAACGTGGATCGGGACGAAGACTTCAATACCCGCTACGGCAGCTATCGCGGCTGGCAGATGGCCATCGAGCGGGTCAAGCCGATTCCGCGCACCCTGGCGCGTCTCGATCTGACCGGTCTGGTGCTCGCCGCCGGTTGCAAGACGTCGATGGATGCCGTGCGCCACCTCGAAGCGCGGTTTCTTTCGGTGCCGCTGGACGTTGCCAGTCGGCAAGCGCTGGCCGATTTCCTGAGCCAGGAACTGGGGACGGACGACCTGGCGGCCGCGGTGAGCTATGCCGAGGCGGGCCTCCGGCTGACGCTGCATCTGCTGCTGAGCCGTCCCGAATACCAGTTGGGCTGAACGACCGGCCAAGGAGCGCAAGCATGTCCATCCACGACAAGCCATTCACGCGGCGGCGAGTGCTCGGTGGCCTGCTCGCGGGCCTCGGGCTGCCGGCGCTCAGCGGTGCGGGCCTCTTTCCGGCCATTGCCCGGGCCGCTGCCGGCTCGGGGGCGGACGACCGCATTCTGGTGGTGCTGGAATTGTCCGGTGGCAACGACGGCCTGAATACCGTCGTGCCCTATGGGGACGATGCCTACTATCGCCTGCGGCCCGAGATCGGCATCCGCGCCGACCAGCTGCGCAGGCTCGACGATCACTATGGCTTCAATCCGGGGCTCGCCGGCTTCGAGCAACTGTGGAAGGACGGTCAGCTGGCCATTGTGCATGGCTGCGGCTACGAGCAGCCGTCGTTCTCCCATTTCAGCGCCATGGCCTACTGGCACACGGGCGTGCCGGTGCGGGGTGACGATTACGGCTGGGTCGGCCGCCTGGCCGATCAACTGTCGCCGCAACCCGCGCCCAACCTGCTGATCAATATCGACGCCACCCAGTCGCTGGCGGTGAAAAGTCGCCTGCATACGCCCGTGGTGTTCGATGACCCCGAAGACTTCATGCGCCAGGGCTGGCCGCAGGAGCGGCACCTGCTCGACACCCTGGCGGCCGACACCACGGCGAATTCGAGCCTGGCCTACCTCAACGACGTGGCCCGTGGCGCGCGCGACGCGTCGGCGCTGGTGCGCGACGCCTGGCAGCGCTATCGCACGCCGATGGACTACGGCATCAACGGGCTCGGCCTGGCCAAGGTCGCCGCCTGCGTCGCGGCGGGTCTGCCCACCCGGCTCTACTACACCGCCTACCGCAACAACGCCTTCGACACCCACGTTCAGCAGGTCCAGTTGCATCAGCGCCTGCTGACCTACACGGCCGACGCGGTGCTCGCCTTCATGCGCGACATGGAACGTCTCGGCCAGGCCGATCGGGTCGCGATGCTGGTGTTCTCCGAGTTCGGCCGTCGCCCGAAGGAGAACGCCAACCTGGGCACCGATCACGGCACGGCCAACCCCATGTACCTGATTGGCAAGGGGGTTCGGGGCGGTCACTACGGGCAGGCTCCGTCACTCACCGACTTGTCGGATGGCAATCTGATCCACACGATGGATTTCCGGCGGGTGTATGCGACGGCCATCACCGAATGGCTGGGCGCCGGAGGCAGTGAAACGATACTGAAGGGCCGGTTTGAAGCGCTCGGGGTCTTCGTCTGAGGGGTGACCGCGGCGGAGGGGGTGCCCGTGCCCGCAGGGGCGCGTGTCGGTCAAGGCAGGTCGCACGGCGCAGCGCCCGCGGGGCGGACTACGCGCTCAGCGCGGCCGGTCCATCCTTCTGGCGAGCCAGCCACCGCAGAGGATCCGGTAGAGCGTTTCCGGGCGAACCGGTTGGGTGATGAAGTCGATCATCCCCGCCGCCAGGCATTGGCTCCTATGCTCGGAAAACGCGTTGGCGGTCAGGGCGAGGATGGGGGTGTGGACCGCGTGGTCGAGCTGACGAACCTGTCGGGTGACCTGCAGGCCATCCATCCATGCGTGGCATCTGCATGTCCTTCAGGATCAGGTCGTATTCGTTGTCCGTGGCCAGGCGCAGGGCCTGCGCTCCGTCTTCCGCAAAATCGGCAACGAGGCCCACGCCATCGAGCAGCATGATCGTGATCTCGCGGTTGGTTGGCTCGCCGTCTGCCAGCAGGATGCAGCGTCCCGCATGCGAGGCCTTCAGCTGGGCCTTGGCGTCGAAGCCGGCAGACACGGCAGGGGGCTCGGGCGCGGCGTCCTGGCCTCTCGCCAGGCGCACCGTGAAGCCGAAGGTGCTGCCGTTGCCGACTTCGCTGCCGGCCCCGGCGTCCCCGCCCATGCGTTTGGTGCGCCGCCGGGTGATGGCCAGACCCGTTCCGCCGTAGCGGCGGGTGGCCGTGTTGTCGGCTTGCGGGAAGGCGGCGAAGAGTCGCGGCATGACGGCCGGATCGGTGCCGACGCCCGTATCCTCGACCTCGAAGCGGCCCTGCAAGCCGTCAGGTGTGTCGTCGGTCACGCGGGCCCGCTGGCAGATTCTTCCCCGTTCCGTGAGTTTGACGGCGTTGCCCGCATAGTTGAGCAAGGCCTGCCGCAAACGGGTCGGTTCGCCGATCCGGCGGGGCGGCACCGTCGCGTGCTCGACTTCGATGTCGAGCTTCTTCGCGTGCGCCTGGGCCTGAATGATGGAAACCACCTGGCCAAAGATGTCCGCCACGCCGAACGTCTTGTGTTCGTGTGTCAGCTTGCCGGCCTCGACCTTGGACAGATCGAGAATGGCGTTGATGATGTCCAGGAGATGGTTGCTGGCCCCCTCGAGCCGGCTCAACTGGTCTGCCTGCTGGGGCGTGATGCCGCCGCGCCGGATCATCTGGGCCAGGCCGGTGATGGCATTCAGCGGTGTCCGGGTCTCGTGGCTCATGTTGGCGAGGAAGGCACTCTGCGCGAGGTTCGTGAAGCCCGCGCAAAGCGCCCTCAGCGAGTCGACGTCAACCCGATCGGCACATTGCATTGCGCTCCACCTCGCCGCTCCCGCTCCCGCTCTTGCTCGCACCTGTCGAGCGTCACCAAGCCGGCGTGAATCCTGGATCGAGTGAATCTGCGCAAGCAGCGGTTGTCATGAGTACCCGCATCGATGCGCACACGAGCACCAACAGGCCGCGGCGCCTCTTCCCATGGACCGCCAGGGATCCGGTTTTCGCGAGGGCGACCCTCGCGGATCGTGCGGCGCGCGATGTCGCCGCGCGTGGCCCGGCACCAGTGACGCGAGCGTTTTGTCGCCGGAGGCGAGCCGCGCCAGCGGCCTACGCGTCGTGCCCGGCGGCCTTGGGGCGCACGAACTCGGCCTGGATGAAGGTGACGTGCTCCATTTTCAGCCCCGGGATGTAAAGCTGATAGGCGCCGCCGCCGCCCGGCAGGTTTTTCGTCGTTCCTGCGGCTTCGGTGCGGTATCGCATCGAGTTGCCCGGCGTGCTCGCGCGCCGCGGCAGCGACTTGAAGCCGCCGTAGAAGCCATACGCCGGCACCTTGAGCTGGATGTAGAGGATCCACGCGACGGAACTCCACGCTTCGTTCAGTACCGAGGTCACGCGCGCCCATTCGCGCAGCGAAACGCCGAGCGAGTCGGCCATGTGCTTCTTGCCTTCGATACCGATGTCGTCCTTGAACGGAAGGGTGGGGCTCCACCACGGGGACACCCGCTGCCGATCGTCCCGGTAGATGCCCGAGTTCAATCGATCGAAGCTGCTGAACTTGTACAGCCGCATGCCGGCCGGCAGGTGCTCACGGGTGGCGGAGTGGCTCCAGAACGCGTCGCGCACGCGGGTGGCGGGGCCGGTCGGGATGGCTCCGACTTCGTTCCAGGTCAGATGATCGTTCAGTGTGGGCATGGTTCGTCCTTGTGGTCTCGGGTGGGGGGGCGGGCCGCTGCCGGTTCGATGCCGGTCAGTGGCGTTCGTCAGGCGGCCGTTTGCGGCAGCCGCTACCGACCCGAACGTGGGCGGGCGACCGTTGGAGACAGGGGGTGCGTGTTTTTCTTGCCAGGCCCGGCCGAGGTGTCGGTCGCCGTGACCGGCAAGCGGTTTGGCAACGGGGGCTAAGCGCGACTGCGCGATGCCGTCACCGTGGGAGCAGCCGCAGGGAAAGTTCCGGGGGCCCGGGTGACGCTGGGTGATCGAAGCGCTAGAATAGATATTCATTAAGTTATTCATTTATCTATTCAAGCCGATGGCACGGCATTCCGGAATCCTTCGCCAGTTGCTCGCCCACGGGCCGATGTCTGCGCGCCAGATCGTTGAAAGGACTGGCCTGAGCCAGCCCACGGTGTCTCGCGCGCTGACGGCCCTGGGCGATGACGTGGTCCGGATCGGCGCTGGCGCCTCTATTCGGTACGTCCTGCAGGACGCCACCCGCGGCTTTGCCTCAGCGCCGATCTACCGCGTCAGTGAGAAGGGGCAGATTCGCGCGCTGGGGGCGCTGGTGCCGGTTCGCCCGGACGGCTTCGTCATGGTGCAGGCCGACGGCGTGACGCTGCACAGAGACGGGCTGCCCTGGTGGCTGTTCGACATGCGACCGCAGGGCTATCTCGGCCGTGCCTATGCGTCGACCCATGCCGCAGCGCTCGGCTTGCCGCCGAACCCCGAGCGATGGGGCGACGCGGACGTGATCCGCGCCTTGCTCGCGCAGGGCCACGACGCCATCGGCAACCTGCTGGTCGGGGAACGGGCGCGTGACCGTTTCCTCGCCATGCCGGCGCCATCCCCCGTCGACCGGGCGGTGGCGTATCCGGCACTGGCACGCGCCGCCAGCCTCGGCGAGACGCCCGGCTCCTCGGCCGGCGGTGAGCAGCCGAAGTTCTGCGCGGTGTCGGAGCGCGGACACGTGCTGGTGAAGTTCTCGGCGCCGGACGACAACCCGGTCAGCGAACGCTGGCGCGACCTGCTGCTGGCCGAGCATCTGGCGCTCGGGGTGTTGGGCGTCGACAGCGAGATCTTCGATGAGGGCGGCCAGCGCTTCCTGGAGATCCCCCGCTTCGACCGGGTCGGTGCCCTCGGTCGCGTCGGCGTGTTCTCCCTGCGCGCCCTCGACGCCGAATTCGTCGGCGATGCGTCGGCGTCGTGGCCGGTGTTGGTGCGTCGCCTGGCTGCCGATGGCCATGTTGTTGCCGACGCGGTGGCCGGCGCGGCACGGCTGTGGGCCTTCGGTTCGCTGATTGGCAACACCGACATGCATGCCGGCAACCTCTCGTTCGTCAGCCGGCACGGCCGCCCCTACCAGCTTGCCCCGGCCTACGATGTCCTGCCCATGGGCTTCGCCCCGCGAAGCGGCGGCGCCCTGGTCGATACGCTGGTGCCGGCCTCACTGTCTGCCGAGGTCGATGCCGCGTTCTGGCGCGACGCCCTGGCGCTGGCCGAACGCTTCTTCGCCGCGGCAGAGGCCTGCCCCGGTTTCTCCAGGCGCTTCTCGCCCTGCCTCGGCGCGCTGCGGAGACACCTCGACGAGGCCGCCGCCCGCATTGCCCGGCTCGCCTGATGCGCCTGGCGGCGGTGGCTCGAGGTGGACTGCCGAGTCGCCGGCAGGGTCCCGCCGCCAGCCGGGTGCGGTGGCTGCGGGCGCCGCGTCGGACCTGCCGGCAGACCCGCTGGCTTGAAGACCGAGATGCAACAAAGTAGCATCTGCTTGTCACCCATCCCGGATGTGCGCCTGATGCATCCCCTGCGCGGCTTCGCCGCCCGTCTCTGCCTCTGCCTGTGCGTGCTGTTCGCCCAGGGCGTCGCCGCCGTGCATGCCTTCGAGCACCTGCACGCGCACGACACGCCGACCCTGGCCGCGTCCGACGCGGCCGACGCCGTCTGCGCCCTGTGCCTTGCGACGGGAGGCTTTGGCGCGGTCCCGGGCGGCGAGGGGCCGCCCTGCGTGGCGTCGCCAGCGGCGCTCGCCCAGGCATCCGGTGGCGGCCGGGTCCCGCTCGGCGCCGTTGGCGGCTATCACGCCCGGGCACCGCCAGCCTCCTGAGTTTCTCCGCCCAGCCTGATCCCGTGCCGCCTCGCGTCCGAGGGGGTACGTGGTCCTTGCTTGACCGAAACTCAGGAACAACTACATGCAACACAGTGTCACGGCCATTCGACTGGCCCTGATGGTGGCGCTTGGCCTGCCCGGCCCAGTGCTGGCCGACGAATCCGACCTCGCCCGGCTGCGCGCCGAGATGGCAGCGCTCCGCGCGCAGTACGAAACGCGGCTCGCCGAGCTGGCGCGTGAGGTGGCGGCGCTGGCGGCGAGGCCGTCGGCATCGCGCCCGGCCGGCGAGGCCCGTGGGGCCTCCGTGGCCGCGTTCAACCCGGAGGTGTCGCTGGTGCTCAATGGGCGCTACCGTCACGCCAAGGTGCTGGAGGAGCCGGGGATCACAGGCTTTGTGGCGGGTGGCCATGGCCACGACGACGAGGGCCACGGGGGCGCGCAGCGCGGATTCCTGCTCGACGAGAGCGAGCTGGTGCTGGCCGCCAACGTCGATCACCTGTTCCGGGGCCAGCTCAACCTCGCCCTGGTGGATGAAACCGTGGAAGTGGAGGAGGCCTGGATCCAGACCCTCGCCCTCGACCACGGCGCCACCGCGAAAGCCGGTCGATTCCTGTCGGGCGTCGGCTACGCCAACGGCCAGCATCCACACGCGTGGGATTTCGCCGATCCGGCGCTGATGTACGTGGCCCTCTTCGGCGAGCATGGCAGCTATGCCCAGGACGGCCTCCAGCTGAGCTGGGTGGCGCCCCTCGAGCAGTGGGTGGAACTGGGCGTCGAGCTGGGGCGGGGCAGCGCCTTCCCCGGCACCGAGCGCAACCGCGATGGCCTGGGCGCCACGGCCGCGTTCGTCCGCACCGGAGGCGATGTGGGCGATTCGAGCAGCTGGCGGGCCGGCGTGTCGTGGCTGGGCACCCGCGCGCATGAGCGCGAGTCCCACTTCGAGGACGTGGTGATCGAGGAGGAAGTGGCGGGCGCCTTCTCCGGCACCAGCCGGATGTGGATCGTGGACGCGCGGTGGACATGGGCGCCCGACGGCAATCCGGCTGCCCGCTACCTGACGCTGCAGGCGGAAGCCTTCCGCCGGGTGGAGCGCGGCGACCTTGCCTGCGTCGCGGACGAATCGCCGGGCTGCGCCGACATCGGCATGGGCGACTACCGGACCCGGCAGTGGGGCGGCTACGTGCAGGCGGTCTATCAGTTCCGGCGGGGCTGGCGGGCCGGGCTCCGGCTCGATCGGCTATCGACCGGCACGGTCGACCATGGCGCAGCCAACGATCGTCTTGATCGGCCCGACTATTCGCCGACGCGCGCGAGCGTCATGGTGGACTGGAATCCCTCGGAGTTTTCCCGCCTGCGCGTGCAGTACGCGCGCGACCGCTCGGTTGAGGCCGTCACCGACCACCAGTGGACCCTGCAGTACGTGATGAGCCTCGGTGCCCATCCGTCCCACACGTTCTGAGAGGTGCGCCATGAGATATCGCCTTTGGACGGGGCTCCTGGCCGGACTGCTGGCGGCGCCGGCCCTGCTGGCCGCGCCCTCGCTCCAGGCGCTGGCCTGCGAGCCGGAGTGGGGCGCTCTGGTCGACGCCATCGGCGGCGGGCGCGTCTCGCTCAAGGTCGCCACCACCGCGCGCCAGGACCCGCACCGGGTCGAGGCGCGCCCGAGCCTGATGGCCGCCGCGCGCCGTGCCGACCTGCTGGTGTGCACCGGTGCCGACCTCGAGGCCGGCTGGCTGCCGGTGCTACTGCGCCGCGCCGGCAATGCCCGCATTCAGCCGGGCCAACCCGGCTACCTGATGGCGGCGGAGCACGTCACGCTGCTGGAGCGCCCGGCGCGGCTCGACCGAGCCGACGGAGACATCCACCCGGGGGGCAATCCGCACATCCACACCGATCCGCGCAATGTAGCCCGGGTGGCGGCGGCGCTGACCGAGCGCCTGGTCCGTATCGACCCGGAAGGCGAGGTCGGCTATCGCGAGCGCTTCTCCCGCTTCTCCGCCGACTGGACACAGGCCATGGCGCGCTGGCAGTCGCGCGCGGCCCCGCTGGCAGGGGTCGAGGTGGTGGTGAGCCACAAGGCCTTCCCCTACCTGCAGGCCTGGCTCGGCCTGGTCGAGGTGGCCGCGCTGGAGGAGCGACCCGGCGTCGCGCCGGGGCCGGCGCACCTGCAGTCGGTGCTGCAGGCCATCGCGTCGCGCCCGGTGCGCCTGATCCTGAGCACGCCCATCGACGATCCGGACGCCGGGCGCTGGCTGTCGGAGCGCACCGGTCTGCCGGTGGTGACCTTGCCTTACACCGTCGGCGGGAGCCCCGCGGCGCAGGACCTGACCACCCTGTTCGACGCCACCCTCGATCGCCTGCTGGAGGCGCTCGAGTGATGCCCGAGGCCTTCGACCTCTCGCTGCTGGGGCCACCGATGCTGGCGGGCATGCTGGTGCTGGCCAGCCACGTGCCGCTGGGCATGCAGGTGCTCGCCCGCGGCATCGTCTTCATCGACCTGGCGGTGGCCCAGGTGGCGGGACTGGGCGCCGTCGTCGCCGGCCTGTTCGGCGCGGACGGTCACGCCCTGCCGACGCAGGTGGCGGCGGCAGGGGCTGCCCTGGCAGGCGCCCTGCTGCTGACCTGGACAGATCGCCGCTGGCCGCGGCTGCAGGAGGCGTTGATCGGCACGGTCTTTGTACTGGCCGCCACCGGGGGCGCGCTGCTGCTCGCCGGCAGCCCCCACGGCAGTGAGCACCTGCGCGACCTGCTGGTAGGCCAGGTGTTGTGGGTGGGCAGCGAGCAGCTGTGGGTGATGGCGGGAGTTTCGCTGGCGGTGCTGGCCTTGCGCCGGGGGCAGCCCGCGCTGCGCGAGGGCGTGGGCTTCTACGTGCTGTTCGCGCTCGCGGTGACGGCCTCGGTGCAGGTGGTTGGGGTCTTTCTGGTGTTTTCCTGCCTCATCCTGCCGGCCCTCGCCTTGCACGGCAGTGTCGCGCCGTGGCGCGTGCCGCTGGCGCTCGCCGTCGGCCTGTCCGGGTTTGCCGGCGGCCTGGCCGGGGCCGCGGTGTTCGACCTGCCGGCCGGCCCCGCGATCGTCTGGAGCATGGCGGCCGCGGCGGCCGCGCTGGCCTGGCTGCGGGGCAGGATTCGCCCGTTTAATGGAACAATCGAGGAGAGCTCATGACACATCTGACGCCGCTGTTCCCCTTCCTGCTGACGAGCGCCCTGTCGACGCCGGTCGTCGCGGCCGGTGTCCACGAACACGGTCGTGCCGACCTGGAGATTGCGGTCGAGGCGGGGCAACTCGACATCCGCCTGGCGGGGCCCCTCGACAGCTTCGTCGGCTTCGAGCATCGCCCGCGCAACGATGCCCAGCGGGCGACGCTCGAAGCCGCCAGGGCGACGTTGGCAGCGCCGGGGTGGCTGGTCGAGCCGACCGCCGATGCGGGCTGTCGCCTGGCAGCTGCCGAGGTGTCCGAACTGCCCTCCGATCATGACGACGACCACGCCGAGCTCGCGGTCGCGTGGCGCTATGCGTGCGCTTCGCCGGACGCGCTGACAGGGCTCACGGTGCGGCTGGGCACGCGCTTCCCGCGCCTCGAGCGGCTCGATGCGGTATTCGTCGGGCCGGCAGGGCAGGGGGCGATCACCCTGTCGGGCGGGCGCGGACGGATCGACCTGCGATGAGCGACGAGGCCGCCCTCGACATCGACGCCCTGCGCTTCGCCTGGCCCGGGCAGGCGCCGTGCCTGGCGATTGAGCGATTCACGCTGGCCGCTGGCGAGCGCCTGTTCCTGCAGGGGCCGAGCGGCAGCGGCAAGAGCACGCTGCTGTCGCTGATCGGCGGCGTGATCGTGCCGACGGCGGGCCGGCTGCGGGTGCTCGGCAGCGACACCGCGGCGCTGCGCCCGGCGGCGCGCGATCGCTTCCGGGCCGACCGGCTGGGCATCGTCTTCCAGCTCTTCAACCTGCTGCCCTACCTGTCCGCACTGGACAACATCACGCTGGCCTGCCGCTTCTCCCGCGCGCGCCGCGAGCGCGCCGGCGACGTCGTGGCCGAGGCGAGGCGGCTGGCGGCTCGCCTCGACCTCGACCTGTCCCTGCTCGGGCGCCCGGCGGTCGAGCTGTCGGTGGGGCAGCAGCAGCGCGTGGCGGCGGCGCGGGCGCTGATCGGCCGTCCCCGCCTGGTCATCGCCGACGAGCCGACCTCGGCCCTCGACGCCGAGC
>JBNLCM010000130.1:0-35731 GCA_050303815.1 Rhodocyclaceae bacterium
ACTCTTCAGCTTCGAGAGCATGCGGTACTCGAGCAGCAGCTTCGGCAGCGGATAATCCTCGGCCAGCTTTTGCAGCACCTCCTCGTCTGTGGACGGCTGGCCCTTGGCGGTCTTCTTGACGACCGGCAGCGCGAGCTTGCCGAACAGGATCTCGCCGAGCTGCTTGGGCGAACCGAGGTTGAAGGGCTGGCCGGCCAGCTCGACGGCCTTCTGCTCCAGTTCGTGCAGTCGCCGGCCGATCTCCTACGACTGGCTCGCCAGCTGGAAGTCGTCGATCAGCACGCCGTTGGTCTCCATCTCGAGCAGCACCGGCAGCACCGGCATCTCGATCTCGCGGTAGAGGGCCTCGAGGGCCGGCTCGGCGGCCAGCTGCGGGTGCAGGTGGCGGTGCAGCCGCAGCGTCACGTCGGCGTCCTCGGCGGCGTATTCGGTGGCCTGTTCCAGCGCCACCTCGGCAAAGCCGATCTGCTTGGCGCCCTTGCCGCAGACGTCGGTGTAGGGGATGGTCGTGAGCCCCAGGTGACGCTTGGCCAGCGAATCCATGTCCCGGCTGCGGTCGCTCTCGAGTACATACGACTGGAGCAGCGTGTCGTGGGCGATGCCGCCGAGCCGGATACCGTGGTTGGCCAGCACGTGGGCGTCGTACTTCAGGTTCTGCCCCACCTTGCGGTGCGTGTCGGACTCGAGCCACGGGCGGAGCCGGTCGAGTACCGCGTCGAGGGGCAACTGGGCCGGCACGTCAGGGTAGTCGTGGGCCAGCGGCAGGTAGGCCGCCTGACCCGGCTCGACCGAGAAGGACATGCCCACCAGGCGCGCCTGCATCGGGTCGAGGCTGGTGGTTTCGGTGTCGAAGGCCGTCAGCTCGGCGGCCGAGATGCGTTCCAGCCAGTCGTCCAGGGCGGCTTCGTCGAGGATCGCCACGTACTGGCGAGCGACCTCCGCGGCCGGCTCGGCTTCGGCGGCCGGGCTGCCCTCATCGCCCCCATCGCCGCCGGATTCCACGTCAGCCAGCCAGCTGCGGAACTCGAGCCGGCCGTACAGCTCGGCGAGCCGGTGGCGGTCGCGCGCGACCGGTGCCAGCCCCTCGGGGGTGACCGGGAGCGGCACGTCGGTATCCACGGTGACGAGCTGGCGCCCCAGCGGCAGGAACTCGAGGTGCTTGCGCAGATTCTCGCCCACCTTGCCGCCCACCTCTTCGGCGCGCGCCACGAGGGTGTCGAGGTCGCCGAACTGGGTGAGCCACTTGACCGCCGTCTTGGGGCCGCACTTCTCGACGCCGGGCACGTTGTCGACGGTGTCGCCGACCAGGGCCAGGTAGTCGATGATGCGTGACGGCGGCACGCCGAATTTCGCCTCGACGCCGGCCTCGTCGAGCACCTGCTCGCTCATCGTATTGACCCACAGCACGCCCGGACGGACGAGCTGGGTGAGATCCTTGTCGCCGGTCGAGATCACCACCTCCCAGCCCAGCTCGGCGGCCTGGTGGCTGAGGGTGCCGATGACATCGTCCGCCTCGACGCCCTCGATGCACAGCAGCGGCCAGCCCTCGGCCTGAATGGCCTCGTGCAGCGGCGCCACCTGGGCCCGCAGGTCGTCGGGCATGGGGGGCCGGTTGGCCTTGTAGTCCGGGTAGAGATCGTCGCGGAAGGTCTTGCCCTTGGCATCGAATACGCAGGCGCGGTACTCCGCCTTGTAGTCGGCTGTGAGCCGCCGTAGCATGGACAGCACACCACGTATCGCACCGGTCGGCTCGCCGGCGGTGTTGCGCAGGTCGGGCAGGGCATGGAAGGCGCGGTAGAGATAGCTCGAACCGTCCACCAGCAGCAGTCTAGGCATGGAAAGCTTCCGTCTCAGGCACCGATCGGGGATACGGTGGTCACAACAGGGCAGGGAAGCGGGCGCGGCTCGCATCCGGCCGCCAGTCCCCGGCCACCGGGCCATCGGCCCCGCGCCGGGGTCGCAAGCACTTCGAGCAAGAGATGACCGCGAAGGAAAAACTCCCCCGCATGGCGCCCAATGGCGCCCAGCCGCGATACAACGCCCGCGAGTCGTGGCGAATCTTCGGGATTATGGCAGAGTTCGTCGAGGCGACCGAACGGCTCAACGCCATTCGGCCGGCGGTGTCGATCTTCGGCAGCGCACGCACGCCAGCCGACCACACGTACTACGTCCTTGCCGAGAAGATCGCCCGCCAGCTATCCGACGCGGGCTTCTCGGTCATCTCGGGTGGCGGCCCGGGCATCATGGAGGCGGCCAACAAGGGGGCGTATTTCGGCAAGAGCCCCTCGATCGGCCTCAACATTCAGTTGCCGATGGAGCAGGCGGCCAATCCGTACCAGGACATCTCGCAGACCTTCCAGCACTTCTTCGCGCGCAAGTTCATGTTCGTCAAGTTCGCCTCGGCCTACGTGGTGATGCCGGGCGGCTTCGGCACCCTGGACGAACTGCTCGAGGCGATGACCCTGATCCAGACCGGCAAGAGCCGGAGCATTCCGATCATTCTGGTGCACGCGCCATTCTGGCAGGGGCTGATCGACTGGTTCCGCGAGCGCCTCGTCGCCGAGGGCATGATCCACGCCGAGGATCTCGACCTGATCCAGCTGATCGACGAGCCCGAGCAGGTCGTGGAGGCCATCTTCAAGCACTACGAGACCCGCGGCTTCCTGCCGCTGCCGGAAGAACACGAGCTGATGCTCAACCTGTGAGGCCGGCCGGCAGTCGCCCTTTGCTAGAATCGCGCCCTCGAATCCAGGAGTTTCCCATGCGGACCGCCCTTGCCGTGTTCATCACCGCCCTGGCCCTGCCGGCCGCAGCCCAGCAGCCACCGGCACTGGAGCCCTTGCCCGAGGCACCTCCGCCCCCTCCGCTGATCGAGGGCGACGAGGTCGAGCCGGAGGTGACCATCGTCAAGAAGGGCGAGGACACCGTCGAGGAGTACCGGGTCAATGGCAAGCTCTACATGATCAAGGTCACGCCGCCCCATGGCACGCCCTATTACCTGGTCGACCGCAAGGGCGAGGGCACCCTCGAACGCATGGACACCCTCGAGCCCGGCACCTCGGTGCCGATGTGGGTGTTGAAGCGCTGGTAGCCTGAGAGCGCGGCCCACGCCGCGCGAGGAACGCATGTCGGTATTCACCCCGGTCACGCCCGAGGCCCTGCAGGACTGGCTCGCCAACTACGCAGTGGGCAAGCTGGTCGAGCTCAAGGGCATCTCGGCAGGCGTGCAGAACAGCAACTTCTTCGTCACGACCACGCTCGGCCGCTATGTGCTGACCCTGTTCGAGACGATGGAGCGCTCGGAGCTGCCCTACTACCTGCACCTGATGGCCCACCTGGCGCGTCACGGGCTGCCGGTGCCGGCCCCCATCGCCAATCGCGACAACGAGTACCTGGGCAGCCTGTCGGAGAAGCCCGCGGTGCTGGTGGCACGACTGTCGGGTGAATCCGTCATGACCCCCACGGTGGACCACTGCGCCCGCGTCGGCGCGATGCTGGCCGGCCTGCACCGGGCGGGCCAGGGCTACGGCCGCCGCCAGGACAACCCGCGCAATGCCGCGTGGCGGGCCGCGACGGCCGCCGCCGTGCGCGCCTTCCTGCCGGACGACGAACGCGACCTGCTCGACGCCGAGATTGCCGCCGAGCAGGCACGCAATGACGGCGACCTGCCTCAGGGCGCGATCCATGCCGACCTCTTCCGCGACAACGTGCTGTGGGACGGCGACTTCATCGGGGGGGTCATCGATTTCTACTTCGCCGGCCACGACGCCCTGCTGTTCGACGTGGCCGTCACCGTGAATGACTGGTGCAGCAACGCCGACGGCCGGCTCGACCCGGCCCGCAGCAGCGCACTGCTGGGTGCCTATGCCGCCGACCGCCCGTTCACCGGGGCGGAGCGCGACGCCTGGCCGGCGATGCTGCGCACCGCGGCGCTGCGCTTCTGGCTGTCCCGTGCCGCCGACTATCACCTGCCCCGCGACGGGGAGATGGTGCTGGTCAAGAATCCCGACGAGTATCGCGACCTGCTGCGCCTCCGGCGCGAGCCGCAGGCGCCCCTGCCGGCCTGACTGGCCAGCCGACGCAACGAGAACGACCGACCCAAGATGCAAGCGCAAAGACTGCCCGCCAGCCGAGGCATGGCCTGGATCCAGGAAGGCTTCGGCCTGTGGAAGAAGAACCCGGCGCTGATGACCATGCTGTCCTTCGGCTACCTGCTGTCGATTGTCCTGATCAGCGTGGTGCCGCTGGTCGGCCAGCCGGCGGCGACCCTGCTGATGCCGGCCCTGTCGATGGGCGTACTGAATGGCGGCCGGGCCATCGCCCGCGGCGACAAGGGCGGACCCGACCTGCTCTTCTCCGGCTTCAAGACCAACCTGTCAGCGCTGGTGACCATCGGCGGCATCTACCTGGTGGGCAGCCTCCTGGCGCTCTTTTCCACCGCGCTGGGCGACGGCGGCCTGCTGCTGTCGGCACTGACCGGGCAGGAAGTCGAGGCCGAGGCCCTGGCCAACAACGAGGGCTTCCTGCTGGCGGTGCTGATCGGCACCCTGGTGTCGGCGCCGGTGATGATGGCCTACTGGTTCGCGCCGATGCTGGCCGCCTGGCATGGGGTGAGCGCCCCGCGCGCGATGATCTACAGCCTGCTGGCCTGCCTGCTCAACTGGAAAGCCTTCTTCGTCTATTCCCTCGGCCTGTTCCTGGTCGCCGGCATCCTGCCCGGCATGGTCGTCGCCGTCCTGGGCATGATCTCGCCGACCCTGGCGGCACTGGCCTCGGTGCCGCTGCCGCTGATCATGGTGCCGGTGGTCTTTGCCAGCTTCTACCCGAACGTGCGCGACATCTTCGGCGAACCCGGCGCGGCGGAACCCCAGCCGGCGGTCATCGAGGCCGATGACTGAGCGCGCCCCGCTGGGCCTGCTCGGCGGCACCTTCGACCCGATCCACAACGCGCACCTGCGGCTCGCCGAGGAGGCCGCCGACGCCCTCGGCCTTGGCACGGTCCGTCTGGTACCGGCCGGCCAGCCCCCTCACCGGGGTGAGCCGATGTCCTCCCCCGAGCACCGCCTGGCGATGGTGAAGCTGGCGGCCCGGGACAATCCGCGCCTCGAAGTGGATGCCGCCGAGGTGGCCAGCCGGCAGGCCAGCTATACGGTACTGACCCTCGAGCGCCTGCGTGCCGAACTGGGACCCACCCGCCCGCTGGTGCTGATCCTGGGGGCCGACGCCTTCGCCGGTCTGGCCAGCTGGCACCGCTGGCGCGACGTCTTCACGCTGGCCCATGTCGCCGTGGCCAACCGGCCCGGCCACGCCCCCCACGAGCGGCGCTGGCCTGCCGCGATCGATCCCGAGCTGGACGCCGAGTGCTCGCCCCGCCTGGGGCGCGACGCCTCCGAACTGGCGGCGGCCCCGGCTGGCCGCATCCTGCCCTTCGACATGACCCCCCTGGCCATTTCGGCCACCCGGATCCGCGAGCTGCTCGGCTCGGGCCAGTCGGCCCGCTACCTGTTGCCTGGACCGGTTCTCGACTATATTGGGAAACATTCGCTTTACCACTGACACAATGGATATACGCAAACTGCAGAAGATCGTCGTGGCCGCCCTCGAGGAGATCAAGGGCAAGGACATCGAAGTCATCAACACCACCCGCCTCACCGCCATGTTCGATCGCATCGTGATCTGCAGCGGCGACTCCAACCGGCAGACCCGCGCGCTGGCACGCAACGTCCAGGAGAAGGTTCGCGAGGCCGGCGGGCAAGTGGTCAGCGTGGAGGGCGAGGACACCGGCGAGTGGGTGCTGGTCGACCTGGGCGACGTGGTCGTCCATGTGATGCAGCCGGCCATCCGCAGCTACTACAACCTCGAGGAACTGTGGTCCGCGACCCCCGCGTCGCGCCGCAAGCTCGCGAGCGCCCAGGCGGGCGAGTGAGCCCACGACGGCCCGGCATGGCCGGGAGCGGACGTCCATGAGGCTGCTGCTCGTCGCGGTCGGCACACGCATGCCGCGCTGGGTCGCCGAGGGCTTCGACGAGTTCGCCCGTCGGATGCCCCGCGAGCTGCCGCTGGAGCTGGTCGAGGTCAAGGCCGAACCGCGCACCACCGGCAAGACCGTGCCCGCCATGATGGCGGCCGAAGCCCAGCGCATCGAGGGGGCCCTGCCGGCCCGCTGCCGGCGCGTGATCCTCGACGAACGGGGACGCGACCTGAGCACCCGTGCCCTGGCCGACCGGATGACCCACTGGATGGACGAGGGCCGCGACATCGCCCTGCTGGTCGGCGGTCCGGACGGCCTCGACCCGGCCCTGAAGGACAGCGCCGACGAATCCCTGCGCCTGTCCAGTCTGACCCTGCCCCACGCGCTGGTCCGTCCCCTGCTCGCCGAAGCCCTCTATCGGGCCTGGAGCGTGCTGCGCAATCACCCCTATCACCGGGAGTAGCCCGAGCGCCGCGCCAATCGGCCGGATGGCGCTATAGTGGGGAGTATCGCAGGACTGCCTGCCCGAACAGCATCGCGACCATGATTCCTCCGCGCATCTATCTCGCATCTCGCAGCCCGCGGCGACGGGAACTGCTGCACCAGATCGGCATCCACTTCGACCTGCTGACCTTCCGCAGCGGCGAGCGCGGCGACGACGCCGACGTGGACGAGACGCCGATCGGGAGCGAGGACGCGGAGCGCTACGTCACCCGCGTGGCCCTCACCAAGGCCGAGAGCGGCGTGCGTCGCCTGGGATGGCGCCAGCTGACCCGGCGGCCGGTCCTGTCGGCGGACACCACACTCGAGCTGGACGGCCGCATCATCGGCAAACCGAAGGACGCCATCGACGCCGGCCACATCCTGGCTGGCCTGTCCGGACGCAGCCACCGGGTGCTGACCGCCGTGGCGGTCAGCGACGGCGAGCGCACGCGCTACCGTCTGAACGTCAGCGAGGTGCGCTTTCGCGCGCTCGACGACGAGGAGATCCGGCGCTACATCGCCACCGGCGAATCCCTCGACAAAGCCGGTGCCTATGGCATCCAGGGACGGGCGGCGATGTTCATCCAGGAGATCCACGGCAGCTACAGTGGCATCATGGGGCTGCCCCTGTTCGAAACTGCGGAACTGCTGAAGGAGTTCGACTACCCCCTCTGAGCGCGCGACGCAGACGGGCCCTGCCGCCCCGATGAGCGATCGGCAAGCCGCGGACACGCGGCTTCCCCATCTCCCATTACCGCCCCAGCCATGCCAGAAGAATTCCTCGTCAATTTCACGCCGCAGGAGACGCGGGTCGCGCTGATGCAGAACGGCGTCGTGCAGGAACTGCACGTCGAGCGCACCGCAAGCCGCGGCATCGTCGGCAACATCTACCTCGGCCGGGTCGTGCGCGTGCTGCCCGGCATGCAGTCGGCCTTCATCGACATCGGCCTCGAGCGCACCGCCTTCCTGCACGTGGCCGACATCTGGTCCGAGCGCAACAACGGCGAGGCGCCGAAGCCGATCGAACGCATCCTGTCGGAAGGCCAGAAGATCACCGTGCAGGTGCTCAAGGACCCCCTCGGCACCAAGGGCGCCCGCCTGTCCACGCAGATCAGCATCGCCGGCCGGCTGCTGGTGTACCTGCCCCAGGACAAGCACATCGGTATCTCCCAGCGCATCGAGGACGAGGCCGACCGGGAGTCGCTGCGCGAGCGGCTGACGCGGCTGGTGCCCGACGAGGAACCGGGCGGCTTCATTGTCCGCACGATGGCGGAGAGCGCCTCCGACGACGAGCTGGCGACCGACATCGCCTACCTGCGCAAGCTGTGGCGCGAGATCCGGGCCAAGGCGGCCGGCGCCAACCCGCCCTCGCTGCTCTACGAGGACCTCAACCTCGGCCAGCGCGTGCTGCGCGACCTGGTCAGCGCCGAGACCGCCCGGATCCTGCTCGACTCGCGCGAGAACTACCAGAAGCTCAAGGCCTTCGCCAACGAATACATGCCGCGCGTGCTGCCGCTGCTCGACCACTACACCGGCGAGCGGCCGCTGTTCGACCTGCACGGCGTCGAGGACGAGATCGAGAAGGCGCTGGCCCGCCGCGTGGACCTGAAGAGCGGTGGCTACCTGATCATGGATCAGACCGAGGCCATGACGACCATCGACGTGAATACCGGTGGCTTCGTCGGCGCGCGCAATTTCGACGACACGATCTTCAAGACCAACCTCGAGGCGGCCCAGGCCATCGCCCGCCAGCTGCGGCTGCGCAATCTGGGGGGCATCATCATCATCGACTTCATCGACATGGAGAGCCAGGACCACCGCGACTCCGTCCTCGAGGAGTTCAAGCGCGCCCTGGCCCGCGACCACACCAAGATGAGCGTGTCGGGCTTCACCCAGCTCGGCCTGGTGGAGATGACCCGCAAGCGCACCCGGGAATCGCTCGCCCACCTGCTGTGCGAGCCCTGCCCCACCTGCGAGGGCCGCGGCGAGGTCAAGACCGCCCGCACGGTGTGCTACGAGATCCTGCGTGAGCTCCTGCGCGAGGCGCGCCAGTTCAACGCCCGCGAGTACCGGGTTCTGGCAGCGCCCGACGTGATCGACCTGTTCCTCGACGAAGAGTCCCAGGCGCTGGCCATGCTGTCCGACTTCATCGACAGGACGGTGTCGCTGCACCCTGAGGCGAGCTACACCCAGGAACAGTACGACATCGTGCTGCTGTGACCGACGCCCGCCCCCTCGCCGCCGCGCGCGAACCGCAGCCCGGGCGCTTCGGCTCGACGCCAGCGCGCTACTTCGCGGCCACCCGACCGGCCTTTCTGAGCATCACCCTGGTGGGCTGCCTGATCGGGCTCGCTGCCGCCTGGCGCAGTGGCGTGGCCATCGACCCGCTGACGGCGCTGGTGACGATCCTCTTCGCGCTGGTCGCCCATGCCGGCGTCAACGTTGTGAACGATGCCTGCGATGCCGAGAACGGCAGCGACGCGATCAACACCGATCGCCTGTTCCCCTTCACGGGCGGCAGCCGCTTCATCCAGAACGGCGTCATCGACCAGCCGGCGATGGCCCGATTCGGCGCGGGTCTGCTGCTGGCGGTCGTTCCGGCCGGCCTGTGGCTCGCCTGGATGAGCGGCCCCGGCCTGATCGCGATCGGCATGGCCGGGCTGGCGGTGGGCTGGGCGTACTCGGCCCCGCCGCTCACGCTGATGAGCCGCGGCCTCGGCGAGGGCGCGATCGCCCTTGGCTGGCTGCTCGTGGTGGTGGGCAGCGACTATGTCCAGCGGGGCCACTTCGACCCGCTGCCGGCGATCGCCGGCCTGTCGTTCGCGCTGCTGGTGGCCGCCCTGCTCTATATCAACGAGTTTCCCGACCGCGCCGCCGACGAGGCGGTCGGCAAGCGCACGCTGGTCGTGAGGCTGGGCGTCGAGCGTGCCCGCTGGGGCTACCTGGTGCTCTCCCTCGTGGCCTACGCCTGGCTCGTCCTTCAGGTCGGCCGCGGCGCCTTGCCCCAGGCCTGTGCCGCCGCGGCGATGACGCTGGTGCTGTCGTTCCGCGCCGGGCGCGAGCTGCTGCATCACGCCGCCGAGCCATCGGGGCTGGGCCCGGCCATCCGCCAGACGATTCTCGCCGCCCATGTCCACGGCCTGATCCTGGCCGGCGCGCTGGCCTTCGGCCGGGCCGGGGAGTTTGCCGGATGAGCGGCCCGGCGGGGGCGATCCGTGCCGTCATCTTCGACATGGATGGCGTCCTCCTCGATTCGGAGCGGATCGCCTACGCAATCGGTCGTGATGTCAGCCGCGACATGGGCATCCCGTGGCGCCACGAGGTGGCCATGCAGATGATCGGCCTCAACTCCCGGGAGCACGAGCGCCTGCTCAAGGGGGCCTATGGCGAGGACTTCCCGGTCGCGGAACACCACGAGGAATTCGGCCGCCGCTACGAGGCCGCCATCCACGCCGGCACGATCCCCCTCAAGCCGGGCGTGACCGAGTTGCTCGACCTGCTGGACCAGCTCGATCTGCCCCGCGCTGTCGCCACCTCGACCCGCCGCAGCCGGGCCCTGCCCAAGCTCGACGCGGTCGGCCTGCTCAAGCGGATGGACGGCGTCGTGGGCGGCGACGAGGTCCCCCGGGGCAAGCCCGCGCCCGACATCTTTCAGGCCGCCGCCACCCTGCTCGAGACGCGCGCTTCGGCCTGCCTGGTGATCGAGGACTCGAACGCCGGGGTGCGCGGTGCGCTGGCCGCCGGCGCCCGGGTGGTGATGGTGCCCGACCTGCTCGACCCGGCGGATGACGTGCTGGCCGCCGGCGTGCGGATCGAGCGCGACCTGGATGCCGTTCGTCGCTGGCTCGCTCCCGCTGGCGGAGAGGCTGGCCCGGCCACCGCCCGCTGATTACACTGCCGGCTCACACCACCGCTCCGGAGACGCACCCTTGCAACTGATCGGCATGCTCGATTCGCCCTATGTCCGGCGCTGCCATGTCGTTGCGACCCGGCTGGGCATTCCGTTTGAACACCGGCCGCTGTCGGTCTTCCGCGACTTCTCCGAGTTCCATGCGGTCAATCCGCTGGTGCGCGCGCCCACGCTGGTGCTCGACGACGGCCGGATGCTGATGGACAGCGGACTGATCATCCAGTACTTCGAATCGCTCCGCCCCGGCCACGGCATCTCGCCAGCGGATGGCGACGCCCTGACCGAATGCCTGCGGCTCACCGCCCTCGGCCTGTCCATGGCCGACAAGGCCGTGCAGCTCTACTACGAGATCAGCGTCAGGCCCGAGACCTTGCGCTGGGCCGAATGGATCACCCGCCTGACCGGCCAGCTGCGCGACACCGCCGAGGCCCTCGAGGCCGCCTGCCCCGCCGACGGCTGGCTGCAGGGGCGCGGCGTGCCAAACCTCGCGGACATCACCGCGGCGGTCGCCTGGCGCTTCACCCACTTTGTCCTGCCGCACCTGCTCGACCGGGGCGACTACCCGGCGCTCGACGCACTCGGCGCGCGGGCCGAGGCCTTGCCCGAGTTCCGGGCAGCCCACTTCGACTGACACGACACGGACGCCGACCCGCTCGCCGGGCGGCGGTTAACGGGAATGATTGGACGCATCAGCGGCCGGCTGGCCGAGAAGAACCCGCCCCAGATCCTGGTGGATGTGCAGGGCGTGGGCTACGAGATCGACGTGCCGATGAGCACCTACTACGGTCTGCCCGCCACCGGCCAGCCGGTGACCCTGTTCACCCATTTCGCGGTGCGCGAGGACGGCCACTTCCTGTACGGCTTCGCGACCGACGACGAGCGGGCCACCTTCCGCCAGTTACTCAAGGTGTCCGGCATCGGCGCGCGCACGGCCCTCGCCGTCCTGTCGGGCCTGTCGGTCGGAGAGCTGTCCCAGGCCGTGACGCTGCAGGAGTCGGGGCGCCTGGTGAAGATCCCGGGCATCGGCAAGAAGACCGCCGAGCGGCTGCTGCTCGAACTGCGCGACCGACTCGGCAAGGCGCTGCCGGGACCGGCGGCCGGCGTGACGCCGGCCGGTTCGCCCGGCGCCGCGGGGGGTGGCCCGCGCAGCGACATCCTGCACGCCCTGATGGCGCTGGGCTACAGCGAGAAGGAAGCCCTGGCGTCGATGAAGGACCTGCCGGACGACAGCGGCGTGTCGGACGGCATACGCCAGGCGCTGAAGAAGCTCTCGAAAGGCTGACGCCCCGTCCGTCGGGCCTCAGCGCCGGGCAATGCGGGCCGGCACCTCGAGCGCCTGCTCGACGCAGTTCTCGCCGGGGCCCGAGCGGTCGATCACCAGAAAGTCGCTGACGGCGTCGAGGGCAAGCAGCGGATGGTGCCAGGTGCCTGCCGCATAGTTCACCCCCTGGTGCGGCTGGGCCAGAAAGACGCGGATCGCCCCCGCGCGCACGCCGCCTCCCGGTGGCGCCACGGCGACCAGATAGGGCCGGCCCGACAGGGGCATGAAGGCCTGCGAACCCAGCGGATGATGCTCCATCATCGTCATCACGAACGGCAGCTCGCGCGGCTGGCCGCGGAAGATGCTGACGATGGCGTGGCCGCCCGGCCCCGAATCGAGCCGGGCCAGGTCGTGGAAGCGCTCGGTGTTGCCGCCGTTGATGATGCGCCGCTCGGCGGCGGGCACAGCTTCGATGACTTCGCCATAAGGGGCAAAGGCCGCCGCGGTGAGGGGCGCGACTTCGATGTCGATCATGGGGCCACCTTGCCCCACAGGCGAAGTCGCGAGACGCCGCCGTCGGGGATGATGTTGAAGCGCACATGGGTGACCGGGCCGAGCTCCGCCAGGCCTTCGGTAAAGCTGTGGATGGCGTGCATCTCGAGCTTCTGCTCGCCCATCAGCACCGGCCAGAACATGGCCTGCGTGATGAGGGACTGGTCGGTGCCGCCCTCGACCCGCGCGGCCTGCACGCTGCAACGATCCGGGAAGTTGCCGCGGAAGTGGGCGGTGTCCACCTCGATGCGCTCAATGATGCCGGCAGCGCCCAGCGCGACGATGCACCAGTCGTTGCCCGGCTCGCGGCGGCGGCGGGTCTCCCAGCCATCGCCCATGTTCACGCCCCGGCCGGGCAGCAGGATGTTGCTGGGCGAGCCGTAGTGGGCGTCGTTGCACGCCACGACGCGACCGCCGTTTTCCAGCGCGGCCAGGTCGTAGGTGGCACCGGGGTCCTCGAAGCTGCCGACCGGTTGGCCATAGACGCGCAGGCGGGCCACGCCGCCATCCGGGTAGATGTGAATGCGCAGATGGCTGAAGGCGCCGCTGCCGATGGCCTTGAGCAGATGATGGCTGTTGCCCTGCAGGCTGGTGGCCTCGAGCAGGGACGTCCACGCGGCTTGCTCGAGCACGGCGGGGTCGTCGCTGGTGGCGTCGGTGCCCTCGATGGCGATGGCCGGCGCGTAGTTGCCGGTGAAGTGGCTGGTGTCCACATCGAAGCCGCTGATGGTGCCCTTGCGGCCGAGCTTGATGATCGACCAGTCGTGGCCGGTGGTGCGCTTGCGGCGGGTCTCCCAGCCGTCCATCCATTTGCCGTGGTCGTCGTACTTGCCAGGGATGAACACCGCCGGGGCCGGGTCGAGCATGCGCGAGAGCGGGGCGAAGAACTCGTCGCTGGCAACAATGGCCTGCGCGCCCATGCGCGGGTCGGCGAGGTTCACCGAGCGCAGCGCCCAGTCGGGCAGGTCGGCGGGCGATGCAGCTAGGGGCGTGCCGGGCACCGAGGCAGACATGGCGACATCCAGGAAAGGGAAGTCGCCAGTGTCGTTCCGCCGACAGCGCCTGTCCAGCCGCGCCGACGAGGCGACGGTGCGGTGCCCCCCAGCCGCCTCACTCGACCGCGATGGTGCCCATCATGCCGCCAGCCGCATGGTCGAGGATATGGCAGTGGAACATCCATTCGCCGAGGTTGTCCGCGACAAAGGCGAGGTCCACCGACTGCCGCGGCCCCATCAGCACGGTGTCACGCCAGTGCTGATCCACCTGGGGCCGGCCATCGATGCCGACGACACGGAAGAAATGCCCGTGCAGGTGCATCGGGTGGGCAAAGTCGGTTTCGTTGATCAGACGCAGCACCACATGGTCGCCCTTGCGCAGGTAAAGCAGCGGCTCATGCATCAGGGCGTGCTCGTGCTGGGCCGTGAAGTTCATGGTCCAGGCGAGCTTATCCTTCTCCATGATCTCCTGGATGTTGGTCGGCTTGCCGTCGATCATGCCGATCACCGGCGCCCCGCGCATGCCCCCCTGGAAGACGATGTAGTGGTCGATGGCCTTGGCCACGTCCGGTTCGGGCAACTCGTTGGCCTGGACCTGCATTGGCGCACCGAGGGGTTTTTCGCGGATCGGGTCGTAGTCGAGATAGCTCACGCGGGCGACGTGGCCACGATTGCGGCGGTCCACATCCAGTACCTTGTGCTCGCTGCCGGGCTTGGCCATGAAATCGACGACCGCATCGACCCGCATCCCGGGGCCGAGGTCTACCGTGTCGGCGACCCGCGGCTTGATGGCCTGACCATCGAGGGCGACCACATTGATGACATGGTCCGGCAGTTGCAGGCGGAAGATGCGCGCCGATGACGCATTGATCAGGCGCAGCCGGACGCGCTCGCCCGAGCGGACCGCCAGCACGCTGTCGTCGCCGGCCTGCTTGCCGTTGAGCAGCACCATGTTGCCCAGGCGGCCGTCGTTGGCGATGTCGAGAATGCGTCCGAAGTCCTCGACCTGCCGCCCGTTGCCGCCCAGCCGGACGTCGGACAGCACCCAGACGACCTCCCTGTCCACCTCGATCGGCTTTTCCTCCTCGACGATCAGTGGACCGTACATGCCGCGGGGTACCTGCTCGAAACTCATCTGGTGCGGGTGATACCAGAAGGTGCCGGAATCCCGGGTCTCGAACTGGTAGTGGAAGACCTCGCCCGGCTTGATCGGGTACTGGGTGACGAAGGGCACGCCATCCATGGCATTGGGGACGCGCAGGCCGTGCCAGTGCACGGCGGTGTCGATACCGACCAGTTCATTGCTGACCGCGATGTGCACCTGATCGCCCTTGGCGAAACGCAGTTCGGGTCCGGGCACGCGACCGTTGAATCCCCAGAAATCCGTCTTCGGACCGCCCTTCGTCAGGACCTGCTCGAGATGGCCCGCATGCAGCGGGAACTCGCGTACCGGCGAGGCCGCCCGGGCCAGGCCGGCCGGCAGGGCCACCATTCCGGCCGCCGCTGCGCTTCCCTTCAGGAAATCGCGCCTGTTCAGTGTCATCTTCTCTCCCCCGTGTTCCCCTCGCCGCCGACCGCAGGCCTCGCGGCACTCTCTCAGTTGCCGCTCCCCTCGTACATGCGGGTGATGCGCTGGGTCGATTCGAGGATCGACTCGGTCGCTTCGGCCACGATCAGCCGGTAGGAGGTCGCCCCTTCAGCCGCGATGGCCGTCTGCAGCCACTCCCACTGCAGGGCCATCTCCTCCAGTTCGCGCCTGACCTCGGCACTGTTCTCTCGCTGCGAACGCAGCTGCTCCAGGCCCCCGGAGAACTCGTTCACTGCGGTGTCGAGTTCCTCGCGCACCGTCGCCGATTCGATCCCCCAGCCCATCAGCATGAAGGCCTTGGCGATCTTCTGGCACAGGGCGCTCTGGCGGCTGGCCAGGGTGACGAGCCGGTTCGCGGGGGTATCCGCGCGGTCCTGCATCTGCTGGACGAGGCGCTTGGCCGCGAGATCCACCGCATCGGTCTGTCGCGACAGGTCGAGCGCCCGCTCGCGCGAGATCGGCGACATCGCCCCTTGCTTCAGCGGTTGCCAGGCCAGCGCCAGGTCCGACAGGACTCGCTTGATGTCATCGCTGGCGGCGGCTGCGTCGAGCGCCTTGAGGTTGGCATCGAAGCTCGCCAGGGCCGTGGTGAGCTGATTCATCGCAGCCGTCGGCAGCACGTTCAATCCGATCTGGCTATAGGCCTTTACGACCCGCTGCGCCAGCATCCGCTGCTGCCCCGCCTGTCCGACCGGGCCCGGGTCGGCGGCCAGTGCCGCCATCGAGAGCAGCCAGGCCAGGCAACCCAGCACCGTCCGCCAGGGCGTCCCACGCATCGATCCCCTCATCCCCATTCCTCTACTCGCTGCCACGCGGGCCGCAGCTCGGCCGCGCGGTCACCATTGTCAGAAAACCGGCACACCCATCGACTGGAGCGCCCGGTTGAGCTGCTTGGTCGCCTGCTCCATCAAGGCGATCGCTTCCGTGTATTTGCCCGACTCGGCCTGGGTCTCGGCCTCGCGCTTGAGGCGCTGCCCCTCGCCGACGAAGCGATCCACCAGCTGTCGGCGTCCGCCTTCCGCGCGCCCCTCGCCAACCATCATGTCCACCATGATCTGGTTGCTGCCGAAGCGCTTCTGCTCGTAGGCGTATTCGTCGGCGGGGGTGTCGAAGTTGAGGGTCAGCACGACCTCCTGGCCGGCCCGCAGGCGGGACAACTCCTCCACCGCGACCTTGTATGCATCGGCCATGTGCTTGTTGGCCTCGCCAAGCCGACCGGCCTCGGACAGCTTGTTCGCTTCGGCGGCGAGCCCATCGACCCGCATCAGGACCTTGGTGGCCTCGTCGGCCAGCTTGTCGTCGCGACGCAGGTCATCGAGCGCCGCCCGGTAGGTACGGACCTGCTCGGTCATGTCGGCCAGTTGCTTGCGCTGCGCGCTGTCGGACAGCCCCCCCTCCGCCTTCAGGCGGCGGGACGCGGACGACGCGGACTTCAGGGCCTGATCGAGGGCAGCGGCAGCTTCGTCGAGGCGGCCGTCGGCCAGTGCGCCGCGGGCTTCGTCGAGCAGCGTCTTGCCCTGCTCGACGAGCTTGGGCGTCTCGGCATCGCGCCCGTAGGCGGAACTCTTGGCCGCCGGCGAATTGACCAGCATCTCGACCAGTCGAAGCTTCTGCTCAATCAGGCGGCGGCGCTGCTCTTCGCTGGGCGCCCCCTGGGCCAGAGCCCCCCCGGCCATGCATGCCACCAACAGCCATATGGTGAGCTTTCGAATCATCTGACCATCTCGCGTTCTTGGTTGTCGAGAACCATCGGGCATCTTACACGCCCCTTCCGACAGTAAAGGCCAACAAACTTGATCGAAGTCAACGCCTGCACCATCAGGGCGAGTCGCACAGGCAATGGGCGTACGCGTTGGCCGGATCGTTCCAGCGGGCCAGCGCGCCGACCCCGTCCATGGCCTGACGGAGCCAGGCCGGCATCGGCACGTCGGCCGCCACCTCGAGGTCGAGTCCGCTGGCACGGATCAGGCGGGCCAGGATGCGGTCGCGGGCGTTGAGGCCCGGCTCGACCCACTCGACACGGTAATCCTCGAGCCCGGCCCGGGCCGCCACCGCGGCGACCACCTCGCGCAGGCCGCCAAGATGGTCGACCAGACCCCGCTCGAGCGCCTGACCACCGGTCCAGACCTGCCCCTGCGCCACCGCCTCGACTGCGCCCACATCCAGCCGGCGGGCACTCGCCACCAGAGACACGAAGCGCCGATAGCCATGCTCGATCGTGCTCTGCAAGGCCGACGAGAGTTCCGGCGACAGGGGCCGGCGCGGATCGAGCCCGCCCGCCAGGGGCGAGGTGCCCACCCCGTCGACCCGCAGGCCGGCTTCATTCAGCGGCCCGGAGACATCGGGGAACATCCCGAAGATGCCGATCGAGCCCGTCACCGTGGAGGCGCCCGCCCAGACCTCGTCCGCGCCCATCGAGACCCAGTAGCCGCCGGACGCCGCCACCGAGCTCATCGAGGCGAAGACCGGTTTGCCCGCCTGGCGCACCAGATCCACTTCGCGACGAATGCGCTCGGACGCGAAGACGCTCCCGCCGGGGCTGTCCACCCGCAACACGAGCGCCTTGACGGTGTCGTCCTCCCGCACCTGGCGGAGCAGCTTGGCGACGGTCTCGCCGCCTGCCAGGCCGGGCGGTTGCTCGCCATCGACGATCGCGCCCTGCACGGCCACCACGGCGACCTTGTCATGGGAGAGCTCGAGGGCACCCTGGCGGTCGGCCAGATACACGCCCAGCGACGTCTGCCGCGGACGCGCCTCCTCGTCGTCCAGGCGGCCGAATCGCTCGATCAGCAGGGCCTGCCACTGGTCGGCCGTCAGCAACCGGTCCACGAGTCCGGCATCGACAGCCAGCCGCGCAGCATCGCCCGCCACGGCGGCGAGGCGGGCCGGATAGTGGTCGACGAGGCTGTCGAGGTCGGCCGGCGACACCGGGCGCCGGGCCGCCACGCCGTCCCGCCACTCGGACCACAGGGCGTCGAGGAGCCGCCGCGACGCTTCCCGGTCCTGGGGCGACATGTCCTCCCGCGTGTAGGGCTCGACGGCCGACTTGTAGCTACCCACCCGGAACACGTTGATGCGCACGCCGAGCTTGTCGAAGAGTCCCTTGAAGTAGGTCGGATAGTTGGCGAAGCCATGGGCCAGGACGAAGCCGTCGGGCGCCATGAACACCTCATCGGCCTGACTGGCGAGGAGGTACTGCGCCTGGGTGAAGCGGCTGCCCCAGGCCAGTACGGGCTTGCCGCTGGCGCGAAAGTGCTCGATGGCCAGGGACAGCTCCTGGAGCTTGGCCAGGCCGGCGCCCTCAAGGGCGTCGGTCTCGATGACGAGGCCCCGGATGCGCCCATCCCCAGCCGCAGCCTCGACTGCATCCAGCAGATTGCGTAGGGGGGTCTGGCGAGGCGAGGCGCCATTCTTCAGCAGGCTCAGCGGGTCGGCGACGGTGGCCTGCTCGACCAGGCGGCCCGCCGGCCGCAGCAGGAGTGCGGAGCCGTCGTGCACCGGCGCGCTGTGCTCCGCGAAGAGCAGTGCCAGCACCACGACCAGTACCGCCAGAAACACCAGGTTGGCGACGATTCGCCGCAGTCCGTTGATGGCGCCCCAAACGCCGGTCATCGTCCGCAGGAACAAGCCGCGATTCTCGTTGCCCATTGTCTTCCCCGCTCGCATGAGTTTCGATTATGCCCGCCCGAACCGATTTGGCGCGCCGCGTGCCATGCGCTACGCTGCGACAAGGCTCCTCTGCCCCCGGTTCCGCAATGCCCTTCCGCCTGCTCATCGTCCTCAGCGCACTCGCCGCCGCCTGTGCGACGCCCGTGGAAGTTGCCCCCGGCGACCTCCGGGTCATCGTGCGGTTCGGGTCGAGCACCGACCCCGCCAACCCCGCGCTGCTCGAGCGGATGTCACGGGCCGTCGGCAGCGAGGTCCGCCTGTCGTCGCAGATCTCGGATGAAGCGGCCGCCTACTGGATCAGCTGCACCGTCGACGACCCCTATTGCGATGATCGCATGCTCCGCCTGGGACATGCAGCTGACATAATCGGCATCCAGCCCGATCGCTTCAGATACCCCACGGAACCGACCCGATGAAGTCCCTTGTCGTTACCTGCCTCGTCGCCCTGCTGTGCCTTCCCCTGTCCAGCCGGGCCGAAGGCCGCGCCATCGTCAAGCTGCGCGGCGACGCGATGGCCCTCCGGCAGGCCCAGGGCCTCGATCCTGCCCGCTCGCTGGCGGGCCGCCATGGCCTGGCCGCGGCCCGGCGTGCCCAGCCGGCGCCCGACATGCTCGTGTTCCGTTCCACCACCCTGAGCACGGCGGAGCTGCTGGCGCGCCTGTCCAGCGACGCCGAGGTTGAGTACGCGGTGGAGGATCGCCTGCGCGATGCGCGGGCCCTGCCGAACGACCCGCTCTATGCTGCCCAGTGGTACCTGGCCGACGGACAGACCGCGGCCATCCGAGCCGAAACGGCCTGGGAGACCACCACCGGCACCCCGGACGTGGTTGTCGCGGTGCTCGACACCGGCGTGCGACCCGAGCATCCCGACCTCGCCACGCGACTGCTGCCCGGCTATGACTTCATCAGCGATGCGGCACTGGCCGGCGACGGCGACGGGCGCGACGACGATCCGGGCGACAACGGCGACTTCATCGATGCCAGCGACCAGGCCAACCCCGACCTCCGGGCCATCTGTGGCGACACCCTTGCCCAGCAGCCGAGTTCCTGGCACGGGACCCGCGTGTCCGGCGTCGTGGCCGCCGCGGGCAACAACTCGCGCGGCCTCTCCGGTACGGCCTGGGACATCCGCATCCTGCCCATGCGGGTCCTCGGCAAGTGCGGCGGCTTCGATTCCGACATCATTGCGGCGATGCGCTGGGCCGCCGGACTGGCGGTGCCGGGCGTCCCGACCAACCCCAACCCCGCCCGCGTCATCAACCTCAGCCTCGGCGGGAGCGGCAGTTGCACATCGGCCTACGCCAGCGCGATCCGCGATGTTGCCGCCGTGGGCGCGCTGGTGGTGGCGTCTGCCGGCAACGAGACCGGACCGGTCGAGGCGCCGGCGAACTGCGACGAGGCGCTCGCCGTGGGCGGCGTGCGGCACGTGGGCACCAAGGTCGGCTACAGCAGCCTGGGCGCCGAAGTGGACGTCAGCGCGCCGGCGGGCAACTGCGTGAACTTCACGCTGCCCTGCCTGTTCCCGATCAACACCACCAGCAACGCGGGCCAGACGGTGCCGGGTGCAAGCGTCTATACCGACGGCAATTCACCGAACATCGGCACGAGCTTCAGCGCGCCCCAGGCGGCCGGCGTCGCGGCGCTGATGCTGGCGCTCAATCCGGCGCAGACGCCCGCCGACCTGATCGCCCGCATCCGGGCGACGACACGCCCCTTCCCTGCTGACGCGTCGATCCCGACCTGCCCGCTGACGTCGACCGAGAGCGACACGCTGGGGCAATGCAATTGCACGACTGCCACCTGCGGCACGGGTCTGCTCGACGCCGCAGCCGCCGTGGATGCCGCGGCGACCCCGCTCGCCGTCATCGACCTGCCGGGCGCCGCGGTGGCGGGCACGACGGTGACACTCGACGGCAGCGGCAGCAGCGCGCTCGGTAACCGCCAGCTCGTCGCGTGGGCCTGGACGCTGGTCACGGCCCCCGCCGGAGCCAGCCTGACTGCGCCCGAGGCCGCCATCACGGGCCTCCAGGCCCCTGTCGCGGGCACCTATGTCTTCACCCTGACGGTCACCGACGACTTCGGCGGCACGGGTCAATCGACGGCGTCGATCGTCGTCGGCGAGGCGGCCCCCGAACCGGCGCCTGAGCCGCCCCAGAGGCCCGCCAGTGGCGGCGGCGGCAGCGCGGGCCTGCTCTTCCTTGGCCTGCTGGCCGGGGGCGTGCTGCTGGGCCGGCGCCGCTCGTGACACCCGCCGTCACATTGCCCGCCCTAAAGCCCGGCAGCATGCCGCCGTAACGATGCTAGGGTCCAACGGAGGCGGCGGCATGGCGGAAGAGGCATTCGAGCGCAGGGGATCGCAGCGGATCGTGACCAACCTGGTCGGCAGATCCCGGTTCTGGCTGGCGTGGTATGGCGGCAAGGTCCTGCTCGAGGATCTCTCTATCGAGGGCTTCTCGATGGCCATCTCGACCCCGCCGGCCAGCGAGCGCCCGTTCGAATTCCTGATCGACCGCGAGGACAGCGTCGGCGGCATCAGCGGACAGGCCCAGATCGTGAATTACAGCCACGGCATCAAGGGTGGCCTGGCCGGGTGCCGCTTTATCGACCTGTCGGAAGATGCCCACCACCAGCTGACCGACTGGCTCGCCGGCCACGTCCTCGACGTGGCTTCGGTCCGCGTGACAGCGGACGACGCAGAAGAAATCGTCCTCGGCCCCTCGATCGTCTGACGCCGCCCGCCGGGCGGCTGCACTCACCCCTTGATGACCATCACCGAACAGCGCGCGTGGTCGACCACCTTGCTGGCGCATGAGCCGAGCAGGGTGCGCTCGAGGCCCTTCGCATGCGAGGGAATGACGATCAGGTCGGCGCACAGGCGCTCGGCCTGCTGCACGATCTTTTCCGCCGGATTGCCCTGCATCACGTGGCTATGGACCTCCACCCCGTCGGGAAAGCTGGCCTTGACGAAGGCCTTGAGCGAGCGCACCACCTCTTCCGCCGCTTCCTTCATGGTGGCCTCCGAGAAGTAGGACGCCACGATCGGCATGCCGAACCCGGGTATGACCGTCAGCACGTGAATCTCGGCGTGGTGCCGGCTGGCCTCCTCGATCGTGAAGGCCACCGCCTTCTCCGCGAGGCGAGTCTCCTGCAGGTCGATGGGCAACAGGATCTTGTCGATCATCGGGAACCCCTTGTCAGATGCGCCTAGCCGGCGAGCAGACTCTCGTCCTTGCGGCGGCGCAATTGCAACATCGCGACCAGGCCCAGCAGGGCCAGGGCCGGCACGAACATCAACTGCTTGGGCGGGCGCTCCGCTTCGACCCGGATGTCCTTGATCTCCCAGTCGAAGTCGATGCCTGCCTTCTGTGCCTCGCTGCCGAAGCTGACGTTGTCGGCAAAGACCTTGCCGTCTTCCACGCGGGTCTCCAGCCCGGCCTCCATCAGGCGGGCTTCGCCGTCGCCAGCCGGGCCCAGCGGCAGTTGCACGGCCTTCTCGACCATGTCGCCATCGATCGTCTCGCCCGCCACGGTCATCACCAGCTTGCCGTCTGCCGGCACCTGCGTGGCGATCTGGGCGAGTTCGGTCGGCGGCACGACGTGGGTCGGTTCATAGACCATGTCCCACCAGTAGCCCGGTCGGAACAGGGTAAAGGTCACCAGCAGCAAGGCCGCGGACTCCCATGCCCGGCTCCGGGTCAGCCAGTAGCCCTGGGTGGCGGCGGCAAACAGCAGCATGCCGATCAGGGCGCCGATGATCACGACGATCAGTTCGAACCAGTGGTCGATGCCGATCAACAGCAACTGGGTGTTGAAGATGAACATGAACGGCAGGATCGCCGTCCGGATGTCGTACATGAAGCCCTGGATACCGGTCTTGATCGGATCGGCCTTGGCGATTGCCGCCGCCGCGAAGGCCGCCAGCCCGACCGGCGGCGTATCGTCGGCCAGGATGCCAAAGTAGAAGACGAACATGTGGACCGCAATCAGCGGAATGATCATGCCCTCGTTGGCGGCCAGCGCCACGACCACCGGCGCCATCAGGCTGGAGACCACGATGTAGTTGGCCGTGGTGGGCAGGCCCATGCCGAGCACGATGCAGATCGCGGCGGTGAAGATGAGCGCCAGCAGCAGGTTGCCGCCCGAGATCAGTTCGACGAACTCGATCATCACCTGCCCGATGCCGGTCAGCGTGATGGTGCCCACCACGATGCCCGCCGCCGCGGTCGCCACGCCGATGCCGATCATGTTGCGCGCGCCGATGACCAGGCCATCGATGCACTCGGCGAGGCCCTGTGCGAGGCTGCCGCGGGTGTCCCGTCCGCGGAAGCGGGCCAGCAGCGGCCGCTGCGTCAGCACGATGAAGATCATCAGCACGGTCGCCCAGAAGGCCGCGAGGCCGGGCGAGAAACGCTCCACGATCAGGCACCACATCAGCACCACGATCGGCAGCAGGAAGTACAGCCCGACCTTCACGGTCGGCCCCACCTCGGGCAGCTCGAGGACCGGGTCGTCCGGGTCGTCCATCTCGAGTTCCGGGAACCGGGCCGCAAACTTGAGCAGCGCCACGTACGCGGCGAGGACCAGCAGGCCAACCAGATAGATCGCGCCGCCGCCGGCCACGTCCTTGATCCAGCCGATGCCGTAGTACACGATCAGGCCGATCACGCAGGTGCCGACGATGACGCCGGCCCAGGTCGCGAGCTTCTCGGCCAGCGTGCTCGTGTTGCGCCGGGGCAGCCCCTGCATGTTGGCCTTCAGGGCTTCCAGATGGACGATGTAGACCAGTGCGATGTAGGAGATCACCGCCGGCAGGATGGCGTGCTGGATCACCTCGATGTAGCTGATGCCGACGTACTCGATCATCAGGAAGGCCGCGGCGCCCATTACCGGCGGGGTCAGCTGGCCATTGGTCGAACCCGCCACCTCGACCGCGCCGGCCTTGGTGCCGGGGAAGCCGACCCGCTTCATCAGCGGAATCGTGAAGGTGCCGGTGGTGGTGACGTTGGCGATCGACGACCCGGAGATCAGGCCCGTGGCCGCAGACGCCACCACCGCCGCCTTGGCCGGACCGCCCCGCATGTGGCCCAGCAGGGCGAAGGCCATCTTGATGAAGTAGTTGCCCGCGCCGGCCTTCTCGAGCATGGCGCCGAACAGCACGAACAGGAAGACGAAGCTGCTCGACACGCCGAGGGCCACGCCGAACACGCCCTCGGTGGTGAGCCACTGGTGGGACATGACCTTGGACAGGCTCTGGCCCTTGTGAGCGATCACCTCGGGCATGTAGGGCCCGAAGAACGTATAGGCCAGGAACACCGTGGCGACGACCATCAATGGCGGGCCGAGCGCGCGACGCGTTGCCTCGAGCAACAGGACCATGCCGCAGATGCCCACGGCCAGATCCGTTGTGGTGGGCGCGCCTGATCGACCCGACAGATCTGCGTAGAAGACGAAGATGTAGGCCGCGCTGGCAGCTGCCAGCAGCGCCATCACCCAGTCGGTGACCGGTATGCGGTCACGCGGCGACGAGGACAGCGCGGGATAGGCGGTATAGGCCAGGAAGATCGCGAAGGCCAGGTGGATGCTGCGGACCTCGGTGTCGTTGAACACGGCGAAGCCGAATGTGAAAGGCAGTGGCGAGGCCACCCAGAGCTGGAACAGGGACCAGGCCAGGGCCACGCCGAACAGCAACTTGCCCGGCAGCCCCACCGGGTGTCGCGCGCCGCTGTCGGCCTGCGCGACCATCTCCTGAAGTTCCCGGTCCAGGGCTGCGTCCCGCCCCTGCGCTGAATCCTGCATGACTGACCTCTCTGTCGGAGGCACGTGCAACCCGGATCGTGTCCGGTGCTGCCGCGCCGACATCCGCATGGCCGGGGTACCCGCGCGACACCCCAGGCGACAGTGGGATCTGCCCGACCGCAGCGCGGGCCGGGCGCCCGTGGGCCGGGACGGCGATCGCCGTCCCGGCGGCCTGCTTACATCAGGCCGGCCTCCTTGTAATACTTGGCCGCGCCGTCATGCAGCGGAGCCGACAGGCCATCCTTGACCATCTGCGCCTTCTCGAGGTTTTCGAAGGCAGGGTGCAGGCGACGGAAGTCGTCGAAGTTCTCGAACACCGCCTTGACCACCTGATAGACCGTATCGGCCGAGGTGTTGGTCGACGAAACAAAGGTCGCGCCGACACCGAAGGTCTTGGTGTCGTCCGGGTTGCCCTGGTACATGCCGCCCGGAATCACGGCCTTGCGATAGTAGGCGTTCTCGGACACGAGCTTGTCGATCACCGGGCCTTCGACATTGACCAGCACGGTGTCGCAGGTGGTGGTGGCTTCCTTGATCGAGCCCGCCGGGTGGCCCACCGTGTAGACCATGGCGTCGATCTTGTTGTCGCACAGCGCCTTGGACTGCTCGGCCGCCTTCAGCTCGGAGGCCAGCGCGAAGTCGCCCATGCTCCAGCCCATGGCCTGCATGACGACCTCCATGGTGCCCCGCTGGCCGGAGCCCGGGTTGCCGATATTGACGCGCTTGCCCTTCAGGTCGGCGAAGTTCTTGATGCCGGAATCCGCGCGAGCGACGACGGTAAACGGCTCGGCGTGAACCGAGAACACGGCACGCAGGTCCTTGTTGGGTCCCTGGTCCGCGAACTGGCTGGTACCGTGGTAGGCGTGATACTGCCAGTCGGACTGGGCCACGCCCATGTCGAGCTCGCCGGCCCGGATGGTATTGAGGTTATAGACAGATCCGCCGGTCGACTCGACCGAGCATCGGATGCCGTGCTCCTTTCGACCCTTGTTCACCAGCCGGCAGATCGCGCCGCCCGTGGGGTAGTACACCCCCGTGACACCACCGGTGCCAATGGTGATAAAGGTGTCGGCGGCCAACGCTGCGGTCGTGCCCGCCATCATGGTGGCGGCGATCACGGTTGCAGCCGCGAATTTCTTGTTGAGCATTGAAACCCTCCTCGGTTGAACTTGGCAAAAACACGAAACGAAGCGCCGATCGCACCGGGAATTCGGCCCGGCAACGTCGGTTGACGCGAGGTCCGTCCCCAAAGGATATACCCCACGCTGCCCCCGAGTCTCCCCGGAGTGCTCGATTCCCCGCGCCCGGGCCACCGGGCCGGACGACGGCCTCACGCCGCCTCCGGCAAAAACGGGGCATCGGGAACGAGAGGCTGGCGGCCGCCGACGCGGTCGGCGATCATGCGCCCGCAGCCCGCTGCCAGCGTGAATCCGAGCGCGCCCTGGCCCACATTCAGCCACAGGCCGCGCACGCGCGTCGCGCCGACGATGGGCCGCCCGTTGGGCGTCGCCGGACGCAGTCCGGCCCATTCGTCGAGATCCTCGTAGTCCACGGCGTCACCAAAGTTTTCGTGTGTCTCGCGAACGAGGGTGGCAATCCGCCGGCTGCGGACCGACGCGTCGAAGCCGACGATGTCCGCCATGCCGGCGACCCGCAGGCGGGCGCCGATGCGGGCATAGACAATCTTGCGCTGGTAGTCCGTGATGCTGGCCTCGGGCACACCGGCGGCCTCGCGTACCGGCGGGCTGATGCTGTATCCCTTGAGCGGATAGATCGGCACCGACACGCCCAGCGGACGCAGCAAGCGCACGGTGTCGGCACCCGTGGCCACGACGCAGGCCTCGGGCTCGAGTCGCCGCTGTGCGGTCACCACGGCGGCCAGCGCGCGACCCCGTGTCTCGATGCGCTCGACCGCCTCTCCCACCAGGAAGCGCACCGGGCGTTCGCGGGCGACGAGCACCCGCTTCAGTTCCTGGCACAGGGACAGGCAGTCGCCGACCTCTTCGTCCGGCGTGTGGATGCCGCCTGCCAGCTGGGGTGCCATTCTCGCCAGCGCCGGCTCGAGCGCGAGGCAGGCCTGCGCATCGAGCGCGTGCTGGGCCTCGGCGAGGGCCGGCTGCGCCTCGAGCCGGCGGCGCGCGGCCTCGAAACTGTCCGCGGTCCGGTGGACCACCAGCTTGCCGTTGCGCCGCCAGCGGAAATCGACACCGGCGTTCGCGACCAGCTCGCCGACCAGGTGCCGGCTGTAGAGGGACAGGGGCAGCAGCGCGGCCACCGAGTCGCTCAGGTCGCGGCGGTTGCAGGCCTGGAGGAATCCCAGCAGCCAGCGCCACTGATCCGGATCGAAGCTGGGCCTGAAGCGGACCGGCGCGTCCGGCTGGAGCATCCAGGCTGGAATCTTGGCGAGCACCTCGGGGTCGGCGAGCGGCGCGATGTAACGGTAGGAAAGCTGCCCGCCATTCGCCTGGCTGCTACCCAGCCCCACCGCGGGACGGGCCTCGATCACAGTCACGTCGTGACCATCCTGCGCGAGGTACCAGGCCGACGCGAGCCCCACGATACCGCCACCGATCACACAGATATCCATAGCTGGATGCTCTTCCGGCAAATGCGCCAAGCTTGGCGCCGTAGCCCACAGGGTAAGCCTTGCAGGGGTTGCCGGAGTTTCGGATGATTCGGTATCTCATGCCTCAAGGACATGGCCAGTGCGCCTCCGACAGCTTGAAGTCTTCCGCGCCGTGATGCTGAGCGGCTCCGTCAGCGCGGCCGCGCGGATGCTGCACGTCTCCCAGCCCGTTGTGTCGCGGGTGATCCGGCACGCCGAGCAATCCCTCGGTTTTCCCCTGTTCGAGCGCAGTCGCGGTCGCCTTGCGCCCACGCCGGAGGCCGAGACCCTGTACCGCCAGGTCCGCCGCAGCTGGAGCGAGATCGAGCGCGTGGGCGCGCTCGCGGCCAGCCTGCGTCGCGGCGGCGCCGGTTTCCTGAGGGTGGCGGCCACCCCCTCCCTGGCCGCCACGCTGCTGCCCGATGCCTTGGCCCGGCTGCACACCGAGCATCCAGCCATGCAATGCGACCTGTGGGCCATCCACACCGCGGAGATCGAGGATCGGCTCGGCGCCCTCGAGATCGATGCCGGCATCGCCCTCGAGCCACCGGCACGGGTGGAGATCAGCGTGACTGAACTGGCCGCCAGCGAGATCGTCCTTGCCACCCCGCTCGACTGGCGTCACGCCGGCCATCCGGATCGGCGGCGCCTGGCCGACCGTCCCTGCATCACGCTGGCCGAGAGCACACCGCTGGGCGATGCCCTGTCGAGCGTGCTCGAGGCCGCCGACTGGCATGGCGTCTCCAGCCTTCGCGTCCAGACCTACCTGATGGCCGGTTCGCTGGTCGAGCGCGGTATCGGTTACGCGTTCATGGACAGCTTCACCGCCTCCGGTCTCGATCCGGCTCGCGTCGCTCTCTACCGGGTCGAGCCGAGCGTCCCGGTACAGCTCCGGCTGATGCGCGCCAGCGGCGTCGCCCCGTCGCTGAGCCTGTCGCGTCTCGAGCACGCCTTGCGCGACGTGGCCGAGACGCGGCTGGCGCGGTTGCCCGGCCAGCTGCAATCGCGCCCACTCAGCCTGGGCGGCCAACGTTGAGGGCGGCCACGCGTGTCCTGGCCGGATTCGGGGCCATCGCCCTTGGCTATACTCCAGGGGAAACTGGCCGCCCGGCGTGGTGGCCACGATGCCCCTGGACCGACCGGAGATGCTCAGGATGAAACCTGCACCGAACGGGCTGCACCGCCCTGCCAGCCAGTCGATCGCCTTCCCCGATGTCTGCAAGACCCCGTCGCCGGGCGGACCGATCCCGATCCCCTACGCCAACCTCGTCGACGCCCAGGCCGGCAATGGCAACGAGAGGGCCAAGGTCCAGCAGAAGGTGATCATCGACGCGGCGTCCCGGGGCAGCTACCGCCCCGCCAGCGCCACCCAGGCGGCGATCGGCCAGGAGCCCGGCACCCGGAAGAGCGTGGTCAGTGCCAGGACGAATGGCCGCGCCCATTTCATGATGTACGCCATGGACGTGAAGGCCGAAGGGGCGCCAGGCGTTCGCATGGCGGACATGACCACCCACAACCGCTAGGGTCTGTGGACAGGTGTGTGGCGGATCGCGTTGCGGCCGCAGTCTGCCGGGCCAAACGATGGCGTTGCGCCCCGGTTACCGCCGGGGCCGGTAAGCGCCGGGGCGAAGGCAGGCCGCCGCGGCGACGCCGACCAGACAGGCCAGGCCGACGTTCCACAGGGCGAGGGTCGCGGTCAGGCCGACAACCAGGCGGCTCCGCCAGTCGGGCCCGGTGTGTCGGGCAGCTCGCGCAAGCTGGCCTCCCGCGATGAGCAGCATGACGCCGAGGATCGCCGGGGTAAACAGGCCGAACAGAACCGCCGCCGACGTACTGAAGCCGAGCGACAGCACGGTCAGCAGACCGCCGAGGATGACCAGGGCGCCTCCGGTTCGTGCGCCGAACGCCATGTGCGCGGCCATGCCCCCGGCGCCGTGGCACATCGGCACACCACCGAGGCTGGCGCCAAAGAGATTCATCAGGCCGGTGGACAGGGCGATCTGTCGCGCCGTCACCGGCCGATCGGGAAACAGGCGGTTGTTCTCGTCGCGGATCGCGACGAGTGCGTTGCCCAGGGTCAGCGGCAACTGGGGCAAGGCCAGGAACATCGCGCCGGCGGCGAGGTTGTCCCAGCTCAGACCATCCAGCGCAAGGCCGGGCAGGCGCCAGTCGGGTGGCCCGGCGAGCAGCCGCTCAACGCCGGCCGGATCCAGCAGCGCGCCGCTCACGCCACCAAACGCCAGCAGGATCAGCATCGCAGGCACTCGGCGGCTCCGCAGCAGGGCGAGGGTGCCCACCAGGCCAGCCCCGGCCAGCGCCCAGTGGCTTGCCATGCGGTGCAGCCCATCAAGCATGAACCCCACGCCGAGACCGAGGACGATGCCGATCACGGCACTGGCCGGCATCAGGGCCGCGAGGCGTGCCGCCAGGCCCGACAGGCCGAACAGCAGCCACAGGGCACCAGTCACCAGGCTCGCCGCCACCACCATGTCCGGCGTCACAACCAAGCCCTGGGCTGCCTGCGTGATCGCGATGGCCGCGGCCACCTTCATGGGCTGGACGGGAACCGGCGTCCGGAAGAAGAGGCCGCTGGCGAGCATCGCCAGGCCCATCGGCAGCAGGATGCCCTGCGGGTCCATGCCAAGGACGCCCACATAGCCGACGACGAATGGGATCAGCGTGCCGAGGTCGCCGAAGGCGCCAGCCCACTCCATGCGGTCGTACCGGTTAACGGGCCTGGCGCGCATAGGGACTCAGCCTGACGAGTCGCCCAGCATGGCCTCAAGGACCTCGGGCCGCAGGATCTTCAGGCGATCCCGCAGCAGCCGATGGCGCGACAGGCGTAACAGGGCCTTGTCGCGACTGACCAGGAGCGGGGCGCCCGCCGCAATGGCCAGTTCGAGGAATTTCTGGTCGTCGGCATCGCGGCAGACCGGCAGGCCGGGCAGCCCCTCGGGCGGCAAGCTCACCGGACGGCAGCGCGCCTCGTATGCCGCCCGCAGCGCCTGCTGACGCCCCGGCGCCTGCGCGAACTGTGGGTAGGCCAGCACGCGCCTGAACTCCTCGACGGTCGGCCCGCTTGCGACGAGGCGCAGACGGCCGCCTTCCGCCGCCGCCCGCAGGTGGGGCAAGGCGGGGTCCTCGAACATCCACAGGGCCAGTACGGTGTTCGTGTCGAGCACGCAGTCGGCCGGCAGGGGCGGCAGTGTCGGCGCCGTCATGTCGGGTCGGCAGAAATGGAAAAAGGGGCCGGATGGCCCCTTTCCGATCGCTGCATCGGGAGGGCTCAGGCCACCCGCTTGCTGTCGATGCGTGCCTTCACGTAGGAGCCCGGCGCGTCCTCGATGACCTTCAGCTTGCCCTTGGCCGGGTCGCGCGGCGCAACCTGAGTGTCGTCGTGGGCGGTGACCCAGTCCTGCCAGTCGACCCACCAGGAACCCGCGTGCTGCTGGGCCTTGGCGAACCACTCGTCGGCGGTGCCCGGCAGCTTGGCGGCCGGATTGATCCAGAAACCGTACTTGTTGGCGACCGGCGGATTGATGATGCCGGCGATGTGACCGGAGCCACCCAGCACGAAGCGGGTCGGGCCGCCGAACACGGTGGCACCCATGTAGGTGCTCTTCCACGGCGCGATGTGGTCTTCGATCGCCGAGATGAAGTAGCACGGGACCTTGATCTTGGAGAGGTCGATCGGGGTCCCGTCGATCTCGATGCCGCCCGGCTCGATCAGGCGGTTCTCCAGGTACATGTTGCGCAGGTAGAAGCTGTGCATCTTGGCCGGCATGCGCGTGGAGTCGGAGTTCCAGTAGAGCAGGTCGAACGGGAACGGATCCTTGCCCATCAGGTAGTTGTTCACCACGAAGGACCAGATCAGGTCGTTGGCACGGAGCATGTTGAAGGTGCCGGCCATTTCCGAACCTTCCAGGTAGCCGCGCTCGAACATCTTCTTCTCGAGGCTGGAGATCTGCCCTTCGTCGAGGAAGACGCTGAGCTCGCCCGGCTCCGAGAAGTCGGTCATGGTGGTGAAGAAGGTCGCGGAGGCGATTCGCTTCTGGCGCTTGGCGGCCAGATAGGCGCAGGAGGTCGCCAGCAGCGTTCCGCCGAGGCAGTAGCCGGCAGCGTTCACTTCCTTCTCGCCGGTCTGCTTCTCGATCTCGTCGAGGGCGGCCATGACGCCTTCCAGCACGTAGGCGTCGAAGCTCTTCTCGGCCAGCTTCTCATCCGGGTTGACCCACGAGATGACGAAGGTGGAATGCCCCTGATCCACACACCACTTGATCAGCGAGTTCTTCTCGCGCAGATCCATGATGTAGAACTTGTTGATCCAGGGCGGGACGATCAGCAGCGGGCGCTTCAGCACCTTGTCGGTGCTCGGCGAGTACTGGACCAGCTGCATCATCTCGTTCTGGAAGACGACCTTGCCCGGCGTGGTGGCGACGTTCTTGCCCAGCTCGAAGGCCGAGGTGTCGGTCATCCGCACGCGCAGGTTGCCGCCGCCATCCTCGATGTCGCGCAGCAGGTTGTTCAGGCCCTTGACCAGGTTCTGGCCGTGGCTCTTGACCGTCTCGCGGAACACTTCCGGGTTGGTCAGGGCGAAGTTCGACGGCGACAGCGCGTCGATGTACTGGCGCGTGTAGAAGTTGACCTTCTTCTGGGTCTGCTCGTCGAGGCCATCGACGCAGCACACGGTGTCGTGGATGTGGCGGGCGGTGATGAGGTAGGACTGCTTCATGAAGTCGAACAGGAAGTGCTCCTGCCACTGCTCGTCCTTGAAGCGCTTGTCGGACTTGTCGGGCGTGGCGACCGGCGCGGCATTCATGCCGGCGAAGCGCAGCATCGACTGCTGCCAGAGCGAGAAGTAGTCCCACACCAGGTTCATCTGGGCCTGGGCCAGGCGATACGGGTTGGACAGCAGCTTGGCCATCATGTCCATGAAGGCCTGGGCGATGCCCAGCTCGTCCTGCGGCGGCGTGATGCCGCGCTTGATCTGACGTTGCACGTGGTCGCTGATCAGGTGGGAAGCACGCTGGGCGACTTCGGCGTAGGTCTTGGCCAGTTCGGTCGGATCGGGCAGGTCGGCTTTATCGGTTTCGGTGGGTGCTGCCATTCTTGTCTTCTCCTGAATGCTAGACGGTTCTCGCGTAGCGAATCGGTCCCTGCCCGTCTCCGGTAAGACGCAGGGCTCCCTGTTGCGTCAGATGGTTGAGGTGGGCGATCGCCTCCCCCATCGCGAACATCACCTGGTGGGTATCCAGTTCGCGTCGGAAAAGCGTCCCCAGCAGCTCGCCCGCGCTGCGCGGCACATCACACGCCGCCAGCAGTTCGTTGCACCGCTCCTGATGATGCGCTTCCAGCTGCATCACCCTCTCCCTGATTCCCCGGAACGGCAAACCATGGGATGGTAGCACGAGGAAGTTCCCCGGCAAATCCTTGATGCACTGCAGCGAATCAAGAAACCAGCCCAAGGGATCGCCATGCGGCATTGCAGCATTCACGCTGACATTTGTCGAGATCGTCGGCAGCAGCATGTCACCGGAGATCAGGATGCCGAGCGCGTCGCACAGCAGGGAGGCATGCTCGGGCGAATGGCCGAAGCCCGTCAGGACGCGCCAGTCATGACCGCCGATTGACAGGTACCCGCCGTCGAAAAGACGGTCGAAACGGTTCGGCAATGCCGGGACACCGGCCCGGTAGGCATTGCCCCGGGTCATGAGCGCGTCGCAGCGCGCGGCCTCGAGGCCGTTGTCCCCGAACTGCGCGACCATGTCGGCCGGCGCGTGACCAGGCAACTCATGCCAGACCGCATGGCCGGCGAGATACTCGCCCAAGGTCATCGAGAGCGGCGCACCGGTCCGTTCCTGCAGCCAGGCGGCGAGCCCCAGGTGGTCGGGGTGGAAATGGGTGACGACGATGCGGGTCACCGGCCGCGGGCCGAGGCTGGCCAGGATCGTCTCCCAGCAGGCCTTGACCTCATCGCGACCGTACCCGGTGTCGACAATGCACACCCCGTCACCGTCGTCCAGCAGCCACAGGTTGATGTGATCCAGGGCAAAGGGCAGCGGCATGCGGATCCAGTGCACGCCGGGCGCCACCTCGCGCGTGGTGGCCGCCTCGGGTGGCGTCGCCCAAGGGTATTCCAGTCCGTTCTTCGTCATACGGTGCTCTCTTCGGGAAGGCGGTTGATTACCGCCGCATTGTGGCCTGCCGGGCAGGCCCTATAATCGGCGCACGCCAACCGGGTGATGCTTCCAGCCGACGATTCGCCATGAACAGTGAGCCAACCTACACGATCACCGAACTCGCACGCGAGTTCGACGTGACGCCCCGCGCGATTCGTTTTTACGAAGACCAGGGCCTTCTCAGCCCGGCCCGCCAGGGGCGCAGCCGCGTCTACACGCGCGCCGACCGGACGCGCTTGCGCCTGACCCTGCGCGGCAAGCGCCTCGGCCTGTCCCTCGCCGAAATCCGCGAGATCATCGGCATGTACGCCGGCGTGAAGAACTCGGTACCGCAGTTGAACCGCCTCCTTTCCGTGCTCGATACCCGCCGCACTGCCCTGCTGCAACAACGCGAGGACATCGAGGCAGTACTGTCCGAGATCGACATGCTCGAGCGCCAGTGCCGCGGCCTGCTCGGCAACGACGCGGCCGGCGCCGCCGCCGCCAAGGCCGAACTCGACCAGTGCGTCAGCCGCGACACTTGATTTTTTTCCAGTTTAGTTTACGTTGACGTAAACGTAAATCACGGATCGTGATCCGCGCGGCGGACGGGCGTTGTGCCGGTTCCCGAAGCGGACCACCATGAGGCCGACCCATCCGGCCATGCGGCCCGCACCGCCGGCGACAAGACAACACCTGGAGACAATGCCCATGAACCTGCCCAGCCTGGACTTCGGCCTCGGTGAAACCATCGAGATGCTGCGCGACACCGTGCAGTCCTTCGCCGCCAACGAAATCGCGCCACGCGCCGCTGAGATCGATCGCGACAATGTCTTCCCGGCCGATCTCTGGAAGAAGCTCGGCGACCTGGGCCTGCACGGCATGACCGCCGAGGAGGAGTACGGCGGCACGCAGATGGGCTACCTCGCGCACATCGTCGCGATGGAAGAGGTCTCCCGCGCCTCGGCCTCGGTGGGCCTGTCCTACGGCGCCCACTCCAACCTGTGCGTCAACCAGATCCGCCGCAACGGCACCGCCGAACAGAAACAGCGCTACCTGCCCAAGCTGATCTCCGGTGAGCACGTGGGCGCGCTGGCGATGAGCGAACCCAACGCCGGTTCGGACGTGGTCAGCATGAAGCTGCGCGCCGACCGCAAGGGCGACCGCTACGTCCTGAACGGTTCGAAGATGTGGATCACCAACGGCGGCGACGCCGACACGCTGGTCGTCTACGCCAAGACCGACACCAACGCCGGCCCCAGGGGCATCACCGCCTTCCTGATCGAGAAGGGCATGACGGGTTTCTCCCACGGCAGCCATCTGGACAAGCTCGGCATGCGGGGCTCCAACACCTACCCGCTGTTCTTCGACGACGTCGAGGTGCCGGAGGAGAACGTGCTGGGCGGCGTCGGCAACGGCGTCAAGGTGCTGATGAGCGGCCTCGACTACGAGCGCGCCGTGCTGTGCGGTGGTCCGCTGGGCATCATGGCCGCCTGCATGGACGCCGTCGTGCCCTATCTCCACGAGCGCAAGCAGTTCGGCCAGCCGATCGGCGACTTCCAGTTGATGCAGGGCAAGCTCGCCGACATGTACTCCACCTGGATGGCCACCCGGGCCTACGTCTACGCGGTCGGCAAGGCGTGCGACCGCGGCGATACCACGCGCAAGGACGCCGCCGGCGCGATCCTCTACGCCGCCGAGAAGGCGACCTGGATGGCGCTCGAGGCGATCCAGTCGCTCGGCGGCAACGGCTACATCAACGAGTATCCGACCGGCCGCCTGCTGCGCGACGCCAAGCTCTACGAGATCGGCGCCGGCACCAGCGAGATCCGGCGCATGCTGATCGGCCGCGAGCTGTTCGGCGAGACCGCCTGAGCGCGCGCCGATGGGAGTCCTGAAATCCTCGCTCGACATGCGCTCGGCCGCGGCGCAGGCCAACGCCGCGCGCATGCAGGAGCTGGTCGACGACCTGCGCGCCAAGGTGGCCCAGGTGGCGCTGGGCGGCGGCGAGCGGGCGCGCGAGAAGCACCTCGCGCGCGGCAAGCTGCTGCCGCGCGACCGCATCCGCACGCTGCTCGACGTCGGCTCGCCGTTCCTCGAGCTCTCGCAGCTCGCCGCCTGGGACATGTACTCTAAGGACGTCGCCTCGGCGGGCGTGATCACCGGCATCGGCCGCATCGCCGGCATCGAGTGCATGGTCGTCGCCAACGACGCGACGGTGAAGGGCGGCAGCTACTTCCCGCTGACGGTCAAGAAGCACCTGCGCGCCCAGGAGATCGCCGCGGCGTGCCGGCTGCCGTGCATCTACCTGGTCGACTCGGGCGGGGCCAACCTGCCGACCCAGGACGAGGTGTTCCCCGACCGCGACCACTTCGGGCGCATCTTCTACAACCAGGCCAACATGTCGGCGGCCGGCATCCCGCAGGTCGCCGTGGTCATGGGCTCGTGCACGGCCGGCGGCGCCTACGTGCCGGCGATGTCCGACGAGAGCGTCATCGTACGCAACCAGGGAACCATCTTCCTCGGCGGCCCGCCGCTGGTGAAGGCGGCCACCGGCGAGGTGGTCAGCGCCGAGGACCTGGGCGGCGCCGACGTCCACTCGCGCACCTCGGGGGTCACCGACCACTACGCGCTGAACGACAGCCATGCGCTGGGCATCGCGCGCAAGATCGTATCAAATTTAAATATTAACAAACAGTTAAATGTAAAAGTTCGTGAATCACGTGAACCTATGTACCCGGCC
>JBNLCM010000131.1:0-26478 GCA_050303815.1 Rhodocyclaceae bacterium
GCGTTCGAACCGGCCGATGCCGTCCGCTACAACGAGCGCAGCGCCGCCGAGCGCAGCAACGGGCGGCTCAAGGATGAGTTCGGTGGCCGTCACGTCACCGTCCGGGGCAGCACCAAGGTCATGGGGCATCTCATGTTCGGCATCCTCGCCCTGGCGGCCGATCAACTGATGCGACTGCGAGGATGAACCGGCCGGTCGCGCTCTCGGGCCACGATGCAGACGCTGCAGGGTGGCGTTCGCGACAAAACAGGGAAAATATGGTTCCCACATAGCTGGCGACGGTCGCCACACCAAAGCGCGGCGAATTGACGAACACTGCATGCGGCTACGCAGCTCCGACCGCTTCAAATTCTGAGTTTTGCAAGAGGCTCACCTGTTCCGGCGGCACAACGGCGCTGGACATGATGCTTTTCATCATCGGGAAGGATCACGGAGCCGAGTTCGCCAAGCAGGTGTCGCATCAGTTCAGCCATGACCGTATTCGCTCGCCGGAAGACATGCAGAACACCCGCCGGTATCTGGAGCTCAGAATGCAGTCGCCGTGCCTGGGTACCGCCATCGAGCTCATGGAACGGAACATCGAGCACCCCTACACCATCGAGTTGCTGGCGGAAAGGATCGGCACGACGAGCAGGACGCTCGAGCATGCCTTCAGGGCGTACAAGAACACCACGCCATTGAATTACTACATCAACTTGCGCCTCGATCGAGCGCGACGACTGATAGATGAGACACGCCTCCCGATCAACGTCATCTCCCAAGCCACCGGCTTCACATCACAGAGCTATTTCACGAAGCGCTTCAGAGAGCTCTACGACGTATCCCCCAGCCAGTTGAGAAAGACGAAATCCTCATAGATTCTTTCGGATCTGTTATATCGATCGGCGCAGTCCGCGACGAAGATGATCGACACCCCAACCGCAAGGATCATCTCCATGGACCAGATCACCGACATCCGGCTCGCCAGCAGGCAGATTTCATTCGGCGAGATCCCGATGATCGACATTGCTCCGCTGATCGACGACAGCGATCCGCAAGGCGTCGCCCGCAGCATAGGAGAAGCCTGCGAGCAGGTCGGCTTCTTCTACATCAGGAACCATGGCGTTCCCGCAGATCTGGTCGACCGCATGTATCAGGTGACCCGGCAGTTCTTCGATCTTCCCTTCGAGGTCAAGGACCGCCTGAACGTCGCCAACTCCGGGCCGACCCTGCGCGGCTACATTCCGATGTACGCGGAGAACGTGGCCCCGGGGGACACACGCGACTTCAAGGAGTGCTTCGACTTCGGCCTCGATTCCGACATCGTGTCGCCGTTCTCCGGCCCGAACCAGATGCCTTCGGAGCCCGCATCGTTCACCGAGACCTGCAACGCGTATCACGACGCAATGCTGAAACTGGCACGCAAGCTCACAAGTGCCATCGCGCAGAGCCTGGACCTTCCGCCGGATTACTTCGAAAAGCTGCAGCGCAATCCGATCACGATTCAGCGACTGCTGCACTATCCGCCGCAAACCGGTCCGGTGTCCCAGGAAGAGATCGGCATCGGCGCCCACACCGACTACGGGTTTCTGACGATCCTCTCGCAGGATGCCGTCGGCGGGCTGCAGGTGCGGAACAGGGCTGGCGAGTGGGTCAGTGCGCCGCCGATCGACGGCTCCTTCATCATCAACATCGGCGACCTGGTGCAGACCTTCACCAACGACCGCTACATATCCACCTTGCACCGCGTCATCAACAGCAGCAAGGTGGAGAGGTACTCGCTGCCATTCTTCATCGATCTCGACTTCGACGCGCTCGTCGAACCTGTGCCGACGTGCTTCGACGAGCGGGCTCTGTCCAGTTTCGTTCCCTACACGTGTGGCCAGCACAAGTACAGACGCTTTGTCGATAGCTATCCCCACCTTCAGCACACTGCGGGCACATGAGACCCCTTTGCAAACGGTATGACGGAATAGCCGACGATCCGGCGCCCTACCCCCCGGGACTGCCTTCGGGCGGCGGACCGAAGGTGCCGGCCGTGAAGCGCACTCTGCTCGCGCGGTTGCAGCTGTCGCGGCAGGGCAACGATCTGGTGCTCGACGTCCTCGGCGCCGACGACGCGATCGCTGTGCAGGGCTGGTTCGCGGAGGGCGCCCAGCAACTCGATGCGATCCAGGCCGGCGGCTCCGTCCTCTATGCGAACGAGGTCGACAACCTCGTCAGCGCGATGGCGGCCTTCGGCGCACCGACCGGCGGGGAGATCTCGCTGACACCGGCGCAGCGAGAACAGGTCGATGCGCTGATTGCGGCGCGCTGGCAACCCTGAGCGCTCTTGGCCATCGCGGGGATCTCCACCAAGTCATCGGGCTTGTCGCGTCCCGGGTCCACGCGGATCGCCGATTCGAGCGAGGTCGTCCATGCTCGTAGATTTCGTCATTCCTGTTCTCTCGCCGCACCGTGCAAGGACCGATACGTGAGACATTCCTCGATACCGAAGCGGCCGTTTTCCCGTCCGAATCCCGAATCTCCCCGACCGCCGAACGGGGTGGCGAGATTCTGCGCCGCTCCGTTGATCACTACCTGGCCTGTCTTCAATTGCCGCGCAAACCTCGTCGCACGGTCGATGTCGCGCGACCACACTGCGCCCGACAACCCATAGGTCGTGGCATTGGCCAGCGCCAGCGCTTGCGCTTCGTCCTGATACGGCATGACGGCGAGCACCGGACCGAAGACTTCCTCCTGCGCCAGTTCCATGTCCGGAGTGACGTTGCCGAACAGCGTCGGCGCGCAATACCACCCTTTGCCGAATCCGCTCGCCCGTCCACTGCCACCCCAGCGCAGATCCGCCCCCTGTGCGCGAGCCCGGTCGATCATGCGGTTGACGCGCACGAACTGCGCCTCCGTCGCCACCGGCCCCAATCGCGTCGCCTCGTCCAATGGCGCTCCCGGCGGCCATGTCTTCAAGATTTCGGCCAAGCGGCCCTCCACCTCCGCTACCACGGCCCGCGGCACGATGAGCCGGGACTGGCTGACACATGCCTGCCCCGAGTTGGCCATGCCGAGCCGGGCCACTGCCGGCAATGCCGCATCGAGATCGGCATCGGGAAGCAGCACGGCAGCCGACTTGCCTCCCAGTTCAAGGGCGACGCGTTTGAGTCCGTCCGCCGCCGACGCCATGATGCGCCGGCCGATTGCGGTCGAGCCGGTGAAACTGATCTGATCGACGAAGGGGTGATTGACGAGCCCTGTACCAACCTCCGGCCCGCCAAGAACCAGATTGACGACACCGGGCGGGATCCCCGCCGCATGCACGGCTTCCACGAACAATAGCGCGGCGCCCGGCGCCACCTCGCTGGGTTTCAGCACGACCGTGCAGCCGGCGGCGAGCGCGCCGGCCACCTTTGCGACGATTTGATGAAGAGGGAAATTCCATGGCGTGATTGCGGCAACGACACCTATCGGGACGCGTTCCACGATCCCATTGCCGATGGTTTCCGTCCAGCGGATCCGGTCCACGCCGGCGATCGTCGTCTCCAGATTCTTGAGCGGCATCGGCACCTGCATCAGGCTGCCCAGCCAGCGCGGACAACCCATCTCCGTCGCAAGCGCCTCCACAAACGCGTCCGCGCGTGCCTCGATCGCGCTGGCGAGGTGCCGCAGCGCCTGCTTGCGTTCATCGACCGTCGTCGCGGCCCAGCTTTCCTGAGCACGCCGGGCGCTCTTGGCGGCGCGATCGACGTCGGCCAGCGAGGATGCGATCACCTCCGCGATCGTGTCCTCCGAGGCGGGATCCACGACCGGGATCGCAGTCGAGCCGGTGTTCGGCGCGAATGCGCCGTCCGCATAGAAGTGCGCGTAAGTCTTCATCGGAACCTCGCGTCAAGGGGATCGGCCGCGGCGGCAGGGCCGGAGACGCCTTTCATCGGCAGCAGGCGGAGCAAATGCCAGGGGCTCGGCATTTCGCCGAGCTTGACCTCGATCAGCACCGGGCCATCCTCGTTGAGCGATTCGGTGATCGCCGAACCCAATGCAGCGGGAGCGTCCACTTGGACGGAAGGTACGCCAAAGGCCTTGGCCAACAGTTGAAAATCGGGGTTGGCGAGCTCGACGGCTACTTCCTGGCCGAATTCTCGCCTCTGGATCGCCCGCACATTGCCGTAGTGGCCGTCATTGAAGACAACCAGCGTGACCGGCAGACGATAGCGTTTCGCTGTCGCCAGTTCCTGCATGTTCCAGCCGAAACCGCCATCGCCCGTGATGGAGAGGACACGCCGACCGCCTGCGCCAACCGCCGCACCGAGGGCCACCGGAAAGCCATAGCCGAGCGTGCCCTGGTAGCCCGGACCGATGTAGGTGCGCGGTGCGTAAACCGGGAATGCAATGCGCGCGAGGTAGCCGACCTGCGTCAACTCATTGACGAAAATCCCGTCTTCGGGCAGCGCCCTGCGCATTGCCGTGACGTAGTCCGATTGCGGCGATACCGCTTCGATCTGTCCCTGGGCCCAATCCCTGACCCGCTGCGCCTCCGCGGTAGACAGCGCCTCCCGCCGGGTTACTCGCGCCGTCAACGCCTCGAGTGCGTCGGCGGCATCCGCCACGATCGCCGCTTCGGCAGCGCGCGGCGTGGTCATGTCGGCCGCGTCGATGTTGATATGGATGAATCGGATCGTCCCGGTGGGCCAGGAAGGCGTTGGCGTCATCGCGTCGATGAAGCGGCTGCCTACCACCAATACCACATCCGCATGGCGGAAGACGGCACGACCCGCGAGGGAATTCATGGCCAGCGGATGACGGTCGCTCAGCGCGCCGCGCCCGTTGTCGCTCATCACGACCGGTGCGCCGATTTTTTCCGCCAAGGCCTTCAGCGCCGGTGTGGCGTTTGACGGAAATATGCCGCCGCCGACGTAGATCACCGGCAATCGTGCCTTTGTGAGCAGGATGGCCACGGCGTCGATTGTCGCTGCGTCGGGCGATGGCTGCGGCCTTGTCTCGGCCCTGCCGGCCGTGGACGACGTCGAGTCGACCGATGAGCTCAAGTAGTCGTGTGGAATTTCGATGCCCACCGGTCGCGGTCGGCCGTCCGCCAGTGCCTCGAAGGCTTCATCGACCGCCTTGCCGATGCCTGAGGCGGAGTCGACGACGCAGTTCCATTTGGTCAGCCCGCGTAGGAAACCGGTTTGGTCCTTGATCTCGTGCAGGAGCCCGCAGCCGAGTCCAATACCAGCAGAGCAGATCTGTGGCGTAACGAACAGTACGCGGGAATTGGAGGCGTAAGCGGTTGCCAATGCGGCTCCCGCATTCAGTGCGCCTGGCCCGGGGACGACCATTGCGGTGCCGATCCTGCCGGACGCCCGATAGTAGCCATCTGCCATGTACGCGGTTGTCTGCTCGTGTCGTGGCACGTAGAGCTTGATTTCATCGCTGCGCTGTCGCAACGCATCCAGCGCCCAATCGAGCTGGATGCCCGGAATCAGGAAGAGGTCCTCGACTCCGTGGCGAACGAGGCCGTCCACCAGCACTTGTCCTCCGGTTTGTTGCGCCATGTGCTTCGCTTCCTATCTTGCGTCTCTTGTCATGGGGGCGACTCTGCCCGCCTCGGTCCTTGCTTTCCCACTCGGCTCGCTACGATTGCTCGAGCCCGACGGCTTTCTAGCAATCGAAGATGCGTCCGGGATTCAGTATCCGGTTCGGGTCGAGGGCCCGCTTGAGCGCTTTCATTGCTTCGATCTCGGCCGGCGAGCGGGAGTGTGCGAGAAACCGCTTTTTCTTTCGGCCGACGCCGTGCTCGGCGGTCACCGAGGTGGCAAGTGGCTTCAGCAGGCCGTACAGCGCGTTCTCAGCCAGCTCCTGCTCTTCCGCGGAACGGCATGGGCCGACCAGTGCGTGCAAATTGCTGTCGCCGACATGGCCGAAGAAGAACGAGCGCGCCTGCGGCAATGCTTGACTCAGGCGCTCCTTGGCCGCAGTGGCAAACCGGTCGTAGTCCTTCGCTGGCAGGCCCAGATCGAAACCGACATAGGGGCGAATCCGCGCCTGGATTTCCGCCACCGCCTCCCGCATCGACCACAGGTCCTGCGCATCGCGCTGCGAGGCCGAGAGAACGGCGTCCTCGATCAGGTCATCCTCCAGCAACCTTGCGGCGAACACCTCGATCAGGTCGGCGAGTTGGCTGTCCGAATCTCCTTCGACCTCGATCAAGACCGCACGCTTGCCGTGAAAACCGGCCGGCAACGCCCGCTTCGCATGGGGTAGTCGCGAGGCTTCTTCGAGAAAATCGGCCCACATCGCCTCGAATGCGGACAGGGCCCCACGCAGCATGAATTTGCTGCGCGCGAGAAGGGTATCGACCGAGGTGCCGGGGGCGACTGCGACCAGCAGGGTGCGGCGCACGGGAGGCAGGGGCAGGAGCCGCAGGGCGAGGCGGGTGATGACACCGAGCGTGCCTTCGCTGCCGATCAACAGATTGCTGAGGGAATAACCGGCATTGTTCTTGATGAGGCGATTGGGCGGCCCGATGATGGCGCCGTCGGCAAGCACCGCCTCCATGCCCAGGACCGATGCCCGCATGTTTCCATACTTGACGACGCGACAGCCGCCGGCGTTGGTTGCTGCGTTGCCGCCGATCTGGCACGAGCCGCGCGACCCCAGATCGATCGGAAGCATCCAGCCCTGTGCCTCGACCAGCTCCTGCAGATTCTGCAGCACGACGCCGGCCCCAGCCACGACAACGCCCTCGACGGTGTCGAATTCCTCGACCCGATTCAGTCGCTCCAACGACAGCACGAGCTCACCGTCGCCTGGCGCCGCCCCCCCGGAAACGCCCGTTCTTCCGCCTTGGACGGCGACCGCGGCGCGCGCGACGTGGCACTCGCGCAAGACGGCGCTGACCTCCGCCGTACTGGCGGGCAACACCACGTCGGCCGGAACGCCATAGCGTGTGCCCGACCAATCCTGCAGATACTTGTCCATCGAATACCTTCCAGATCAGCTCGCGCTGCCCGTCACGTCAAACTGCCCCGCAGCCACCGGGCTGTGGCTTCCAGGCAGCCGGCCGCAGGCTTGTTGTCGACGATCATGCCGCGCTCGGGCGCTGCCTCCCTGTGCTGCACGAGTCGCCGCCCCGGCATGTCACTCGTCCCCGCGACGGCATGACGGCCGGAAAAACGGCCCCCAACCCAGGCCCGGACAGACTGCCTGCGGTTCATCCTGGCGCCGCTCTCACAGCCGGAAAATACGTTCGGCGTTTCTGCCGCGCACCTTCAGGCGAGCCTGGTGAGGCAGGGTGTCCACACGGGAGAGGCAGCCCACCATGTCGCCGATGTTGTGGGGGTAGTCGGAGCCGTACAGGACGTTGTCCTCGCCGAACACCTCGATGTCGAGGGCCAGGGAAGACTGCTGGTACACGACGCTGTCGACATAGATCTGCCGAGCGTAGCTGCTCGGTCGCCGGCTGATCTTCTTGCGGCACGCCGGGATGGCGTCGAAGCACCGATCGAGCCGGCCAATGATGAAGGGCAGCGTCGCCCCACCATGGCCACCGATGATCTTCAGCCGCGGATAGCGATCGAAGAAACCGTCGAAGATCATCCTCGAGAGCGCCAGCGTCGTGTCGCCCATGAAGCCCGTCGAGGCGACCAGGGCGAACTGCGTCATGTTCATTGCATCCAGGCCCTGCGGTGCGGTGGGATGCAGCAGGACAGGCAGTTCGTGCCCGTCGATCGCCTCCCAGACGGGCATGAACGGCTCCGCGACGAGATCCTCGCCGGCGATGTTTCCAAGAACCATCACTCCGACCGCACCGAGCCCGAGCGCACGCTCGAGCTCCGCCTTGGCGTCTTCGGCGTGCTGCCAAGGCAGCGTCGCGAACCAGCGGATGCGATCCGGGTACGTTTGCTGTGCGCGGGCCATGTCGTCGTTGATCAGGCGTGCCGTCTCGGCGCTGACGTCCCGGCCGCCCCAGAAGACGTTCGGGCACGTGAGAGAGACGATCGAGAGGTCCACGCCAGCCTTGTTCATGTTCTCGATGCGCCGCTCGTAGTCGAACATCTCGTCGTAGAGCGTCGTGAACGGCGCACCGTTCAGATGGATCGCCTGCTGCCCTCCGGGGACCGCGCGAACCGTGTACTTCGGGCCGCCGTGTGCCGTCAGGCGTTCGATGTACGGGCGGGACATCATGTGGGTATGAACGTCGATCACTTTCATGCGCTGCTTCCTCTATCGAGTGGGGCAATGACGTGCCGGGCACCACACCGGCGCCTGGCCCGCGAATGCGGGTTTCATGTGGTCCTTCCGGGGTCCAATGCGGCGACGGAGCGCCGGTGCCACAAGGCGGGCGCGAAGCCCGCCACGCCGAGCGCAGCGGCGGCCAGCGCGTCGGGGCCGAAGACGACGCTCGACGCACCGACCACGGCCCCGGCAGCCAGATAGCCGCACTGGCGCAGCAGCGAGTGCCGACCGCCGACCTCCTGCGCGACCAGCCCGTGCGCGAGCAGATAGCCGGCCGAAAGAGCGGTCAGCAAAGCCACCGCGATCTCCCATGGCGAGCCCGTCATCAACAGCGCCGGGTTCAGCACGAACAGGAACGGCAGCAGGTAGGCGGTGATGCCGAGCCGCAGACCGGCCAAGCCGGTCTGCCACATCGGGCTGTCGGCGATCGAGCCGGCCGCATACGATGCGATCGCGACCGGCGGCGTCAGCATCGACAGCAAGCCGAAGTAGAAGATGAACAGGTGCGCGGCCATCGCCGGCACGCCGAGCCGGATCAGCGCCGGTGCCAGCAGCACCGACAGCAGCACGTACACGCCCGCGGTCGGCATGCCCATGCCCAGCACGATCGCGAGCACCGCCGTAACCAGCAGAAGCGGGATCAGCCCGGCCACCTCGCCGATGCGCGCGAGCAACATGGTCAGCGTGAAGCCGAGGCCCGAGATGTTGATTACGCCGACGACGATGCCGGCCGCGGCACAGATCAACAACACCGGCAGCAAGGCCCTGCCCGACTCGGCCAGCAAGCGCCAGTAAAAGCCGATGCCGTGCAAGCGGCGCGTCATCAGCACATGCAGCAGGAGCGTCAATCCGGTGCAGTACAGCGCCGCCTTGCCGGCCGACAGCGCGAGCCAGAACAGCAGGTACACCAGCAGCGCCAGCGGCAGCAGGAAGATCCAGCCCTGCCTGAGCACGGTCGCCGCGCGCGGCAGTTCGTGCCGCGGCAGCCCGCTCAGGCCGCGTGCCTTGGCGAACACGTCCACCTGGATGAACAGCACCGCATAGTAGATCAGCGCCGGCAGCAGCGCGGCGACGACGACGTTGCGGTAGTCGGTCTGCAGGAACTCGGCAATCAGGAAGGCGGTGGTGCCCATCACCGGTGGCGCGAGCTGTCCGCCGTTGGAGGCGACCGCCTCCACCGCCGCGGCGTAGTGCTTCGGAAAACCCGAGCGCTTCATCAGCGGGATCGTCACCATGCCGGTGCTCATCACGTTGCCGACGGTCGAGCCGGACAGCGTGCCGAAGATGCTGCTGCCGATGATCGCCACCTTGGCCGGCCCGCCGCGATAGCGCCCCATCGCGGCGAGCGCGAGATCGGTGAATACCGTCGTGCCGCCGACATGCGTGAGCGCCGCGCCGAACAGCATGAACGCCAGCACCAGCGTCGTCCCGACGCGCAGCACGAGCCCTGGAATGCCGTTGCTGTCGGCGTAGAGATAGAGGATCAGGCGGCTCGGCGCGACGTACGAGGCCTCGAAAACACCGGGCAGATGATGACCGAGGAAGCCGTACAGCAGGATTACGCCGATCAGCGCCGTGATCGCCAGCCCGGTGGTGCGGCGCAGGCCCTCGAGCAGCAACAGCAGCGCGACGAGGCCGGGCAGCCACTTCTCGGGACCGCGTGTGGCCACATCGAGAATCCACTCGCGATAGTGGTAGCCCATCCACAGCCACGCGGCTGCGCCGGCCGCTGCGCACAAGGCGTCGCCGGCGGCCGCTGCCCGGCCCGGCGCGAGCGGGTTGAGCAGCAGCGCCGTTGCCGTGATCAGCGCCGCGACCAGCGCGAGGAACTGCTCGTTGGTGATCACGAGGCCGACCTCGCGCGGCAGGTCGAGCAGCCACGCAATGCCTGCCAGCGGGACGAGCGCGACGAGCGCCTGCCCGACTCGTGCCGTCGCGGTGCGCGATCCGGCCTCAGTGGGCGAATTGCTGCTCGTGGGCATCATTCCCGTCGCTCCACAGCCCCTTGTCCTTGAAGAACCGGATGGCCGCCGGATGGTAGGGCAGCGTGTTCTTCGCGGCCCCCAACTCGGCCGCGCTCGAGGACCGCAGAGCCGGATAGTCCTTGCGCAGTTGCTCGAACTTGTCGTGGAGCACGCCGAGAACCGCGGTGACGTCGGCATCGGGCATGTCCTTGCTGACCACCAGGAACACGTCGAAGCCCGAGATCGTGATCGGCTCGGGTATGCCGGGTCGGTTCTCGGCGGGCTCGACACGCAGCGTATAGAGGCCCGGCGCGTGCTTGTCGAGCACCGCGTCGGTGGCGTGCTCGCCGGTGAGGTTTACATAGCGGATACCACCCGGAATCGACGCGTTGGCCTGCAGCGTGAGTGGGATGCCGACGGCGATGGCGGTCGCATCCAGGCGCCTTTCGGTCAAGCCCTCGACGCCTTGCGGCAGCCCGCCAACCGTGACCGCCTCGACGTCCGCCTCGGTCAGCCCGCCCGCGGCGAGCATCGCCTTGTTGGCCGCTCCGAGCGCTGCGTTGGTGGCGATGTCGACGACGACGCGCTTGCCCTTCAGCTGCTGAATGTCGTGAATGCCCGACTCGGCGCGCACCATGTACGCGTAGCGCAACGACCAGATGCGTGCGAGCGCGCGCAACTGCGGCTGGGCACGGCCATCGTCGCCACGATAGGCGCGCCCCGAATCGAGCGACGAGCTCAGGCCGATCGACACCTCGCCGTTGGCTACCAGGGGCAGGTACACCGATGACCCTGCGTACGGCTGCGCGATCGCCTGGCGCCCGAGTTGCTCGCTGATCGCGCGCGCGATGCCCCCGCCGATCGTGTAGTAGGCGCTGCCCTGCGGGTTGGTACCGATGGTAATGCGCTGCGCGGCATGCGCGGCCCCGCTCATCATTCCGAAGGCGACGCAGAATCCCGCGCCGATTGCGACAAGTTTCCCGACCATGGTCTCCTCCTGCTACAGCTGGTAGTGGTGCTTCGTATGCGGGCGCGGCCTGCCCGCGGCTGCCGGAACCCGTTCGAAACCGCCGCTGCGAGTCCCTCATTGCCGCCGTGTCCTCCGGCGTTTGCATCGCGCCCCGTGCGGCTCGGACGGCCGCCAGGACGTGGCCAACATCACGAGGTGTCCGCTCGCGCCCCCCGCGTCGATCCATTGCCATGGCCGGCGAGTTGCTGCTCGAGGCGGCAAATTTCTTCGTCGAGGACCGTGACGAGGCCCTGCCTCTCGTGTTCTTCGAACCAATCCGACACGAAGGCGACGCTGATCGCGCCCTCGATCTCGCCGCTCACCCCGCGCACCGGCATGCCGATGCCGCTCATGCCGCGTGCGATCTGCCCGTTGTGCTGCGCATGGCCGTCGGCGCGCGCGCGGCGCACCGCCTCGAGCACGAACTCGGCGTTGAACAGCGGCGTGCGTGGATGATGGTGAGCGTTGTATCGGACGATTTCGTCGAGTTCGTCGTCGGCGAGGTCGACAAGCAGCGCGGTGGCGCTCGCCCCCATGCCGAGCGGGCGCACCGTGCCGACGTCGACCGCCACGGCGCGCACTGGTGCCTTCGCTTCGACGCGCGCCAGGCACACGGCGTCGAAGCCGTCGCGCACGGACAATATCGTCGTCTGCCCCGTGCGCTCGGCGATGCGCGCGAGCGCAAGGCGCGCAAGCTCCGGCAGCGGGAAGCGCCGGCGCGCGAGATCGCCGATCACCCGCGCCTGAAAGCCGAGGAGATAGGCACCACTCGTGGCGTCCTGATCGATCCATCCGGCGTCGCGCAGATCGGCCAGGATGCGGTGAATGGAAGACTTCGGTAGTCCGGTGCGGCGATGCAACCACGACAGAGTCGCTCCGGCCGCCCCGGCTCGGCCGACCGTCTGGAGCAAACCCAGAGCACGCGCGAGGCTGCTGCTTCTCTCGGCCGAGGTGTACATGGACATTCCTCTGCTTGACTCAAAAACGGAACAGACAATCGGGAGAAATAATCTCCTTCAGGACATTAACCATCCGCTGCATCAATACTTTCACAACTTCGCCGGCAAGTGAAAGATGGGCGCCAGAAATTGTGTTCCGCATATCGGAACACTGGATCGCAGCCGTCTCCGAGAAGGAGTGGTCACCTGCAAGGCGGGGCATACACTGCTCGCGCACGACCGAAGCCGCCTGTCGGCACCGACCGGAAGTCGGCGATCGATCGGGGTCGGTGCCGACGGAAAGCCGGCTCGAATGCCTGCGCGTCGAGGGCGCGAAACATGCTCGAAGGCGTCGGCCAAAGGAATGCCGTTCTTCGGGACAAGAGGCCGTCGAAGCGAAGCGGCTTTGATCCGCTCCCGGCCGAAGATGCCTCCGATGCCTCCGACTTCGCTCGACAACGCACCGGTCGCGATCGCCGAGATCGCGACGAGTCAAGCCATTGCGCGAATCCCGCGCGGCGTGGCGAGGGCGGTCATGGTGGCCGAAATTTCATGACGATTAGGCGTGCATGTCACCGGCCGGACCTGCGGCCATGGGAAACCACCCGAATTCCTACCCGTCTTTTCACATCATGTTGGCGGTGGCTCCGTGCCTTACCTAGAATGAGCTCGTGTAATGTTTCACGCGATAGGGATCTTTGGCGCGTCACGTTTCCGTTCCCGGTCCAGAGGCGCCCGAATCGGTCTCGAATCATCAATCCATTCAGGAATGCGGCACTACGCCAGGCCATGCAAAGCTACAGGATCAAGCAACTGACGAGCGCAGACGTCGCTCTCGTTGGGCCCCTGCTCGATATGTTCGGCGAGGCCTTTGAACAGGAAGACGTTTATGGGGCGGCGAGACCGAGGCCGAGCTATCTGCAATGCCTGTTGTCCAGCGAATGCTTCATTGCTCTTGCGGCATTGAAGGACGGAGCCGTCGTGGGCGGGCTGGCCGCATACGAGCTCAAGAAATTCGAACGGGAACGAAGTGAAATATATGTTTATGATCTTGCCGTCGCCTTCGAGTGCCGGCGGCAAGGTGTTGCGACGGCGTTGATTGGATCGTTGAAGAAAATCGCCTCAAGCCTTAGAGCGTACGTTATCTTTGTCCAGGCGGATTGGGGTGACGAAGCCGCCATCGCCCTGTACGACAAGCTCGGCCGGCGTGAGGAGGTCCTGCACTTCGACATCGCGCCGGGTGCCAGAACGAGTGACGCGGGCTCCGTTGCGGCTGGCGGGCGGATCGCTGCGCGCGCCAGCCGCAGCTGAAGGCAGACGCTAACGAGGACAAGGAGAGGCACAAGATGGCCGTCGATCGCTTCGCACACAAGGCGGGCAGCTACGAACAGAATCAAAGCCGCGTGGAAAACGTGGCCAATATTGCCGATTCCGTTTTGGATGCCATCGAATTCAATCAATCGATGCACGTAATGGATTTCGGGTCCGGTACGGGCTTGCTGTTGGAAAAGATCGCACCCCATGTCGGCAAAATTACCGCGGTCGACATTTCAAGATCGATGAACGAGCAGCTGGAAGAAAAGCGAGGCCGGCTGGGATGCGAGCTGGACATCATGGAAATCGACCTCGCAAAATCTACCGTCTCGCTTCAGGTGGATGGGATTGTTTCCTCCATGACGATGCACCACGTCGAAAACATCAAAGCGATGTTCGACAAGTTCCACTCGATGGTCAAGGAGGGCGGCTTTCTCGCTATCTCGGATCTCGACCGCGAGGATGGCAGTTTCCACACCGAAGACACTGGTGTCTTCCACAACGGCTTCGACCGGGATGAAATCGCCAGAGCTGCTTCCGAAGCCGGATTCCAATCCGTCAGGGTTTCTTCGGCCAGTGTGGTGCATAAGCCGCAAGGCGATTTTGGTGTCTTCCTGCTGACGGCGGTTCGACCGTAATGCCCTCAACCTAGGCCACCTTGTATGCCAGATGCTGATGCGGTTTGACTCTCGGCGGCCTGGGGTAGCTTCGAGTGGGCTGGATGCGGCATCGGTTGCAGGCAATTGTGGACAGAACCGCGGGCGGCATGTCGCGTCTGCTGCGCATGGTGCCATTCCTCCCTCGAACACCTCTACCATTGCCGCCAACTTGCTCGTGTCCATTGCTCGCCCAAAGAGGCAGAAAACCGCACAAAACAAGGGGCGGCGAACAGTGCGCTTGCAAGTGTCCGAGCGTGGACGACAATTTCTCTAGGTTGGCGACATATGGGTATCTGCGGGAGCCCTGCCGTGGTCCCCGCCATGAACAGCACTCCGCTCGCGCAGTACTGTAGTTTCAGCCATCAGCCAGTCGCGGAATATCCGAATCTTGTTGGAGTTGACCAGCTCGCGGCGGCAGACGAAATAATGCTTTCGGTCCTCGGCAAGATATGTCACGCCTGTCGGCCGTACCAGTCTTCCCTCCTCCAGTTGTTGCTGCACCAGGTGGCGCCACGCCAGTCCGACGCCGACTTCCTGCTGCACGGCATCCAGCAGCATCGGGAAGTGACTGAAATTCATTGTCAATTTCCTTGTGGGGGCGTCGCACCCGAACTGCCTGAACCAGAAGGCCCAGTCGACCGGTGCCCACAGCTTCGCTTTCCAGTGACTTGCACTGAGGTTGAGCAGCGGTACCGTCAGCAGTCCCTGCAGCGTTGAAATCTGCGGATGCTGCTCGAAGAAGCCCGGCGTGCAGACCGGAAATATCTCTTCGGCGAAGAGATAATCGGCGACATATTGCGGGTGTTCTTCGAGCCCCAGTGTCACTGCGGCATCGAATCCCGCGAGAAAATCGGGATTCCCTTCGGAGCCGATCAGGAACAACTGCAGGTCGCGGTACTGGGCTCGAAGTCGTTTCAGCCGCGGCATCAGCCAAAGCTGGGCGAAGGCACTCGTGGTAACGAGGTACAGCTCGTCATCCCGCTCATTGCGCCGCAGGAGATCGCGCGAAGCCGCGGCAATGTGCTGAAACGCAGACGACGCGGCCAGGCTGAGCGCATGTCCGTCCTCGGTGAGTTCGACCTTGCGATTGCTCCGCACGAACAGTCTCAGGCGATAGAAGGCCTCCAGAGCCTGGATTTGACGACTGACCGCCGCCTGCGTCACGCAGAGTTCCTCCGCTGCCATCTTGAAACTGCCGTGACGAGCGGCTGCTTCGAAAGTTCGCAATGCGTTCAGCGGCGGCAGTGGGTGCCGGGATCTGTTCATTGCCCTGAGTTCGGAGCGGCGGATTCAACAGTTAATCATAGCGCAAGCGAAAGGCGGGCCTCGTTCCGCCTCCCGCAGGTGCGACGATACCGTGCGTGCCGGAAGACAGCTCCCATGGCCAGCCTCCGAATCCCACCGGCCATGAGGTCGCATGACTTTGGATTACGCGATGCTCGCAAAAAACTCGGTTGTCGGCACTTTTCCCCTGCTCGACTATTGACCGCACTTCAGCACCTGAGGAGATCGAGCAATGAGATTCAAGGACAAGGTCGTCGTCATTACGGGAGGCGCCGGCGGAGTCGGTCAGGCGCTGGTCAGGCTGTTTGCCGCGGAAGGTGCCCGCCTGATGATCGCCGACATCGATGCCGACGGATGCCGGGCGATGGTCGAGGAGGCGCGCATGCCCGGTGCCGAGGCCGAGTACCTGGCGGGCAACCTGCGTGAGAAGGAGTACTGCGAAGCCCTGATCGCCCGCACCATCGAGCACTTTGGCGGCGTCGACATCCTGCTCAACAACGCCGGCATCATCCCGCGCGGAACGATCGAGGAGACGAGCGACGACATGTGGTTCGCCGCGATGGACGTCAATCTCAACGCAGTCTTCTTCCTTTGTCGCGCCGCCATTCCGCACATGAAGCTTCGTGGCGGAGGCGCGATCGTGAATACGTCCTCGGTCTGGGGTACCTATCCGGGGCCGGGCCACGTCGCGTACTGCACCAGCAAGGGGGCGCTTGCCGCACTGACCGGGAACCTCGGCCGTGACTGCGCACCGCTCGGCATCCGCGTGAATGCCGTGTGCCCCCACGAGATCAATACGCCGATGATCCGCAGCGGTTTCGAACGACGCGGCATCGATCCGCAAGAGGCGATCGAGGAACTCAACAAGACGGTGCCGCTGGGACGCATCGCCGAACCCGGCGACATCGCGGACGTGATCGCATTCCTGGCTTCGGATCAGGCCCGCTACATGGCCGGCGCGTGCGTCGAGGTGACCGGCGCGAAGCCGGTCTCGGGTTGAGGAGAGGCTCATGCATCTGCAAGGCAAGGTGGCCGTCGTCACCGGCGGCGGACGCGGGATCGGCCGCGGGATCACCGAAAGATTGCTTGCCGCCGGAGCCCGGGTTCTAGTCGCCCAGCGTCAAGCGCTGGACGAAGTGCTCGCTCGCAACGCGAACGTCGCCTGGGTCAATGCCGACCTTGGCGAGCGCGAAGCGCCCTATTCCGTCGCCCGCGCCGTCGAGGAGAAGTTCGGCGGCGCCGATATCCTCGTGAACAATGCCGGTTTCATGTTCGAACTGTCGCTCGACGAGATGACCGAAGCGGATTGGGACCGGATGATGGTCGTCAACATGCGTGCCCCGGTTTTTCTTGCCAAGGCCCTGCTTCCCCAGATGCGTCGGCGGGGCGGCGGCAGCATCATCAACATCGGCTCGATCGAGGGCATCGGTGCCAATCCTTGGCACGCCGCCTATTGCGGCTCGAAGGCCGGAGTTCATGGCTTTACGCGCGCGCTCGCAGTCGACCTGGGTCGCGACGGGATTCGCTGCAACGCAATTGCGCCCGGCTGGATCGATTCGGACCTGAGCAACGACTATATCGAAGCTCAGCCCAATGTGGCTCAAGCGCGGGCGGCTCTGCTGAAGATGCACCCCGTCGGCCGCACCGGCGAGCCGAGCGACGTCGGCGCAACGGTCGTCTTCCTGGCCAGCGATGGCGCGGCATTCATCACTGGCCAGGTGATCGTGGTGGATGGCGGGCGGACCGCCAAGCTGCCGCTGCCGTTCTGATCGGCAGCTTCCCGGCAGCCAGCGGTCCAGCCCCGGGGGTTCGCTCCGACCCTTGGTCAAACCCGGATCGAAGCGGACATACCTTTTCGGGACCCCGCCGCTATTTGGCAGCGGCGCGCGCCTTGGCCAGCCAGCCGTCAAAAGTGGCGCGATGGGCTGCGACCCATTCCGCGGCATGACGCTTGACGTCGGCAGCACTCTTTTCGCCGCGCTCCATCTTCAGGTTCTGCATGCTCTCTTCAACGGCCGTGATATGCACCGAGCCGATGAAGGTCGCCGCTACGGGGTTCTCCTCGGCGAACTTCTTGTTCATTACCGCCCGCACCTGGTCGACCGCGAAGCCCAGGTTCTTGCCATCCACGGTCGTGTTGACGTCATTCTTGCCGCCCGGCAGATCGGTAAAGGGGACGCTCAGATACTCCACATCCTTGCCCGGCACGAGCACACCGCTGACCCACTGGGGAGACCAGGTGTAGTAGAGGATCGGCTCGCCCTTCTGGTAGCGGGCAATGGTGTCGGCCATCAGTGCAAAATAAGACCCTTGATTGTGGGTAACCGTCTTGCCCAGGCCATAGGCCTTGATGTGATGTTCGATCACCAGTTCGCATCCCCAGCCCGGGTTGCAGCCGGTCAGATCCGCCTTGCCATCACCGTTGCTGTCGAACAGTTTGGCGATCTCGGGCTTCTTCAAGTCTTCGATCGAAGTAATGCCGTACTTGTCGGCCGTCTTCTTGTCGATCAGATAGCCTTGGGTCACGTCGGGAATGATCGTGCCGACCTTTACCATCGTGCTGTCTCCACCCGATTTCTGGTAGAAGGTGTCGTGCAGCGTGTCCCACATATGGACCGTAAAGTCGGCGTCGCCATAACTCAGGGCGATAAACATCGTGGCGTATTCGGTCTCCTTGAATGGATTCACCTCGTAGCCCAATTCACGCAGGCCGATATTGACGATCTCGCCGCGGAAATGCTCGGCATCGATACTGGGGAAGATTGGCGTGATTTCCACGCCCTCTCCCGGTTTGTCGGTCGATGCCGATACGAAGGCCGACAGCGAAAGCGCCATGGCGGCAAACAGCGTTGCGGAGGTGGTCTTAACGGTTTTCCATGGTTTGGTCATGATCTGTCTCCAGTATTGTCACTCTAAATAGGGGCCGCCTCGGGCGGCCGTTTGCTCAGGGGTTTTGCGTTGATATCTCGTACGGGCGGGGTCGATCGACAGCTGGGCGGCGCCTCATCGGACCGGCTGCCCGACAGCGTCTGCATCGCGCTCGGCGTCGCTGACGCAGCGTCGGCCACGGCGCCCCGAGCCTGCGACCACCGGGCATGCCCGGCGAGCGCATATGGCCCCGGATCGGCTCGCACGATACGAAGCCGATCGCAGAACACCTTGCTCAGGCACGGAGCGGCCATCCACGCTGGTCCTTGTCCGGGCCTTGCGAACTGCCATGCCCACTGCGATAGGCTCGAAGCCTGTCGATCAGCGCGCGGGGTACCGCCACTCCGTCTCGGCGGCGGCCGAGTGTGTCCATCGCTCGCGCGCCCGGCACCCGGGCACCGTAGTCGTCGACGAATCGTCGCAGGTAGGCCTCCAGCCGACGCTCGAACCCCTCCCCGTATGCTGCGGCCGGGTCGATCACGGTGATGAGCAGTCCCGTGCCCGGGCAGCTCGCGCCTTCGGCAAAGGAGGGCGCGTCACAAGACCAGCTGGCTCCGGTCAGACCCGCCGCCAGCATCTCCACCATCAAGGCGATATTGCCGCCCTTGTAGCCGCCGAAAGCCAGCTGTGCGCCGGCCAGCGCACTGCGCGGATCGGTGGTGGGCCGGCCTTCCGCGTCCACTGCCCACCCTTCCGGCAACGCTTCGCCGCGCTCCGCGGCATCGCGGATATTGACCCATGCGCTCATCGTGGATGACTGGTCGATCAGCAGCGCCGGTCCTTCGCGTCCGGGCACGGCAAACGCCAGCGGGTTGGTTCCGAACACCGGACGGTGGCCGCCGGCCGCCGCCAGCGCCGCGGGTCCGGCATTGGCTGCAGCCAGGGCGACCAGCCCTTTCGCCGCCAGCCGGCCGACGAAGTAGCCCAACGCCCCGCAGGTATAGCCGTTGCGCAACGCAAACAGCGCCATGCCATACTGACGCGCCGCCGCCACCAGCTCGGGAAAGACCTGATCAAAGGCCAGATGGGGCATTCCGGAGCGCGCATCGGCCCGCCACAGCAGCGGCGATGGCTGACTCAACAGCGGCCGGGCCTGTCCATCGATACGCCCCGCCAGCAGAGCCTCGCAGTAATCGAGCAGATGGCTCAGCCCCAGGCTGCGCTTGCCCTCGGCCTCCGCAGCGACGATCGAGCTGGCCAGCGAGGCCGCGTTGTCGGAGTCGGCGCCGCATGCCTCGGCGGCATCCCGCGCCAGGTCGTGGACGGACTCCAGCTGAATGCGGAGGGTATCGGTCACAACGCCAACCCCAACTTGCGTCCTTCAAAAAACGCGTAGGGCGCCTGGCGCGGTGCGACACAGTCCCCGATGCTGTGCAGGTCGAAATCGTGTCCGCCATCGGCCAGCTCACGCACGATCCCGTCGTCGGCACGGTTGGTGGTGGCCAGGACCAGCGAGTCCGCCTCGATCAATTGTTCGCTGCCATCCAGGAAACAGCGGACCCGGGCGCCCCGAGCGGTCCAGTCGACGATCCCCGACTCGACCAGGAATTGCGCACCGGCGCTCCTCAGCCGCTTGCGCAGCGGGTAGTCCGCCGCCGTCCGCGCCAGTTCCTTGCCGACCATCGGGTCCGGCGTCACGATGGTGACCCGATGGCCTTTGTCCAGCAGGTACAGCGCGGTGCCGCCCCCTTTCCAGTTGCCGCCCTCGTCCAGCACAAGGACGTGCTCTCCCAGGCGGGCCGACCGTCCCATCACCTCCTCCACCGACCAGACGTCTCCCCGCTCCAGGCCCGGCAGGGTTTCGAACTGCGGCAGCGCCTTCTGGAAACCGGTCCCGGCCGGCTGCGAGCCGGTCGCCAGGACCACCACCTCGGCACCGAACGCGCGTATCTCATCGGCATCGAGCGGGCTGAAGTAGCGCAGGTCCACGCCCAGTTGTTCCAACTGCCGCCCGTACCAGCGCAGCAGGTCCAGGATCTGTCCCCGCCGGGGCTGCTCGCCGGCCAGACGAAACTGTCCGCCCAGTTCGCCGGTGGCTTCGCACAGGCTGACCCGATGCCCCCGCTCCGCCGCCGTCCGGGCACACTCCAGGCCGGCAGGACCGGCACCGATGACCAGCACCTTGCGCGCCGACTCGGCCTTGGTGAACCGGTCTCCCCCCCATTCGAATTCGCGCCCCGCCGAGGGGTTGATCAAGCAGGAGATCCAGTAGTCACGAGAGCGCCTCCCCCAGCACATCTGGTTGCAGGACAGGCAACCGCGGACGTCTTCGCAGCGCCCCTCGCGCGCCTTGTTGACCAGGTGCGGATCGGCGATCTGCCCGCGCACGATGGAGACCAGGTCCGCCTGGCCGGAGGCCACCACGTAGTCTGCATTTTCCGGGGTGCGGATATGGCTTTCCGCCTGCACGCGGGCAAAGCGGACCGTCGACTTCAATACCTGCGACAGGTCCACCCCCAGGTTTTCCGGATAGAAGGCGGTCGGCATCAGCTTGTAGAAATCCAGGTAGCTGCCGGTGCCGCAGGTCACGTAGTCCACCAGTTCGTCGCGGTCGTGGCGCGCGATCACCTCCGCCAGCGCTTCGCGTCCCAGCACCACATCGAAGTCGGGCTCGTCGTTGACCGCCAGCCCGACGATGAAGTCCTCGCCGCAAACCTTGCGGATGCGCATGCAGATCTCCCGCGACAGGCGGGTACGGTTTTCCAGCGAACCGCCCCAGCGGTCGTCGCGACGGTTGGACCAGGGGGTCCAGAACTGGTCCACCAGCCCATGGTAGGCGGCCCACACCTCGACACCGTCGAAGCCGGCCAGCTGGCAGCGCCGCGCGGCCCGCACGAAGCCATCGATCAGCTCCTCGATCTCGCTCTCGGTCATCGCATGGCTGCCGTCGGAATCGTGGTAGGAGGGCATTCCCGACGCAGACCAGTTGGGCGTGAAGGAGTTGTCCGCGTCGCCATGCTGCCCGACGTGGTAGAGCTGCTGGATCATCACCGCACCCTCTGCCTGACAGGCCTCGGTGATGCGCCGAAAATGCGGGATCACGGCATCGTCGTCGGGGCGGAAATTGCCCCGCGTCAACACCGCGGTCCGGTGTACCGGCATCGGCTCCACCACGATCATCGCCGTCCCGCCGATGGCGCGTTCCAGGTAGTAGCCCAGGTGCCGCTCGCCCGGCAGACCCGCTTCCGCCATGTTGGCGGTGTGGGCGCCGAAGGTGACCCGGTTGCGCAGCGTCTTGTGGCGCAGCGTCAGCGGCTGAAACAGGTGGGAGAGCGCGTCGCTCATGCTGCGTGTTCCTTTCGGAGTCGATGGTTCAGACGGCCTTGACCAATCGCAGGGCGTCGTAGATCGCCGCGTGGGTATTGCGGGACGAAACCGCGTCACCAATGCGGAACAGTTGGAAGTTCCCTTCGGGATTGCCCGCCAGCTGCTGCGGCAAGCCGGCGATCAGCGCAGCCTGATCCACCGCGCCCAGATTGCGCGAGCGCGGCTTGAGAGCGAAGTAGAGCTCGTCCATCGGGATGGTGCCGTGGTTGACCACGACCTGGTCGTAGCGCCGCTCCTTGCTGAAGGAACTGTAGTCGGTACCCACGCTGGCAACCAAAGACGCCCCTTCCCGCCTGACCGCGTTCAGCCGGTAGGTCACGGTAAAGGTCACGTCCTTGTCCTGCAGCGAACGCATGTAGGGCACCAGGTTCATCGCCATCACCTCCGGCGCGAAGCTGCGGTCGGGGGTCATGATCTCCACCTGGGCACCGGTCACGGCGATGACCTCCGCCGCCTGCAGCCCGGCGTGGTCGCCGGCATCGTCGTAGACCAGCACGTTGCGGCCCGGCTTCACGTCGCCGGCGATGATGTCCCAGCTGGACACCACCAGCTCGTTGCCGCTCTCCAGCACCTCGGTATCCGGCAGGCCGCCGGTCGCGATGATCACGACGTCCGGCTCGAGCGTCAGCACGTCCCCGGCTTCGGCCCAGGTATTGAAACGGAACGCGACCTCATGCTGTTCGCATTGCTCGACGCGCCAGTCGATGATCGAGATCATCTCTCGCCGGCGCGGATTCTTGGCGCACAGGCGTACCTGGCCGCCGGGATGAGGCGCCGCTTCCAGCACGGTCACCGCATGGCCCCGCTCGGCGGCCACCCGTGCCGCCTCCAAGCCTGCCGGGCCGGCGCCGACGATCACGACCTTCTTGCGCTCTTCCGCTCTCGGAATATCGTGCGGCATGCTCAATTCGCGCCCCGTGGCGGCATTGTGCAGGCACAGCGCGTCGCCCCCCTGGTAGATGCGATCCAGGCAGTAGTTGGCGCCGACGCAAGGACGGATATCCTGCTCGCGCCCGGCCACGATCTTGCGCACGATATGCGGATCGGCCATGTGCGGACGGGTCATGCCGACCATATCGATCAGCCCCTCGGCCACCGCATGGCGGGCAGTCGCCACATCGGTGATGCGGGCCGCGTGGAAGGTGGGCATGCCGGTGGCCTTGCGCACCGCACCGGCAAAATCCAGGTGCGGCGCGCTGGGCATCCCCTGGATGGGGATCAGGTCGGTCAGCCCCGGATCGGTGTCGATATGCCCGCGGACGACGTTGAGGAAATCCACCTGTCCCGAGTCACGCAGCATGCGGGAGATCTCCAGGCCTTCCTCCGGCGTGATCCCTCCCTCCAGGCACTCGTCGGCGGTGTAGCGCACTCCGACGATGAATTCGCTGCCGACCCGCTTTCGAATGGTGTCCAGCACCTCCAGGCTGAAGCGCACCCGGTTCTGCAAGGACCCGCCGTAAGGGGCGTCCAGCGTGTTGGTGAGCGGAGACCAGAACTGGTCCATCAGGTGACCGTAGGCCTGCAGCTCGATACCGTCCAATCCCGCCGCCTGCATCCGCTCCGCCGCGTCGGCGTAGTCCTGGATGATCCGTTCGACATCCCAGTCTTCCAGCTTCTTCGGGAAGGCTCGATGGGACGCTTCGCGACGATGGGAGGGGGAAACCACCGGCAGCCAGTCGCCCTTGCTCCAGCCGGTGCGGCGCCCCAGATGGGTGAGCTGGATCATTACCGCGCAACCATGTTCGTGGCAGGCGTCGGCGACCCGCTTCATCCAGGGCACCACCTCGTCCTTGTAGGCCAGGATGTTGTTGAACACCGGCGGGCTGTCCTTGGAGACTGCCGCCGAGCCTGCCGTCATGGTCAGCGCCACGCCGGCCTTGGCGCGCTCCTCGTGGTAGGCACGGTAGCGATCCTTGGGCAGGCCATCCTCGGGATAGGCCGGCTCATGGCTGGTGATCATGATGCGGTTTCGCAGCGTCAGGTGTTTGAGCTGGTAGGGCTGCAGTAGCGGATCTTTGGACATGGAAACCTCGGAATTCTTGTCTTGATCGCGGACCGAAAATTCAGAACCACTGGTCCGGCATGGAGGACTTGCGCTGATCGATGAAGGCGCGCAAGGCCTCGTCGGTCGCCTCGTCCAGCGGCGGCGCCTGATAGTCGGCCAGCACCTTCTTCCATTGCCGGTTGGCCCGCTGGGCCGCGTCGATACCACCCTGCTCGCTCCAGGTCTCGAACGACTGGTCGTCGTTCATGCCGCTGTCCCAGTAGGCGGTTTCAAAGTGGGCCATGGTGTGCGCGGTGCCGAACAGGTGCTTGCCGGGGCCGCCCGCACGCAACGCATCGACGCCCAGGGTGTCGTCGTCGACCTCGAGTCCCTTGAGATAGACGTGCAGGGCGCCGCACAGGTCGGCATCCATCATGAATTTCTCGTAGGACATGGAGAGCAGACCATCCAGGAAGCCGGCGGAGTGGAGGATGAAGTTGGCACCGCACTGCACGGCGGACAGCATCGACATCATCCCCTGGGTCATCGACTGGGCATCGGGGAGCTTGGAAGTGGAGAAGTTGCCGGCGCAGCGCAGCGGCAGCTTGTAGCGGCGCGCCATCTGCCCCATGACCAGGCTGCCGAGGGCGGGCTCCGGCGTACCGAAGGTGGGACTGCCCGTGCGCATCGACATCGACGAGATGAAAGACCCCATCACCGTCGGCGCGCCCGGACGCACCAACTGGGTCAGTGCGCAGCCGGTCAGGGTTTCGGCCAGATTCTGGGCGATCGCCCCGGCTACGGTCACCGGCGCCACCGCTCCCCCCATCAGGAACGGCAGGTGGATGGATGCCTGCCCCGCCGCGGCGTAGGTACGAATGCCTCGGGTGGTGACCCCGTCCCACACCAGCGGCGAGGTGGAGTTGAAGTTGCCCATGACGACGCAATGCTTGTCGACGAACGCCTCGCCGAACAGGATGCGGCACAGGGCGACACTGTCCGCCGCGCGTTCGGGCGCGGTGATCGAGCCCAGGAATGCGCGGTCGGAGTAGCGCATGTGCGCATACACCATGTCCAGATGACGCTTGTTGACCGGAATGTCGGTGGGTTCGCAGATCGTCCCGCCGGAGTGATGCAGCCAGGGACTGGACTGGGCGAGCTTGATGAAATTCTCGAAGTCGGCCAGCGTGCCGTAGCGCCGCCCCTTGTCCAGATCCATCACGAACGGCGAGCCGTAGGCCGGCGCGAACACCATGGCGTCGCCGCCGATCTCGACCGACTTGGCCGGGTTGCGCGCGTGCTGGGTGAAACGCTCCGGCGCGCTCTGCAGCACCTCCCGGATCAGCCCCGGCTCGAACCTGATGTTCCAGGTTTCGCCGCCGAGCGGGGTGACCACGCCACCGGCCCCGCGGAACAGTTCCACCGTCTCCGGATCTTCCCGAAACTCGATGCCGATCTCGGCCAGGATGCTCTCTGCCGCCCGTTCGATCTTGTCCAGGCTCTCCTCACCGAGCAGGTCGTAGGTGGGGACATTCCGACGAATGTAGGGCACGTGCAGATGCTGGTTGGGCACCCCGCGCGCCTGCCGCCCCCCGCTGCGTGAAGCCCGCTTTCTACGATTGCCGGTGTTTGTCACGCTTGTCGGGTCGGTCGTACTCGAGAGCGGCGCCATGGGAATCCCCCTCAATGGGAAATGAGGAGCCAAAGCTACCAGACTCGACATATGTGTCAACTGAATTTACAGTTATGTCGTGTTTGGCAAAGTCTGTTTGAAAAACGACACCGGCTTTGATCTACTTGTCGCCGATCTTGAACCCGATGCCGGACAAGCTCGAGGCGCAGACATCGAGACACGGCATGCACAAGCGCTCCCGAATGCGCGTCCGGATCCTGCCGGCAGGGGAGGACGGAACGGCGCATCGGCGGACACCAGGACAGTCGATACCCGTAAAGGATGAAGAAGATCGCTGAAGACAACACCGCCAGCCGGCGGGGCTCCGAAGAACTCTGGCTCGACGCCGCCTACGAGATGTTGATCGAGTCCGGCGTCGATTCGGTCAAGGTGATGCCGCTAGCCAAGGCGCTGAACGTATCCCGGACCAGTTTCTATTGGCACTTCGAGGATCGCGACGCCCTGCTCGACGCGCTGATACGGCGCTGGGAACGCAAGAACACGGACAACCTGATCGCCCAGACCCAGGCGTATGCGGAAACCATCACGGAAGCGCTGTTCAACCTCTTCGACTGCTGGATCAGGCCCGACCTGTTCGATGCGCGCCTGGACTTCGCAATTCGTCACTGGGCGCTCCAGGCCCCCAGGCTGAAGACGATTCTCGAACAAGCCGACCAGCAGCGGATAGAGGCCATCCAGGCGATGTTTGCCCGTTTCGACTACAGCGAGGAGCAGGCCGACATCCGCGCCCACACGGTGTACTACACCCAGGTGGGCTACATCTCGATGATGGTGGCCGAACCGGTTGCGCAACGTCTGCAACGCATGCCTGCGTACGTGGAAAGTTTTTCGGGTGCCTACCCGACGGAGTCGGAGATCGCCCGCTTCATGGCCAGGCACCAGTCGCCTGCAGGCTGATAGCGCAATCTGCGCACAAAGGATCTGCGGTCGGCACTGGGCTTGTCCCCGAAAAACGGACGCCATGAAGTGCTGATCTAAGGCTTCATGGAGGACGGGAAGATGAAAGTTCGGATACCGAAACGGGTTTACACAGACCCGACTTTGACACTTCCGAGGCACATTTCCGGCCCGCCCCGAGCAACGGCGCGGGTTTCAGGGCGATGAGCCGCCAAAATCCTAGATACACGGATTGTTGATTTTTCGCCCTCTCTGCCGCTACTGTTCTGCGCATGT
>JBNLCM010000132.1:0-28679 GCA_050303815.1 Rhodocyclaceae bacterium
CGTGGCGAGGAAGAAGATGAGCGACAGGGTGGGCAGACGGAGGGTCATGGCGGCGGGCTGGTCAGGCATGAGCATGGACCGGGGAAAGAGGGGACGGGGCAGGCCCGCATTGGCGGGAGTCTGTTCGCACGGTCGGCGCCGGCGGGGACCGTTCCTGTCGCGGCGCCTGCGGTCCTGCCCCACCGATGTAGAGCGGGGCGGGGCAACGAAGTTCAGCGCTGCGGCCAGACCGTTCGTCCGGTCGGGCCGCAGGGCGTTTCAACGGTCGCGCCCGAGTCGGTACAGGGCGACACTGGCCATGAAATTGGGCTCGTCCACCACCACCTTGCCTTCGTCGAAGGCGAGCCCCTCGCGGATGGCGATGCCTTCGTCCGCGCACAGCGCCTCGAAATCGGCAATGGTGAAGAAGCGCACGTTGGGGGTGTTGTACCACTGGTGCGGCAGGCTCTCCGAGACCGGCATCCGGCCATTGATGATCGACTGCCGGTGGCGCCAGTAGGCGAAGTTCGGGAAGCTCACGACGGCCTCGTGGCCGACCCGCAGCATCTCGGCAAGGATGCCCTGGGTGTTGTGGATGGCCTGCAGCGACAGGCTCATGATCACATGGTCGAAGGCGTTGTCCTCGATGCCGGCGAGGCCCTGCTCCAGGTCCAGCTGCAGCACGTTGATGCCGTTGCGGATGCTGGCCAGCATGCGGTCCGGCTCGTTCTCGACACCGTAGCCGCGGACCTGGCGCACCTCGTTCAGGTACTTGATCAGGCTGCCGTCGCCGCAGCCCAGGTCGAGCACCCGCTCGCCCGGCTGGATCCACGAGGCGATGACTTCGTAGTCGTAGCGTTGGTAGGCCATGGTCACCCCGCGATATTGTCGAAGTAGGCCCGCAGCACGCCGTGGTAGAGCGGGTCGTCGAGCAGGAAGGAGTCGTGGCCGGCGGGGCAATCGATCTCGGCGTAGCTGACCCGCTTGTCGCTGTGGACCAGCGCGTTGACGATCTCCTTCGAGCGGCCCGGCGAGAAGCGCCAGTCGGTCGAAAAGGACACCACCAGGAAGCCGGCCGAGGCGGCGGACAGCGCCCGGGTCAGGTCGCCTCCGTGGCTGGACGCGGGGTCGTAGTAGTCGAGGGCCTTGGTGGTCAGCAGGTAGGTGTTGGCGTCGAAGTAGCCCGAGAACTTCTCGCCCTGGTAGCGCAGGTAGGACTCGACCTCGAACTCCACGTCGTAGCTGTAGATGGGCTTGCCATGGCGCAGCCGGCGACCGAATTTCTCATCCATCGAGTCGTCCGACAGGTAGGTGATGTGTCCCACCATGCGGGCCTGCGACAGGCCCCGGGCGGGCACGACGCCGTGTTCGTAGTAGTGGCCGCCGTGAAAATCGGGGTCCTTGAGGATGGCCTGGCGGGCGACCTCGTTGAAGGCGATGTTCTGCGCCGTGAGCTTCGGCGCCGAGGCAATCACGACCGCGTGGGCGATACGGTCCGGATACTGGATGGCCCAGTTCATGGCCTGCATGCCGCCCAGGCTGCCGCCGACGACGGCGGCGAAGCGCTCGATGCCCAGGTGGTCGGCCAGGCGGGCCTGGGAGTCGACCCAGTCCTCGACCGTGATGAAGGGAAAGTCGGCTCCCCACGGCTTGCCACTTGCCGGGTTGATGCTCTGGGGCCCGCTGCTGCCGTAGCAGCCGCCCAGGTTATTGACCCCGATGACGAAGAAGCGGTTGGTGTCTAGGGGCTTGCCGGGACCGATCAGGTTGTCCCACCAGCCGACGTTGCCCGGCTGACCGGCATAGGTGCCGGCGAGGTGGTGTGAGCCTGACAGGGCGTGGCAGACGAGGACCGCATTGGAGCGGTCGGCGTTGAGCTGGCCGTAGGTCTCGAAGACCAGCTCGAAGCCGGGCAGCGTACTGCCGCTGCGCAGCGCGAGGGGTGCGTCGAATTGCGCCCGCCTGGGGCTGACGACGCCTACCGAAGCGGCGGTGTTCATGTTGCGTGTGACTCCTGCGCGGGCGCTCGTGGCGGCCGCAAAAGCAAAAACCCGGTCGGCTGTTGGCTCGGACCGGGTTGCCCTCGCTTTAGCCGTATTTGTTGAGCGCCCGCAAGCTGATGTTCAAATCGGCGCTTAGGAGGGGACGTTAGCCTGCACCCGACGAATTGTCAAACACCGTGGGCGTGCTTCAGCGGGGGGCAGGGGCGGGCGGCGCGGCTGGCCGTCAGATCATGTGGCAGAGGGTCATCAGGCCGGCCGCGTCGGCGACGATCAGGCTGATCGCGACGCCCAGCAGGCCGCCTGCGCGGACGATGTGCCCTCGGGCAATGCCCGGTTGCTTGTGACGCAGGCGCCCCCACAGCACGCCTTCGCCCAGTCCGACGAGGCCGCACACACCGATCACCGGGATCGAGATGAAGAAGAGCAGGAAGGCCGTGTCGCTCGGGTCGGCGCAGAGCGGCCGATAGCGGGGATCGGCGTGCCCGCCGACGTAGGCAAGTCCTCCGACGATGAGGGCGATGCCGGCGAGCGTGAAGAAGAGTGGCCACGTGAATGCGGCCTGGGCGGCCCGCCAGGCATCCTGGACATCGCGTTTGCTGATCAGCATGGTGTCTCCCCTGCCGTTGGTATGTCTTATAAGTGACTGAAAACGGCCGGATCTTTGCGCTCTTTAGCTCAGCATGGCCGAGGAAACGGTCTGCTACAAGATGTCATGGCCGGGATCGTGCCAAATGCCACAAGGCCAGCGACGCGATCGTCATGCTGGTGGCGACGCCCATCCCGACCAGCAGCGTGCGGCCCGCGCCGAGGGTGTCGTGCAACCAGGCAAAAACCATGGGGGAGGCTGCCGCCACGAGGAAGCCGGGGGCCAGCAGGCGCCCCACCAGCTGGCCGTACACCCGCGTATCGAACAGGACCAGTGGCAGGCTGCCACGGGTGATCGTGACGAGGCCGTTGCCTGCGCCATAGAGCACGGCGAAGCCGAGGCCGCCGGCCAGGCCGAGGGGGGTCGGCAGGGTCGCGAGGAAGGCCAGCGGCAGCAGTGCGGTCGCGACGAGGTTCAGGGTCGTGGGGTGCCAGTGATGGCCGAACAGGACTTCCACCAGCCGGGCCGACGTCTGCCCGACGCCGCGCAGGGCCGAGAGCTGGATGGCCAGGGCGGTGCCGAGTCCGAGGGCACTCAGCAGGCTGATCATGTGAGAGGACATGGCCGCGTTGAGCAGTCCGGCGCAGGTGACCACCCAGGCGAACAGCCAGGCACAGGCGATGCGGTGCCGGTTCGACGAGCGCGCGAGCGTTGGCGCAGCGTGTGCGTCGGGCGGAGCGGCCTCGGCAGGGATCCGGCAGTGCAGCCACAGGGTCGACAGCGCGAAGCCCGCATAGACCAGCAGGGCGCCGCGCCAGCCGAGCCACCCGATCAGGGCGTGGCCGAGCGGCCAGAAAACGGTCGATGCGAGCCCCCCGAGCAGGGTGATGCGGGAGATCGCCGCACGGGCACCGCTGCCCGCGATGCGGGCGAGTGTGGCGAAGGCGGCATCGTAGAGAAACAGCCGCATGGCCAGGCCAAGAATGGCCCACGCCAGGTAGTAGGTCGCGAGCGAGCCGGCGCTCGCGAGCAGGGCGCAGCCGAGCGCGCACAGGAGGGATCCGCTGCTCATGGCGAAACGGCCGCCGTGCCGGTCGATCCAGCGCCCAACCCGCGCCGACACCAGCCCCATCACGACGAGTGCCAGCGAATACCCGCCGTGCACCGCGGTGGGCGACCAGCCGGTCTCGGCGATGATCGATTCGGCGAAGACGCCGATCAGGTAGTACGAGATCCCCCAGCAGACCAGCTGCGAGGTGCCCAGCACGGTGACCAGGCCGCGGGGGACCCCGGTCGCGGACATGCTCAGGCGGGAATCAGCTGGGTCCGGGACTTGAGCCGCGGGTAGAGCGAGTCGGTGTCGTCCTCGAACAGGACCCCGGCGTCCATGGGCAGCGCGTGCCAGGATGACTCCCGCAGTTCGTGCTCGAGCTGGCCAGGCGCCCAGCCGGCGTAGCCCGCGTAGATGCGCAAGGCCGCCGGACGCAGCCCGGCCTCGAGCATGCGGCTGAGCCCGCGCAGGTCGAGCCCCATGTAGACGCCGGGCGCCACTGTCAGGACCGCGGGCGGGGCCGTGTCGAAGCGGGCGATGTAGAACAGCGTCTTGCGGCTGACCGGTCCGCCAAGGAAAACGGGCTCGCCCTTGCCCGGCAGTTCCTCGAAACGGGGCAGGATCTGGGCCCTCGTGAAGCGCGTTGGCCGGTTCAGGATGACGCCGAGCGGGCCGCCGGGGCCGTGGCGCATGACCATCAGCACGGTCCCCCGGAAGCGGGGGTCGCCCATCTTGTCCGAGGCGACGAGCAGGATCGAGTCCTGGGGGCTGCCGGCACGGCCATGGGGGCGCGCGTCGGCGGCGCGGAGCCAGGGCAGGCTGGCCAGCGCGAGCAGTCCATGGAGGGCGGCGCGGCGAGTCGTCATGGGATAGAGACTAGCGAGCATCGGCCGCGCCGTCACCTGTTGCCGATGCACGGGGAAGCGCGGTTTACTGTCGGCATCCGGCATTGCGAGCCCGCGAAGGGCGTTGAGAGGCGTGCATGACCAAGGGGTTGAGCCTGATCGGGGCACCGACCGATATCGGCGCGGGGCGGCGTGGCGCGTCGATGGGGCCGGAGGCGCTCCGGGTTGCCGGCATCGTAGAGCGCCTGCGCGAGCGCGGGCTCGAGGTGCAGGACCGGGGCAACGTGAGTGGTCCGCCCAATCCCTGGCAGCCGGCCCACGACGGCTACCGCCATCTCGAGGAGGTCGTGGCGTGGAACCAGGCCGCGCACGACGCGGTGCTCGCGGAGCTCGACCTGGGCCGTCTGCCGGTCCTGATGGGAGGCGATCACTCCCTCGCGATCGGCTCGATCAGCGCGGTGGCCCGCCACTGCCGGGCCGCCGGACGGAAGCTGCGCGTGCTGTGGCTGGATGCCCATGCCGACTTCAACACCTCCGACATCACGCCCAGCGGCAATCTGCACGGCATGCCGGTGGCATGCCTGTGCGGGGAGGGGCCGTCGGCCCTCGTCGGCCTGTCCGATCGCACGCCGGCGCTGGCGCCCGGGCAGATACGCCAGATCGGCATCCGGTCGGTCGATCCGGACGAAAAGCGGCGGGTGCACGAGGCCCGGCTCGAGGTCTTCGACATGCGCTATGTGGACGAGATGGGCATGCGCGACGCGATGGAGATGGCGCTCGCGCTCGTGGACAGCCGAACCCACCTGCACGTGAGCTTCGATGTGGACTTTCTCGACCCCGGCCTGGCGCCTGGCGTGGGGACGCCGGTGCCGGGCGGGCCGACCTATCGCGAGGCCCAGCTCTGCATGGAGATGATCGCCGATACCGGCTGTCTCGCCTCGCTCGACGTGACCGAGCTCAATCCCGCCTGCGATCTGCGCAACCAGAGCGCTGAGCTGGCCGTCGATCTGGTCGAAAGCCTGTTCGGCAAGTCGACCCTGATGCGCAGGGAACGGGGCTAGGGTCGCTGGCGGTTCGCCTGCTGCGCGTCGCCGGGGTACGCGTCACGTGGCCTCGCTAGCGGACGCTGAACGGGGCCGTGCCGGGAGCCGGTGACACTTTGGCGAGTCCGTCGAGTAGCCGGTCGACGTCGCGGTGAAAATCCGGATCGGCGCCGACCCGGATGCCATTGCGATCACTCAGCGCCCGCAATTCGTCGGGTAGCTGTGCCGCGTCGGGTACATCGGCTCCCCCGACCAGCACCGGCACCACCGGGATGTCCCGTTTGAGGGCCGAGGCGATCTCCGCCCGGACCAGGTCGCGGCTGTCGTCAAGCCGCCGGCCCTGGTCACCGCCCGCCGACAGCCAGCCGGGGCCGATGACGGCGAGCAGCACATCGCAACTGCCGACCCGCTCTCCGACGAAGCGACGGAAGTCCACCCCCAACGGGATGTTGTCCACGTCCTTGAAGACGTGCTCGCGGCCAAAGTGCTGCACCAGGCGGTCGTAGATCCGCCCGGTGACGTCCTGGCTGTCACTGCGGCGATAGGACAGAAAGATCGTCGGGTCGCGCCGTCGTCCGCCGGGAATCGGGCGGGCGGCGTCGGCAACCCGCACGGTCGCCGGCCGTGCCGCTGCCGCGATACGCAGGCGCAGGCGCAGGCGCAGGACCAGCACCGAGACGACGAGCCAGATCAGCGACAGCCAAGGAATCGATTCCGGCGGGCCGATGCGGCCGTTCGTGCCACTGTTGAGGAGGCCGGCAATGGCGATCAACCCCAGGGCACCGCCGATCAGCATGGCGCCGACCGCGACACCGTCGCGCCTGGCGCGGAGGCCCACGATGATCGCCAGGACGAGCAGGGCGACCGCACCGATACGGATGCTGGCTTCGGCCACCGGACGCCAGCGTCAGAAGCTCAGGACGTCGCCGGGCGCCATCACGACAACGTCGGTGCCGGTATCGCCCAGCGCCGCCTTGAAGGCATCCGGCGTGCCCTTGAGCGGCGGGAAGGTGCCATAGTGGATCGGGATGACCTTCTTGCTGTGGAGCAGGTTCTTGACGGCAAAGGCGGCGTGGGCGGGATCCATCGTGAAGTGACCGCCGATCGGCAGCAACTCCAGGTCCGGCTTGTAGTACTCGCCGATGAACTTCATGTCGGCGAACACGCCGGTGTCGCCGGCATGGTAGATCCTGAAGCCGTTCTCGAGCTCGATGATGTAGCCGGCGGGTTCGCCACCCGGATGAACCGACTTGTTGCCGGTGGTCGGGTCGGTGTGCACGACCTCGGAACTGTGCTCGGCCCGCACCATTGTCACCGTGATGCCCTCGATGGGCTGGATCGGGCCGCTCTTGTTGAAGCGGATCAGCTGCTTGAACGGCACGATGTCGAGCGTGCCGAAGGTCTGCCCCATGTCGGCGTTCATCGCCACCTTGGCGCCGGTTGCCCTGGCGATCTCGGGTGTATCGCCGACGTGATCGCCGTGGCCGTGGGTGACGAGGATCAGATCGACCGGACCGAGCTTGGCGAGGTCCTTCAGCTCGTCCGGCGTCTTGGGGTTCTTGGTGATGAAGGGGTCGATCAGGATCACTTTGCCGCCCGGGCTTGTGATCCGCACGGCGGCCTGTCCGTACCATTGGAGCTCCCAGGCACTGGCGGGCCACGCCAGCGCCATGGCGCCGACTGCCGCCACTACGCGCATCCATCGCTTCATGTCGTTGAACCTCCTCGTCGATGTCAGGGATGGGGCGACTTGTCGGCGGGACGCCGTGGCCGAACTGCCGCCTCCGGATGGACCGCCGGATGACGGCCAGGTTGCAGTGTAGTCGTCCCTCGGCGAGGGGCGCAGCGTCGTGTGGCGACCGGAGGCCTGCCCGGGTGGCTGGGTGGGAGGGCGCCACCGAGGCCTTTGCTGCTAGGCTGTCGACCCCGTTCCGTCTGCCGATCCCGCCAAGCCCGTGCGTTTCTTCATTGTCTTCCTGGTGCTCGTTGTCGCGTTCTTCCTCGCCGAGCTGACGCCGCCGGCCCAAACCTGGCTGGTCGTACCCTGGACCAGCCTGCTGGCCAGCATCAGCGCGAGCCTGTTGTCCTTCTTCGATTCCTCGGTGGTCGCCAGCGGCAAGATCCTGCAGCACGCGCAAAGCGGCGTCGGCGTCTCGATCGAGGCGGGCTGCAACGGGGTCGAGGCCTGCCTGATCCTGCTGGCCGCCGTGCTGGCCTATCCGGCCCCCTGGCGCGCACGTCTCGTGGGGGTTGTCGTCGGTTTCCTGGCCATCCAGGGCGCCAACCTGCTGCGTATCATCACCCTCTTCTACCTCGCCGGCTGGAAGCAGGAAGTCTTCGAGTTCGCGCACCTCTATCTCTGGCAGGCCTTGATCATGCTCGACGTGCTCGTCGTCTGGTTGTTGTGGATGCGCTGGGTCGCCAGGCGGGAGTTCGCACGTGCAGCTTAGGTCGGCAAGCGTCGTTGGCGGTTTCTTCCTGCGGGTCCTGCTGTGGCTCGTGCCCCTGCTTGCCGCCTGGTACTGGGCGCGGGAATGGCTGGCGGTGCCGGTGGCCTGGGTGGCCGAGCAGGTCATGCGCGGCGTCTTCAGCTACTGGGTCACGGGCTCGGAGCTGGAAGGGACGACCCAGACCCTGCTGACCGCCCTCGAGATCCGCGCGCCGGACGGCCGCGTCGGCGATCTCACCCCGACCGCCAACATCCTGAGCTACGCCTACGGTACGCCTTTCGCTGCGGCGCTTCTGCTCGCGGTCGACCTGAGGGGCTGGTGGTGGAAGCTGCCGCTGGCCGCGCTGGCGCTGATTCCGTTCCAGGCGCTCAGCGTCTGCTTCACCTGGCTGATGCAGGTGGCGGTCCTGACCGGACCCCAGACGGCTGCCCAGACCGGCTTTGATGTCTGGGACACGAATTTCTTCGCGGCCGGCTACCAGCTCGGCTACCTCCTGCTGCCGACGCTCGTGCCGGTTCTCGTCTGGCTGGCGCTGGACCGCCGGGTGGTCGCGGCGCTGCTGATCGAGAGCGCGCTGGAGCGGGACGACTGACGCCGCCGGGGGCCGCCGTATCCGGCAGGACGCCGGGCCGCGCCGGCCCCGGCTGCCCCGATCAACCGCAGCGCGGCCCTTAGCCCAGCACGGTGATCACGACCCGGCGATGCTGCGACTGGCTGCGATGCTCCCACAGGAAGACGCCCTGCCAGGTCCCCAGCCGCAGCCGGCCACCGGCGACGGGCAGGGTCAGCGAGACGTCCGTCAGTACGCTGCGGGCGTGGGCCGCCATGTCGTCGTCGCCCTCGAGGGTGTGCCGGTAGGCCGGGTCGCCATCCGGCGCGAGGCGGGCGAAGAGGGTCTCCAGGTCGCGCCGGACGTCCGGGTCCGCGTTTTCGGTGACCGTCAGCGAGGCAGACGTGTGAAGGACACAGACGTTGGCGATGCCGCAGGCGACCCCGCTGGCCCGGACCACCTCGTTGACCGCTGCCGTGATGTCCTGGGTCCCGCGGCCGCGCGTCGTGAATTCGCGCGTGTCCTGGTAGGCCATCAGCCTTCCAGCGCGGCACGCGCCTCGCCCAGGCTCGAGTAGAGCCGTGAACGGATGTGCTCGTCGGCCAGCGCCTCGCCCAGCTTCATCCGGGCGAAGCCACTGGTGGCGTACCGCACCACGCCGGTATAGAAACGCTGGGTGACGTCCTGAACCATGGCGACGTAGTCTTCCAGCAACTGCGGCTCGATCTCGAAATTCTCGTAGTTCACGACGGCAGGTACCTTGCGGCCGATCACGTCGAAGCGGGCTTCGATCAGGTCCCGGATCTGGCGGATCTGCTCGGGCTGGCGGATATGCAGCCGCTCGAAATTGACGAAGAACAGCGCCTGCTCCTGGTCATAGACGAGGCGATCGGCCAGCGACAGTTCGGTCAGATCGTTGCGCAGGGCCATCCGGCCGGCGGCGAACAGGCGGGGATCCATCGGGGCGGGCTCGCTGCGAATGACGGGCCGGAAACCCATCCGGTCGAGGATGTCCCGCGTAATGTCGATCCCGGGTGCCACCTCGATCAGCTCCATGCCATCCGGCGTGAGGCGGAATACACACCGCTCCGTCACGTAGAGGACCGGCTGGTGGCGGGCGAGCGCGATGGAGCCGGCGAAGGTCCGGTGCTCGACCGCATCGACGAACTTCTGCGATCGCCCCTCCGAGAGGATCCGAAGATGGCCGTCTTCCACCGCGACTTCGAGGCCGCCGGCCGTGAAGGTGCCGACGAAGACGACCCGCTTGGCGTTCTGGCTGATGTTGATGAAGCCACCCGCGCCGGCGATTCTTTGACCGAACTTGCTGACGTTGAGGTTGCCGTGGGCGTCGGCCTGGGCGAGGCCGAGCACCGCAAGGTCGAGGCCGCCTCCGTCGTAGAAATCGAACTGGCTGGGCTGGTCGATGATGGCGTCGGTGTTGATGGCGGCGCCGAAGTTCATCCCGCCGGCCGGGATGCCGCCGATCACGCCGGGCTCGGCGGTCAGCGTCAGCAGGTCGATGATCCCTTCCTCGGCGGCCACCGCCGCAACGCCCTCCGGCATGCCGATGCCCAGGTTGACCACGGCATTGGCCTTCAGCTCGAGCGCCGCGCGGCGGGCCATGATCTTGCGCTCGGACATGGCCATCGGTTCGATGCTGGTGGCTGGTACCCGGATCTCGCCCGCATAGGCCGCGCTGTACGGGACGGCGAAGGTCTGCTGGTGGTGCTCTGGCTTCTCGGCCACCACCACGCAGTCCACCAGGACGCCGGGGATCTTGACCTGGCGGGGCGACAGGCTGCCACGCTCGGCGATCCGTTCGACCTGGGCGATCACCACGCCGCCGCTGTTGTGGGCGGCCATCGCGATGGCCTGCGCTTCGAGGGTGAGCGCCTCCTTCTCCATCGTGATGTTGCCGTCCGGGTCCGCCGTCGTGCCCCGGATGATGCCGACGTGGATCGGAAACGCCTTGTAGAAGAGATACTCCTCGCCATCGATCTCCATCAGACGCACCAGCTCCTCACGGGTCTGGTCGTTGATCCGGCCGCCCCCGTGGCGGGGGTCGACGAAGGTGCCCAGGCCGACGCGGGTCAGCGTCCCCGGCTTGCCTGCGGCGATGTCGCGGAACAGGTGCGTGATCACGCCCTGGGGCAGGTTGTAGGCCTCGATCTGTCCCGAGACGGCCAGTTCCTGCAGGCGGGGCACGAGTCCCCAGTGGCCACCGATGACCCGCCGCACCAGGCCGTTGTGGCCGAGGTGGTTGAGGCCGCGCGCCTTGCCGTCGCCCTGGCCGGCGGCATAGACGAGGGTCAGGTCACGCGGGTAGCCCTTGCCGTCCGCACGCGAGCGGGACTCCGACAGGAAGCGCTCCTCCAGGGCAACGGCGATCCCCTCGGCGAAACCGATTCCGACGAAGCCGCCGGTCGCGACCGTGTCGTGGCTGCGGATCAACTGGACGGCTTCGGCGGCACTGACCACCTTGCCGGCGTGAACGGCACGCAGGCGCTCGAGCATGGGCGCGATGTGTTCGATCTTGTTCATGTTCTCCTCTCCCGGCACTGGCTGCGCAGCGCTCCAGAGAGAAGATACCCGCCCGGGATCCGGCGGTGTACTAGGGCAGACACCGATTGGCGATCCGGATGGCGCCGGCTCGTGCCGCTGGCTGTGCCGGATCTAGAGCCCGCGGGCCCATTCCGGTCGCAGCGGGGCTGCGGCGGGGTTGTCGATCGCCGCCTTCAACTCGGCGAGCAGGCGGGCCTTGTCGGCACCCAGGGTGCCCTTCAGGGCGAGCCAGTTCGACGCGTGATCCGAGCGGAACACGGTCCGGTCGAGCGCGAGCGCGGAGAGGAAACGATGCAGCTCCGCGAACAGGCCGGCCGGGTCCAGGGCTTCCCATTCGGGGAAGCCTGCGCGGAACCGGGCGTCGCCGAGCGGGAAACTGACGACCAGGGTCGACAGGAACTCCGGCTGGGTGGCGTTGGCGAGCTTCGCCGAGGCGTCGGCGTGGCGATCACTGTAGATCCGGCCGCCGAGCCCGTTGAGGATCATCACCGAGCGCTTGATGCCGGCCCGGCCGAGCTTGTCCAGCGCGTCCACCGTCGAGGCATGGTCCTCGCCCTTGGCGACCTTCGACAGGACCAGGTCGTCACCGGACTCGGCGCCGAGGTAGGCGAGGCTCAGGCCGGCGTCTCGCAATTCAGTCAGCTCGGCGACGCTCTTGCGCTTCAGGTTGCTGGCCAGACAGTAGCTCGATACCCGGCGCACCCGTGGCAGGTGTCGCCGGATCAAGCCGAGAACGTGCAGCAGGCGCCGGGTGGACAGCACGAGCGCGTCTCCGTCAGCCAGGAAGACGCGCTGCACCTGGTCCCCAAGCTGCGCCGCGGTCTGCTCGATCGCCGCCTCGACCTCGCCGGCGTCGCGCGGCCGGAATGCCTTCTGGGGGGCGGTGTACATCTCGCAGAAGGTGCAGCGGTTCCACGAGCAGCCCTCCGTGACAGGCAGGATCAGGGATCGGGCTTCGCTCGGCGGACGGTACACCGGCTCGACATAGCGGATGGGCAGCATGCGGCCTTGCTGGAGAGAGAACGACCGCCAGTGTATCCGGGTCCGGCCGGTGCTTGCGGGCTTGCCACGAACGGTGGCCCCGTGTCTGGCGTTCTGCCGGGCAAGGGGCCAAAGACCCTAGAATGGGCTTTCGGGCAGGAGGGGCCAGGATGCAGGATTTCCGTCACGTCGGCCGTCGGGCCGGGAGGCCGAGGGAGGCGAACGCCGGTGAACCGCGTCCGCCCGCGTCGACGTCGCCATCGGACGTTGTGCGCGCCCGGGCAAGTGGTGTAATCATGGCGTCGTCGCTTGTCCTGCTGTTGCTGGGGGGCTGGCTGTTGTCGGACCCGCCGGGCGCCCTTCCCGCGGGCGCATGGCCAGTCATTCCCGGCACGATGATCGGCCTTGCCGTGTTCGCGTTCGTGGTAGGGCGGTTGTTGTTTGGCAATCCGAGATCGGAGCGCCATCGCACGCAGGGCCGTGAGGTATTCGACGCGGGCCCGGAAACGGGCATGCGAACCTTGCAGGTACACAGAAGACAGAGCCCGGGACCGACCCGGGTCGAACCCCTGCCCCTGGGATGAAACTGAGAGACCGAATCCTCGTTGGATACCTCGTCATCGCGGCGCTATCCCTGCTGGTGGGCGCGATCGGCTATCGTGCGCTCGGCATCGCCCAGGTCGGGCTCGAGGATGCGGTACAGCGCACGCGGCCCGTCATGGAGGCGCTACAGCATCTGCGGCTGGAGGCCGTGCGGATCACTTACAGCACCTTGCACGCGGTACGCCTCGCCGCGTCCGATGCGTTGCCGCCGCCGGTGCTGGACGCCGCCGCCCTCGAGGAAGCGCTGGTGACCTATTCGGATGCGGTGGATCGCTACTTCCCCGATGAAAGGGAGGTGGCCTCCACGATCCGGATGGCCGTCGATGGCCTCATGGCCGACCTGCGCGCGCACGGCATCTCGGTGGATGGCCTGGATCCAGAGAACACCGTGCGCGGCTTCGAGCGCCGTACCCTGCAGCAGCTGGTGCGCCTCGAGGCGCTCGTCGGCGCAGCGCTCGCATCGGAAGAACACGAGCTGGCGGGCTACCTGGCGCACGTGAACGCCACCGCGCGCGACTGGACCCGGCAGACCACCTCGCTGGGCCTGCTGGCCCTGGTGCTGGTCGGGGTCGGGGGCGCCTGGCTGTCGCGGCGCCTGACCCGTCCCCTCGAGCAACTGCGGATGGCCGCCGAGCGGATGGCGCGGGGCGAGTTCGAGGTCGCGATCGAGCACTGGGGCAAGGACGACGTCGGTCGACTCGGCGCCTCGATCGACGCGCTCGCTCGGACGCTGTCCGAGACGGTTGTGTCGCGCGACGATGTGGAGGCGATCCTCGAATCGATTCCGGATGGCCTGATGGTGATCGATGGCAAGGGCATCATCCAGCGGGCGAACGGTGCCATGCGAATGAAATGTGCCGATGCCGTCGAAGGTCCCCTGGCTGGCCGGCCTGTCGGCGAGATCCTCGAATGCCTGTCGAAGGACAAGCGGATCGACGACGATCACTTCACCCGCGAGGGCTACTCGTGCCGCCTGTTGCCCGGGAGCGAACGGGAACGGCCCGTCACCGTCACGGCCACCTCGTTCCGGGTGGGTGCGCCGAACGGCGGCCGGGTGCTCGTCGTGCGCGACCTCGAGGGCCCGCGCGCCCTCCCGCAATCGACGCCGCGCGGGCGCGTGCTGCCGTCGCGGGAGGCCTTGTGCGAGCATCTGGCCACCCGGCTCTCGGTCCTGACCTGGCGCGGTCGTTTCGTCGGGGTCCTGATGGTGGGCCTCGATCGTGGCCGGGAACTCCTGCAGGCCCTCGGCTTTGCCGACGGGACCGGCCTGGCGGAGCAGCTTGCGCAGCGCTTTGGTGCCGTGCTCCGGTCGGATGACGCCGTGGCGATCTGGAGCGACGAGGCGATCGCCATCGTCCTCGAAGATGTCGGCTCGCCATCGGACCTGCCGAAGGTTGCCGAGAGTCTCCTTGCGGCCCTGGACGAGCCGATCGAGTTCGGTCAGCACCGCGTGCATCCGCGCGTGTCGATCGGCATGGCGGTCGCGCCGGATCATGGCGAGCAGGTCGATCACCTGATGGCCTGCGCCGAGTCGGCGATGCGCTGCACGATGGCGGATGGCAAGCGCAGCTACATGCTCTTCGCGCAGGCCGTGGGCCGCAGGCCACGTGACGAAAGGGATCAGCCTTAGCGTGGTGGGCGCTCGCGCCGCGGCCGGCGCGACGGGCGAGGCGCGCTTTCACGCAAACCGATAGAGTAGCGGTCGGCCGCCCTCCCTCCGTTCCCGCCATGCCTCGCCTGCCGCATTCGCTCACCCCACATCCCTCCAATAGCCCGTGCGACGACCTGGCGGTAGCCGTTTCGATGGCCTGGGGGGCTGATGGCGCGCTCGTGCTTCGGTACCGGGTCCACGATCGTGCGCGGCGCTTGCGCGTGCCGCCGCCGGCCGCCGCGCGAAGGGCGGACGGATTGTGGCGGCATACCTGCCTGGAGGCCTTCGTCGGCCTGCCGGGTGCGGCGGCGTACCGGGAGTTCAATTTCTCGCCGAGCGGGTGCTGGGCGGCCTACGGCTTCGCCGACTACCGGGTCCGCGACGCCGCCCGCGCGGATCTCGAATGCCCTGGCAGCCTGTTGCCCGAGTCCGACGGCTTTGTGCTGCAGGCCAGCGTGCCCCGCGGAGGCTTGCCCGCCGCGCCGGTGCTCGAAATCGGCCTCGCCGCGGTGCTGGAAGGTCGCGACGGCGTGCTGGGATACTGGGCCCTGCGGCATCCGGCGGGGCGCCCTGACTTTCACTGGCGCGACGGCCGCTGCCTGACCCTGGCCGTCCCGAGCGATGGGGAGCAAGGATGAAGATCGGACTGGAGCGGCTGGTTGCGGACGAACGGCTGCAGCGTGGGCTGCGTGGTCGGCGGGTGGCGCTGCTGGCGCATCCGGCGTCGGTGACCCGCTCGCTGGAGCATGCGCTCGATGTCGTTGCCCGCCTGCCGGGCGTTCGCCTGACCGCTGCGCTCGGTCCCCAGCATGGCCTGCGGGGCGACAAGCAGGACAACATGGTGGAATCGCCGGATACGGTCGATCCGGCCCTGGGTATCCCGGTCTTCAGCCTGTACGGGGAGGTGCGTCGCCCGACCGACGCGATGATGGACACCTTCGATGTGCTGCTGGTGGATCTCCAGGACCTGGGTTGCCGCATCTACACCTTCATCACCACCTTGCGCTATGTGCTCGAGGCGGCCGCGCGTCATGGCAAGGACGTCTGGGTGCTGGATCGTCCCAATCCGGTCGGTCGGCCGGCCGAGGGATTGCGCCTGCGCGACGGGTGGGAGAGCTTCGTCGGTGCGGGGCCGATGCCGATGCGCCATGGCCTCACGATGGGGGAGCTGGCACGCTGGTTCATCGCCACCCTGGGCATCGACGTGGGGTGCCAGGTCGTCACCATGGAGGGCTGGGCGCCGGAAGCCTCGCCGGGCTACGGCTGGCCGGTGAACGCGCGCAGCTGGGTCAATCCCAGCCCCAATGCGCCGAACCTGTCGATGGCCCGCTGCTATGCAGGCAGCGTGATGCTCGAGGGCACGACCCTGTCGGAGGGGCGCGGCACGACGCGCCCGCTCGAGCTGTTCGGCGCGCCCGACATCGACGGTGGCGCGGTGCTCGACCGCATGCGCGCGCTGGCGCCCGGGTGGCTCGGCGGCTGTATCGTGCGGCCGTGCTGGTTCGAGCCGACCTTCCACAAGCATGTCGGGCAGCTCTGTGCCGGCCTGCAGGTTCACGTCGAAGACCCGGCTCACTACGATCATGGCGCCTTCCGGCCCTGGCGCCTCCAGGCGCTGGCGTTCCGGGCGATTCGCGAGCTCTGGCCCGCCTATCCGCTGTGGCGGGATTTTCCCTACGAGTACGAGTTCGACCGGCTCGCGATCGATCTGATCAACGGGTCGCCGCTGCTGCGCGAGTGGGTGGACGATCCGGCGGCCGAACCCGGCGACCTTGATCGCCTTGCGTGGGAGGATGAGCGTGCCTGGCTCGATGAGCGACAAACCTACCTGCTCTACTGAGTGCGGATGCCCGGCGGCCGGGTCCGCGGCGTCGGCGTCGTCGGGACGCCCGCCGGCCCGCTGGCTGACGCGCATCGAGGTGCCGGGCATGGATTGCCCCAGCGAGGGCGAGCAGGTGCGCGCCCGCCTGGAAGGTGTCGCAGCAGGGCTCGAGTTCGATTTTCCGGCGCGCCTCGTGCGCGTCTGGCATGACGATGCACCCGAGGGGATCTGCGAGCGCATCCGGGGGCTCGGCTTCGGTGGCCGGCTGCTCGACACGGTGGCGACCACGGGTGCCGACGGACCCGCGCCGGACAGTGGCCGGCAGGCGCGCGTGCTGTGGATCCTGCTGGCGATCAATGGCGTGATGTTCCTGGTCGAAGGGCTGGCCGGCTGGTGGGCGGATTCGGCCGGCCTGCTGGCGGACGGCCTCGACATGCTGGCCGACGCCGGGGTCTACGGTGTCGCGCTGTATGCCGTCGGACGCGGCGCGCGGCAACGCGGGCTGGCCGCCCGGCTCGCGGGGTGGCTGCAGCTTGCCCTGGCGCTTGGTTTGCTCGGCGGGGTTGTCCAGCGGATGCTGATCGGGCCGGAGCCCCTCGGTGGCATGATGATGGGGGTCGCGCTGCTGGCCCTGGTGGCGAACGCCAGCTGCCTGTGGCTGCTGGCGCCTAGGCGCGCCGAGGGGGCCCACATGCGCGCCAGCTACATCTTCTCGGCCAGCGATGTGATCGCCAACCTGGGGGTCGTGGTGGCGGGTGCGCTGGTCACGCTGAGCGGATCGCCCTGGCCGGACCATATCATCGGGCTGCTGATCGTCGGCGCGATCCTGACCGGCTCGGTCAGGATTCTGCGCCTGCCGGCCGAGGAGGCCTGATCAGGCCCGCACGCGCAGCCGCTCGTCCGGGCCGAGAACGAAGGCGCGGGCCTGGTGGGCGGGCAGGGGACGGCTGAAGAGGTAGCCCTGCATCGTGTCGCACTGGAGGCGGGTGAGGTAGTCGGCCTGGGCCTGGGTCTCGACGCCTTCGGCCACCACCGCCAGGCCCATGCTGTGCGCGAGCCCGATTGTCGCGGCGCAGATCGCCGCATCGTTGGGATCGCTCTCGATGTCCTTGACGAAGGTCCGGTCCAGCTTGAGCTGGTCGATGGGCAGCAGCTTGAGGTAGGCGAGCGAGGAGTAGCCGGTGCCGAAGTCGTCGATCGACAGGCGCACGCCGAGTGCCTTCAAGGCGCGCAGCTGGCGAACTGTCATCTCTGCATCCTCCATCGCCACGCTCTCGGTCACCTCCAGTTCGAGGAGCTGGGGGGGAAGACCCGTTTCGCACAAGGTGTCGGCCACCTGGTCCACAAAGGCGCTGCTGCGCAGCTGGCGGGCGGACAGGTTGATGGCCATCGAGATCTCCGTCGCGCCGTCGCTGCGCCAGGCCTGCAGCGTCTCGCAGGCCTTGCGCAGCACCCAGGTGCCGATTGGCTCGATCAAGCCGGTTTCCTCGGCGAGGGGGATGAAGCGCATCGGCGGCACGAGCCATCCGTCCGGACGTTGCCAGCGCAGCAGGGCTTCGACGCCCACGATGCGCATCGAGGCCGCCTCGACCTTCGGCTGAAAGTGGAGGATGTATTCCTCCCGCTCGATGGCCTGGCGCATCGTGCCCTCGAATCGCAGACGCTCCTCGGCCGCCTCGGTCATGGCAGGGTCGTAGAAGCGGTACGCGTTCCGGCCGGCCTTCTTGGCGGAATACATCGCCACATCGGAGTGCTTCATCAGCGCCCCGCGATCCCTGCCATCGTCGGGAAACACCGAGATGCCTACGGAAGCCGATGGCACGATCGTATGCCCGCCCAGGCTGGTCGGCTCCGCCAGGGTCTCCAGCAGGCTGGCTGCGAGCGGCGCGGCAAGGGACGGGCTGGCCAGCTCGGTCAGCGCGAGCACGAACTCGTCACCGCCCAGCCGCGCAACGATGTCACTGTCGCGCACGCAGCCCTCCAGCCGGCCCGCGATCTCCTTCAGGTACTGGTCCCCGATGTCATGCCCGAGCGAGTCGTTGATGGACTTGAAGTTGTCCATGTCGATGAACAGCAGGGCGACCTTGGTGCCATTGCGGCGGGCTTCGGCGAGTGCCTGGTCGAGGCGCGCCTCGAGCGTGTAGCGGTTGGACAGGCCGGTCAGGGCGTCCCGGTGGGCCAGCTCCTCGACCGCCTTGATCGCGCGTTTGTGCTCGGTGACATCGGTGTAGATCGTGACGAACCCCCCGTCCGGCAGCGGCAGGCCGCGAATTTCCAGCACCGTGCCGTTGGGGCGGATTCGCTCGAAGACATGTGGCTCCCGCAGGCGCGCGCGGTCCATCAGTTCCCGCACCTTGTCCTCGACGTGGCACTGACCGTACTCGCCCCGTTCGGCATTGAAGCGGAAGAAGCGTTCGAGGGTGGGCCCGTTCTCGAACAGGTGCTGGGGGAACTCCAGCAGCTGTCGGTAGGCATCGTTGCAGGCGACCAGCCGGAAGCGGCCATCGAAGAGCGTGACGCCGCCCGGGATGTTGTCGATCAGCGTACGGAAGATCTCGTTTCGGGTCCGCAGCTCGGTCTCCACCTCAATCCGGTCGGTGATGTCCGTGTAGGTAGTGATGAAGCCCGCGACGCGGCCGTCCAGCGACAGGGGCTGCCCCTCGATCAGGTGCGTGCGGCCATTCGGACGCCGGCGCTCGACCCGATGCGGTTCGAAACGGGCGGCCAGCGCCCGGCGGCGCTCGACATGCTGCTTGATGTCGCCGGGGCCGTATTCCCCCCGCTCGGCGGGAATGCGGATCAGCTCTTCGAAGGGAACATCCTCGTAGACGGCCTGGGCTGGCAGGTCCAGGACCCGGATGAAGGTGTCGTTCCAGTGGCGCAGGCGCAGGTTCTCGTCGAACACCGAGACGCCGTGGGGCATCTGGTCGAGCACCGCCTGCAGGTAGGCACTGCGTCGCTCAAGGTCATGCTCGGTCCGGTGGCGATCGGTGATGTCCGTATAGATCGAGATGAATCCGCCATCGGGCAGGGGGGCGCCGCGGATCTCGAGGACGGTGCCGTCTGGCCGTGTGCGCTCGAAGCAGTGGGGGCCGGTGTTGTGCGCGCGTTCGAGTCGCAGCGCAACCTGCCGGTCGGTGTCACCCGGCCCGTATTCGCCGCGCTCGGCGTTGTACCGGACAAGCGCCTCGAAACTGGGCAGCTTGCCGTCCTCAAAGAGGGATGCGGGAAAATCCAGCAGGTCGATCAGTTGCCGATTGCACGCGACCATGTTGAGATCGGCGTCAAACAGCGTCACCCCGCCGGGAATGTTGTCGAAGATCGACTGGAGCACCGCGCTCGTCGGTGGCGCGCCCGCCGTCACCGACGCTGCCGCGCCGGCTTCGTTCAGGCAGCGGCGAAGCGCTGCCAGCCGGCGTCGCAGCCGGACCAACAGGAGGACGAGTCCACAGACCGCTACCGCGAGGGCAGCGATGGTGGTCAGCAAGAGGGCCTGCATTGTCTCCGCGCGCCACGGTCATTGCCGCGGCGTCATCATCGGATGGCGGAATATCGCCAAACCACCAGTTTAGCGCCTGTTGCGACCGGCTGGTTCGGCAGTACGCCACACCGACTTGCGACATGCTGCAAGGCAACATAAGCTGAAGGCGCGCCCGTCGTGGCGCGTCCGTCAGACAGAACATGAGGCAGTCCATGAACGAACAAGTTGCCAACGCCAGCTGGGTCGACGTCTATCTCTGGCCGTGGCTGATCAATATCGGCCTGGCCGTCGCCATCTTCCTGGTCGGCCGCTGGGCGGTGAAGCTCGCGGTGTCGGTCGCGGGCAAGCTGATGCGGCGTGCGGGCATGGACGATATGCTTGCCCACTTCGCACTGTCGATCCTCAACGGGCTGCTGCTCCTGCTGGTGGCCGTGGCGGCCCTCAACCAGCTGGGCGTCGATACCACATCGCTGGTGGCGATCATCGGTGCCGCCGGCCTGGCCATCGGCCTGTCGCTGCAGGATTCGCTCAAGAACTTTGCCGCCGGGGTGATGCTGATCGTCTTCCGCCCCTTCAAGAATGGCGACGTGGTCGAGGCGGCCGGAACCATGGGCGTGGTCGAGCGGATCAATATCTTCAGCTCGACCTTCCGCACGCCGGACAACCGGGAGATCATCATCCCCAATGGCGCCATCTACTCCGATGTCATCACCAATTACTCGGCGCGCACCCAGCGGCGGATCGACCTCGTCATGAGCATCAGCTATGACGATGATATCCGCAAGGCCAAGGAAGTGGCCGAGGCCGTTCTCAAGGAGGAGTCTCGCGTGCTGGAAGATCCGGCGCCCTTTATCGGCGTTGCCGAGCTGGGTGCCAGCAGCGTTGATATCCATGTCCGGCCGTGGGTGGCCTCGAGCGACTATTTCGCGACCATGTGCGACCTGAAGGAGAAGCTCAAGAACGCTTTCGACGAGAACGGCCTGTCGATTCCCTTCCCGCAGATGGATGTTCATCACTACCAGCTGGCCGCCGACGACAAGGCCGAGGGTGACGGGGCCGGCTGATCGGGCCGGCCGCCTTCCGGAGCGACCATGGACATTACGACACCCGCGCTGCTGTTTCCTGCGATCTCGCTGCTGTTGCTCGCCTATACCAATCGCTTCCTGACCCTCGCCCAGGTGATCCGGCAACTGCACGCTTCGCCGGATCCGCGCGCCGAGGTCGTCCGGCGGCAGTTGCCCGGCCTGAAGCGGCGTGTGTCCCTGATCAAGTCCATGCAGACCGTGGGCGTTGCCAGTTTCCTGCTCTGCTGCCTGTCGATGCTGGCCTTGTTCGGGGGCTGGCTGGCGGCCGGTCAGTGGCTGTTCGCCGCCAGCATGCTGAGTCTGGCGGCGTCCCTGGTTCTGTCGCTGATCGAGGTGCTGATTTCCACCAACGCCCTGAGCGTCGTGCTCGAAGACCTCGAGGGGGGGCGGGTCCTCGACGGCCGCGTCGTGGCGCCTCGTGATGACGGCGTCGGGCCGGGCGCCGGTCGCACCTGAGGGACGCGGGCGGGACGACTGCCAGGGGTCGCCTTCGCAGGCGGCCCTTTTCCGTGCTTGGCCGGCAGGCGGCGGGGTCGGGCGGCGGCGCCCAGTTCGCGGCACAGGACGGTGTAAGGGATCACGGACGGCGGCGTCCAATCCCTACGGAACGCGTGATCGTTTCGCGAAAACACCAACCTCAAGGAGAGCAGTCATGAACCCCCGTCACCTTTTCGCCCTCGCCCTCGTCACCGGCCTGGCGTCCCAGGCCCAGGCCTTTGACAGCGAACACGCCGTGAGTCAGTCGCTGGCCGGCTTTGGCGCCACGGCCTCGGTCGCCACGCCTGCCGCGGACGTCGGCCCGTTCCGCGGCGAGTATCAGATTGGCCGAGATCTCGCGGGCTTTTCCGATGTGATGGCCACCGTCCGCGGTGGCGACGTTCGCCATGCGTTCCGCAATGAGTTCGACCTGACCTACGGTCAGCCGGGCCAGACGGCATCCTCGCCGGCCATGACCGACCGGGCAGAGACACCGCGCGTCGGCTTCCGCGGTGAATACCAGATCAACCATGACCTGGCGGGCTTTGCCGACACCACGGCCCGCGCGTCAGGCGGGGATGCCCGGTATCCCTTCCGCAACGAGTATGAACTGACCTACGGCGTGGCGGATGCTGCCGCGCGCAACGCCAATGTCCCGGCTGCGACCGGAGCGGGCATGCACGTGGGCTACCGCAGCGAGTTCGAGATCAACCGCAGCCTGTCGGGTTTTCCGGCCTGAGCATCGGCATGGGCGGCGAGGCTGTCCCCGGACATGAAAAAGGGGCCGTCGCGGACGGCCCCTTTTGTCGTGCCGCGCGCGGCGCGCCTACTGCACGGACACGCCGCCCGAGAAGACGATCTGGTCGAAGGTCCGATTCAGCGACTTGGCGGTGAAGTTGCGCATCGTCATGCCGCCGCTCCAACGGACCGTGTCGCCCACCTTGACTGCGGTCTCGGGGGCTGCGATCCACAGGATTTCGCCGCCCTGGTCCACTTCAAGATACGTGTAGCCACCTGCCGTCGTTGCGCTCTTGACGACGCCCGTGGGGCCGGTGGCGGCCGTGGGCATGGGCGCACCGCCGGCGCTGCCGTGCGGCGACGCCGCGCCGTGCGGTGACGCGGCCGCGGGCTGACCCTCCGGCGTGGTGCCGTGGGCCGTGACCAGACCCTGAGGCCCGCCAACGCGCCCCCAGGTGTTGACGAACAGGATGTTGTCGAAGGTCCGGTTGAGCGACTTCGCGTTGAAGTTGTGCATGACGGCGTACTGCCCCCACTGGACCATGTCGCCCGGCTGTGCGTCGATGTGGCCGCCCGCGATCCAGATGCGCTGGCCCTGGGGCCCCTCAACCTCGCCATAGGTGTAGCCGCCCGCCTGGATCGACTGCACCAGCTTGCCGGTATTGGGCGGCCACTGGGTTTCCGCGGCCTGGGCAGGTGCTGCTCCGGTCTCGGTCGGGGTCGGTGCGGCGGAAGGCGCTTCGGCCTTTGGTGCGGCGGTCGTCTGAGTCGTGGCTTCCTCCTGGTTCGAACAGGCCGACAGGGCAAGGGAAGCGAGCAGGGCGAGGTACAGCGGGCGGTTCACAGGCAGATCTCCAAGCGTGGCCCGGGCAGTTGCCCGGCGCCCGGATGCTAGCACAGCATGCTGAATCCGGCCGGTCAATCGGTCGCCCATCCGCCGAGTGGACTGTCGACTCGCGGGCATGCCGATCGGGTTGCTGGCGGTCGAGCCGGGCTGCACGCGCATGCGCCATGTAAGTTTCCGGCCGTCTCGGCCGTCTGTTCACCTGCCGGACGTCGCGTTCGCCCTGCGGGTGCCACGCGTCGCGAGACAGCCCCTTCTTTCCCCACTCCGGGCCGCCATGTGCGGCCCTCTTTTTTTGTTTCGCAGGGAACCCGGCGTGCGGGGCCGGGGTCACCACGCAGGTGGATTCTACGCAGGCTGCCGACGGGCTCCGTGCTGCGGTATCTTGCTCGTCATCTGTCCGTCGAGGTGCTGTCCTCAGCCGCATGCCGCGATTCGCACGTGCCCTCCGCTCAGGCTGGATCCCGTTGCTCCTCGCGGCGCTGTTGCTCGGGGGGTGCAGCGCCCTGTCCTTCGTCTACATGAACGCGGCGACGCTCGGCGTATTGTGGATCGACCGGGCGCTCGACCTGCCGGCGGCCCACAAGGCCCTGCTCGGAGACGCCGCCGAAGCCGTGCACCAGTGGCACAAGGGGGCGCCCGCCGAAGAACTGGCCGGTTTTCTGCGCGCAGCGCGCGAGCGTTTGTCCGGACCGGTGGCGCAGGCCGACGGCGAATGGATCGTCGCCGGTGCTCAGGAGCAGGTGCGTCGTGTCGGCGACCGCCTGGCGCGGGAGTATGGTCCGCGCATGCCGCCATTCTCGGACGACGAACTTTCCCGCGTGGCGAGACGGCTGACGGAGCGGCGGGAGGCGTTTGCCGAAGAGCTCGGTCTGGGTGATCCCGCGCGGGAGCGCGTGCTGCGTATCGAACGGATCGAGGAGGCCATCGATGACTGGCTTGGGTCGGTCACCGCCGAACAGCGCGAGCTGGTGGTGGGCTCCGCCGCGGTTCTGCGTTTCGACCCCGGTCTCTGGCTGGCCGAGCGGGCGCGGCGCGAGGCCGAACTGCTTTAGGCGCTGGCGGCGCGGGATGGTGGCGGTCGCCTTCGCGCCTGGTTCAACGACTGGCGCAGCGGCCGCCCGCCGGAAGCGGCTGCTGCGCTTGATGCCCAGCGCGCAGACGCGATTGCGATGTGGGTGGCGGTGTTCAACCGGGCCACGCCCGGGCAGCGGGCACATCTGCTGGAACGGCTCGAGGGCTGGGCCGAGGTCTTCACCGACCCCTGATCCGCCATCCCGTGTCCGCAGACCCTAGAATACGGACCTGTCTACCGCAGGAGTGACTCGTGATGATCTCCGACGACGAACTGCGGCGCCGGATCCGGACGGTGCCCGATTGGCCCAAGGCCGGCGTTCAGTTTCGTGACGTCACGCCTCTGATGCACGATGCGCAATTGCTCGCCACCGTGGTGGAGCGCTTCGCCCGGCGCTATCGCAATCTGGCCGTGGATCGCGTCGCCGGCATCGATGCGCGCGGGTTTGTGTTCGGGGCGGCCCTCGCGCATGCCTTGGGTCGCGGCTTCGTGCCGGTTCGCAAGAAGGGCAAACTGCCCTTTGATACCCTTGAGGAGGATTACGCCCTCGAATACGGCGTGGCCACTCTGGAGATTCACACGGATGCGGCGCGACCGGGAGAGCAGCTGCTGCTGGTGGACGATCTCGTGGCGACCGGGGGCACGATGCTCGCGGCGGCCACGCTGCTCGAGCGCCTGGGCGCCGAACTCGTGGAGGCGGTTGCGATCGTCGACCTGCCGGATCTCGGTGGCTCGCGGCGGATTCGCGATCGCGGAATCGCCCTGCACACACTGATCGCATTCGACGGCGACTAGTCGTCGTTCCCACCCGCCCGGCGAAGGCCATGCGCCGCCGGGCGCGCCCAATCGCAAGGAGACCAGTCGATGGCCATCGACATCGAACAGATCCGGCAGACGCGTCGCGAGGCCGACTGCCTGTGCAACCAGGCCGAAGTCGAAGGCGCGATCGATCAGCTCGCGGCGACGCTGTCCGACCGCTATCGCGACCGCAATCCGCTGATCTACGTGGTGATGAATGGGGGCGTGATCTTTGCCGGGCAATTGCTTCCGCGGCTGGATTTTCCGCTCGAGGTGGCCTATCTGCATGCCACGCGCTACGGCATGGCGACCCAGGGCACCCTGCTCGACTGGCGGGTCCGGCCGACGCAGAAGCTGGCCGGGCGCGACGTGCTGGTGCTCGACGACATCCTCGACGAGGGGCACACGCTCGCCGCCATCATCGACTACCTGCGCGAGGAAGGGGCCGCGGACGTACGCAGTGCCGTCCTGGTGCACAAGGAACACGACCGGAAGGCCTATCCCGGCATGCGGGCGGATTTCACCGGCCTCGATGTGGCGGACCGCTTCCTGTTCGGCTACGGCATGGACTACCAGGGCTACTGGCGCAATGCCCCTGGCATCTTTGCGGTCAAGGGGCTCTAGGCACGCCGGCTGGCGATGTGGCGGCGTGATGGCCTGACGATGGACGTCAGGGGTCAACCGATGCAGCGATACTGAATTTCCTCGACATCCGGCCCGCGCGGGCGGCCGAAGGTGATCCATCCGCTGCCGTCCAGCACCAGTTCCTCCCGGCGCAGGCGCAGCGACCGCCCCCCCTCTTCCACGACGAAGGTGCCATTGCTGCTGCTGTCCACCACCACGAACTTGCCGCTGCGCTCTTCGATCACGCAGTGGCGGCGCGAGGCGTGCGTGCCGGTCAGGACAATGTCGGCGGCCGGATCGCGGCCGATCGAGAGGCGGTGGGCCCCTTCGTCCATGCGGCGTGACTCGCCGCGGAAGTCGAGCTGCAGGACGGCCGGATTGAGCGCGGCGAGGTCCACCGACGCGAACACTGCCGTGACCTTCGAGAAATCGTCGCACACCAGCTCGAGCAGGTCGAAGTTGCGGTTGATGCCCTTGAGCGGCCGGGGCGGGATCTTGCGCAGCTTGCGCTGATTGCCACGCGACAGCAGTTTGGCCGTTTCAGACGAGGTTACCGCGGTACCGGTCGATGCCACTTCGCAGAAGCGGGCGGCCACATTCACGGTCTCGCCGAAGAGGTCGTTTCCGGTGCTGACGGCCGTGCCGTGGTGGAAGCCGATGCGGATGTCGATCTTGGGTTCCGCGGTGGTCGGCTCGCCGAGCTCCATGCCAATCGCCGTGCTGGCCTCGAAGGCCGCGTCGGCGTTGTCGAACATCGCCATCAGCCCATCGCCGGTCAGCTTGATGACCTGGCCGCCCGAATGCATCACGACGCGCTGCATCGACTTCAGGCAGCGATTGATCCGCTTTGCGGCGGCCTCGTTGCCGATGCGCTCATAGAGCGTCGAACTGCCCGCGATGTCCGCGAACAGCACGACGCATTCAGTCGCGCGCAGGATGCCCGAGGTCTCCATATGCAGTCGGCGTGCCTTGTCTGTTCCTTGTATTTGGCCGCTTCCATTGGCGGGGCGGCCTGGCGTGTCGTCGAGCCCCTCGGACAGTCGAATGGGCTGGCCGAGGTCGTTGTCGCCTGTTCAACGGCCGATTATCGCAGGAATTCAGCGTCTTCAATCATTCCCTGATTGTCCGGGTGCAGGCGGCGCAGCCGCTCGATGCGTTCGGGGGTGGGCGGATGGCTCGACAGATAGCCGTTCGAGTCGTTCGCCTCGCCTGCCGTTTCAGACAATCTGGCGAGCATGTCGGCGAGCAGGGTGGGCGACAGTCCGGCGCCGGCCAGCAGCTCCGCGCCGTGGCCGTCCGCCTCGTACTCGAATTCCCGCGAGTAGGCCGACCCGAGCAGCACCGTCGTCGCGACCGTGATCATCGAATCGAAATCACCGATCCACAGGCCGATGACCACCGCGATCGCCGAGGACTGGATGAGCTGGCGCAGGCCATGGCGATGCCGGACATGCCCCATCTCATGGGCCACGACGGCAGCGACCGCCTCCGGCGAGCCGGCCAGCCGGACGAGGTCGTCGGTCACGACGATGGTGCCACCCGGCAGGGCGAACGCATTCGCGCCGATCTGCGGTGCATCGTGGAACCTCAGTGCGGGCAACGGCCCGGGCAGTCGCCGGCTGGCCTCGACGATTTCGGCACGTTGGGCGTCCGGAAGCGCGCTCGGCGCGATCATGCCGCCGGCCTCGAGGGTGCCGATCAGGTGGCCGTCGAAGCCGGACAGGGCGTCCACCGGCACCTGTGCGGCAAGCTGCTCCGCCACTGCGGGCAGGCCCCAGCGATAGACGGCGAACAGCACCGCCAGCAACACCAGCAAGGCACCGAGCGCGATGGCGGCGCTCGCCTGCCAGCGCGACACGGCCGTTTCACGGTGCCGGCTCGCGGCCAGGATACGGTCGAGGGCCGGGCCACAGGGCAGCTCCAGCGACCGACCGTCCGCCAGCGTCGCCCTCCGCACCCGCTGCCCGAGGGCTTCCTGCCAGCGGAGCGCGTGCAAGGGCAGTCGCTCGCGTTCGGTGTGCCCGTCGATGAAGCTGAGATCGAAGGCCCCTGCCACGACAGCAAGCCGCACGGCTCGGGCGCGGCTCGACGTCCCGTCGAACAGACGACCGTCGATGCTCGGGTTGCCGCTGTCACTCATGCGTCAGAAACCCAGGTCGATGTCGAGCAGGTCGGCCGCCTCGGAGCCGGCGACGGGTGCCTCGGCTGCCTGACTGGCCACGAAGTCGTCGATGTCGCCGGCGGACAGGAGCGCAAAATGTTCAACCCGGTAGCGCCACACGCGGGTCACGGCAAACGGGCGAAACAGCCCGAGCGTGAGCACCGTCAGCAGCCAGTTGGTGACGAGTATCGGATAGTACTCGCGCACCCGCTGGTCGCTCAGAAAGCGGTGGGGCCCCAGTTCCATCAGGCCGGCGCGCAGGTTGGCGAAGCGCACCTGGACCCACGGCACGATCAGGCTCATGGACAGGACCACCCAGGCGAACAGCGCGATGCCGCCCACGCCCGCGGCGGCTTCCCACGCGTCGCTGTCGGGCGCCTGGCCGAGCAGGCTCGAGTAGGTCAGGTAGCCGATGGCCGAGCCGCCGGCCACGGCCAGGCCCATGAACCACAGCCCGGAAACGAACAGAACGCGATAGATCGGTCCGGTCGGCGCGTCGATCGAGAAGGCGGTGTTGCCGAAGCGCAGGTGGCGAAGCAGATAGTGCCATTGCGCCCGGATCATGAAGGGCAGCAGCAAGCCGAGGGTCAGGCCGACCGCGACGGGCCACAGCAGCCACGGCCGGACGGCTTCTGTGGCGGTGCCGCTGAATCCGAAGCGCAGTCCGCGCCAGCTCGTGTTGTGGGCGCGAAAACGCATCGACCGGGACACCATCCAGGGCAGCAGTGCAAGAAAGATCAGTGTCGCCAGGAGGTTCAGCAGCGGCGTGATCTCGGCCGCGATGCTCAGGACGATGATCACCGCCGCGGCGAGCAGGCGCCCCTTGAGGATGTTCATCGGGTCGGCGAGGTACTCGAAGGGCGAGCCGTCGAGAAGGGTATTGTTGAGGAAGAAGCGCTCTCGCCGGACCTTTGCCCAGGCGGAGTAGATGCCGAGGGTCAGCACGGAGAGCAGCAGGTTCACGATCCAGATGCGAAAGTAGGCGCCGCCGCTGCCGGTAAACTCGACGCGCAAGGGCTCGAGCGGGAATGCTTGGGGCGGAGTCGGTGTGTTCATGGGGACGAGGGCAGTGAACGGTAGGGACGGGCAGGGCGTGACGTCGGCGCGGCGCGCCAGGGCGCGAGATTATCATGACGATGTCACTGCGCGTGGCGAGCATGTCGCACCGGCGACCCTGAGGGGGCTGATGGCCCTGTGGCTGTTGAGTGCTGCCGCAACGGTGTGGGCGGCGCCGGATACCCCCCAGTTCCGGCGCGACGTCGCGCCGGTT